>NZ_SMKO01000009.1 GCF_004348685.1 Nonomuraea deserti | reverse complement strand
CCCTCACCCGTCCCCACCCCCGCGACCACGCACGCCGTACGCTGCGAGCCCGAGCCCGGGGTGGCGGAGGTCACCGGCGAGCCGTGGCCCCAGCAGCGGCTGCGGTTCGAGCGGGTGTGGCGGCTGACCAGGGGCGAAGGCGTGACGGTGGCCGTGGTCGACAGCGGCGTGGACGCCACGCACCCGCAGTTGTCCGGCGTGGTCGTCCGGCAGGAGGACCTCACCGGCACCGACAAGCGTGACTGCGTCGGCCACGGCACCGCCGTCGCCGGGATCATCGCCGGACGCGACCTCACCTCGCGCGGCGTGCCCGTGATGGGGGTCGCGCCGGACGCCAGGATCCTGTCGATCAAACAGACCGAGGGGCGCTCCGGCGACGTGTCGCGGCTGGCCAGGGGCATCAGGCGGGCCGCCGACCTCGGCGCGGACGTGATCAACGTGTCCGTGCAGGCCCAGGACCATCCGGCCCTGAAGTCGGCCGTGACGTACGCGCACGACAAGGACGCGGTGATCGTGGCGGCGGCGGGCAACGTCAAGCAGGACGACGGCGCGGTCGCGGCCGCGTACCCGGCGGAGTATCCCGGCGTGATCGCGGTCGGCTCGGCCTCGCCCGACGGCGCGAAGTCCGAGTTCTCCAACGGCGTCACCCGCATCTCGGTCACCGCCCCGGGAGCCGGGATCACCAGCGCCTGGACCGGCGGCGGCTACCGTACGGGACTGGACGGCACCAGCTTCGCCGCCCCCTTCGTGTCCGGCGTGGTCGCGCTGGTCAGAGCCAGGCACCCGGAGCTCGACCACTGGCAGATCAAGCGCAGGCTGGAGCGCACCGCCGAGGGCGGGGGCATGGCGGGCACCGGAGCCGGCCTCGTCAACCCGCTGCTCGCGGTCACCTCGGTGATCCCCGCCACCGAGGAGAAGGCCGCCGCCCCGCCGATCGTGCTGGCCAGGGCGCCGGTGCCGGACGCGCGGAAGCAGGCCATCGCCGTCGTCATCGCCGCGGGCGCGGTCGGCGCCACCGCGCTGGTGGTCTTCGTGGCGTTGATGCTGCCCAGGGCCCGTCGCAGGGGCTGGCGTGCGGGGAACGTGCGGGGGACCCCACGGGCGACACAGTGACACTTACAGGAAAGTTGAAAGGGTGGCCCGCCTCGTTCCGGCCCACTTACGTTGATCGGAAAGTACGGGAACCCGGTCGAATTCCGGGCCACGAGACCGAGAGGTGCACGTGCCACAGCCCACACGTTATGAGGCGGGCAGCCAGCACAGCGCCGCAGAGCGCGCGCTGATCGCCCACCAGAACATCACGCAGATCCACAACCGCCTCACCCAGATCCCGGCGACGCTCGGCGCCGCGTGGCAGGGCCAGTCAGCCACCGTCTACGCGCAGGTGCTGAACGAGTGGAACCCGCAGTTCAAGAGGGTCATCGACGCGCTGCACACGATCGCGGAGAACCTGAAGGGCTCGGGCATCCAGTACGACGAGGCGAACACCAACGCGAGCGACGTCGCCGCACGGCTCAAGGCCGCGCTGAGCGCCGGCCAAGTCTGACGAACGGAGATTCACCATGAACGGTGGCGGAGAGATCATCCTCGCGAACTTCGACGAGATGGATGAGATCGCCACGGAGCTCGGCCGGGCCTACGCGAACCTGACAGGCGAGCTGGCCGACCTGGAGAGCGACCTGAAAATCCTGGAGACCTGGGACGGCGCCGCCAAGGACGTCTACCTGGCGGCCAAGAACGAGTGGAACAACGCGGTGGTGGCCATGGGCGACACCATGCAGCGTTTCGGCCCGGCGCTGCACGACGCGACGCAGATCATGCGGGACGCCGAGCACACCAACGTGCGCCGCTGGGGCACCTGAGCCGCGGTGGACGAGCCGCTCATCGACCCGGCCACCGCGGGCGACACCGTGAGGTGCCGGCCGGAGGCGCTCCTCGACGTGGCAGGCAAGCTGAACAGGGAACTGCTGCCCCGGCTGGAGGCAGCCAGGTTCCAGATGCCCGACCTCCCTCCGGCCGCCCCGGGCACCTGGGACATCGCCCAGGGGTACGTCGGAACGGTGCTCCGGGCCAGGCTGTCCATCTGTGACACGCTCGGCTTCGTCATGGAGCAGGTCCAGAGAATCGTCGACGACCTGGCGGCGACCGCCGGCACCGTGCTGGACGCCGACCAGCGAGCCGGCGCGTCGCCACGTAAGGGATAGAGGAAACGCGTTGCCGGAACCGAAGCCGATCAAGAGCGGCAGCCTCCAGGGCGGGAACCCCGACGGGTACGGCGGGCGCGAGGAGATCCGGCGGATGGTCATGGGGACCAGGCCGGAGGAGTTCGGGCCCGTCGCGGACGCCTACAGGTCGGCGTCCGAGCTGCTGACCACCACTATCACGACCCTGGGCGACAGCGCGGCCCGCCTGGTGGGCGACGGCGCCTGGGGCGGGGAGTCGGCCGGGGCCATGCTCACGCGCATGAAGCGCCTTCAGACCTACCTTCAGGCGCTGCGGGACGGCGTGGACGCCGTGCCGCCCTCGCTCGAGATGGTCAGCCGCGAGCTGGCCTCGGCGAAGGAGCGTTTCGACCAGGCCACGGAGCAGCGCATGTACTGGGTGGAGGCCAGCGGTATGGGAGCGGGGCAGTCGATGCCGGCCAACGATCCCAACGCCGACGCGCGGAAGTTCATGACGGAATTGAACGGCGTCTACCACGAGGCGTACGAGGCCATGCCGGACCGGCTGCCCTGGGACGCGGAGCTGGCGTCGCCCGCGCCGTACATGCCGCCGCCCGAGCAGATCGCGACGCCGCTGGGCAGCGGCCACGGGACCCCTCCGTACGACGGCACGGCTCCGGCCGCCGCCGACCTGGCCGCGACGCCGGGCTCTTCGACCGCGCCCGCCGGTTCGCCGCCGGGAGCCCTCGCCGGCGGGCCGGGGCCGGGCAACACGGGCGGCGGGCCTCCTGCGGGCACCGCGGGCGGGCCGCCGACGGGGACCGCGGGCACGCCGCAGCCCGTTGCCCCCTCGACGATGACCGGGCTGACCGGGCTGACCGGGCTCGCCCCCGCGGCAGCGCGCCCGCCCGCGCCAGGTACGCCCCCGGCCGGGGTTCCCGTGACCGGCCCGCCCGCCACGACCCCCGTGCCCTCGCTCAGGCGCGACGGCGGGCCGTACCCGTCCACGGGTCACGATCCGTCCGCCGCCAGTGAGCCGGGCCGGACCAGGAGCGTCGCGGCCGAGACCGGCCCCTCCGTGCGGCCGGGCGCCGTGCCCGTCGTGGGCGCCTCCCCGTCCCCGACCGTGACGCCCGTGGGCGCGCGGGAGCCGGGCACGACGGCGACCGGCGGCGTGCCGTTCCTGCCCATGGGCGGAGCGGTCCCGCAGGACGCGCGCTCGGGTCGGCGCTCGCTCACGCCGAAGAGCGACGGTGACTTCTTCCGGCCCGAGATCGACTGCGGCCCTCCGGTGGTGGGGTGAGCTCATGAACCGGGATTCGGTCAGAGCACAGGCGGAGTCGATCCGCGAGATGGGCCGGAACATGGCCGCGGCGCCCATGGGGGAACTGGAGGCCATGAGCAGGGCCATCGGTCAGGTCGAGCTCACGTCCGGCGCGTACGGCGCCTTCGGGCTGCTCGGCGGGTCGCTCGGGCAGGCGCTGGACGAGGTCAAGGCGGCCGCGCTGAAGTATCTGATGGACAAGCGCGACCAGGTGGCCGACATCCACGACAGGGCGTACAGCACGGCCAACGGCTACGTGGACGGCGACGCGAGCGCCGCCGGGCTGGCCGCGGACATGCCGGCCGACCCGCGAACCCAGTCCCAGACCGGCATCCAAGCGTGAAAGCGAGACCTCGTGCTTGAACAACCGTGGTCGGTGGTCGAGGGTTCGGCCATGGCGGCGACCGGCTCGATGCTCCTCGGCTGGGGCCGCGCCCGCTACGCCACGCTGCTCCTGCCCCTCATGTACGGCGACACCGCCCAGCAGCGGGCGGCGGCCGACGAGTGGGAGCGGCTGGCCTCGGCCCTGGAACGGCACCCCGGCACGGTGGACTCCGCCACGCGCGGCGTCGAGTGGTCCGCCCGCAGCGCCGAGCTCTACAAGGGCACCGTGCTGGCCTACTCCGACGACGTCGCGCAGAAGGCCGCCTCGCCGAGGGCGACGGCCGACACCCTGCGCGTCACCGCCAACGTGTACGACGTCCTGGGCAAGGCCGTCTTCGCCACCGGCGCGAGCATCCTCGCGGCGGGCGTGATGCACAGGGTCGCCGCGGCGAACCCCTTCACGAGGGCGGCCGCCGAGGTGGCCGCGACCGGGTTCGGCCGCAGGGCGGACCACCAGGCGGGGACGCTCGCGGCGAGGGCGAAGACGCTCGCGGGGAGCGGCAAGGGTGTGCTCGGCAAGGTGGTGCAGAAGCTGGCGCAGATGTCGCCGGTCAAGCAGGCGGTGCTGGGCGGCGCGGTCGCGCTGACCGCCGGGTCGATGGGCCAGTCGGCGGTCGCGGACCGGATCAGCGGCAACCAGCTGGAGAGCTCGCCGCAGGTGCCCGGTTCCGCCGCAAGCGCGGACCTGACCGGGTCTGCGGGAAGCGCGGATCAGACCGGCCCCGCGCAGAGCGCGTGATGACAGGGGAAGGGTGACCGCCTGATGGCTGAGTTCGACGAGGAGGCCATCGACCGGCTGGTGGCCGAGGCCCAGCGGCCCGCCGCCGAGCTGGACGAGCTCTACCGGCAGGTGCTCGACGTCAAGGGCGTCGCCCGCGACCCCGGCAAGCTGGTGACGGTCGAGTGCTCGGTGCAGGGCGTCACGGGGCTCGACATCGACCCGCGCGCCATGCGGTGGGGCTCGCAGCGGTTGTCGCAGACGATCCTGAGCCTGATCGCGGAGGCGCTGGCCGACATGCAGGCCAAGTCGGCCGAGCTGCTCCGCGACGTCCTGGGGGAGGGGCCGCTCGACCTGGCCGCCGGGAACAACCCCGCCGACGTGCGCATGCGGGAGGCGCGGGAGGCGTACGAGTCCGCCATGGACCAGGCGACGGCCGAGCTGGCCCGCATCCAGCGCGACCTCGGCCCCTGAAACCCGCTCCCCTGAAGCCCTTCAGCCCAGGTAGGCGGTCTGGATGAGTTTCTCGCCCGACCGCCGGTCCACGTAGAGGCCGCGTCCCACCGGGAGCTTGCGCGGCCGTACGTTGCCGAACAGCTGACCCTCGTCCCTCGGCCCCGACAGCAGCACGGCCGGCGAGTTCATCTCCTTCAGCCGCCGAACGATCGGGTCGAGCATGCTGCGTCCCGCCCCGCCCATGGACCGGGCCAGCACCAGGTGCAGGCCGATGTCCCTGGCCTGCGGCAGCAGGTCGCCGAGCACGGTGAGCGGGTTGGCGGAGGTGGCCACGAGGTCGTAGTCGTCCACGATCACGTACAGGTCCTGCCCGGTCCACCAGCTGCGCGTCCGCAGTTGTTCCGAGGTGAGGTCGGGCGGCGGCAGGCGCGTCTGCAGCACCTCCTGCACGCCCTGCAGCAGGGTGGCGGCGGCGGTGCTGGAGGCGGCGTAGCCGATGCGGTGCTCGGTGTCGGTGGCGTCGAGCAGCGTGCGACGGTAGTCGATGACGACGAACCGCGCCTGCAGAGGCGTGTGCGTGTCCGCGATGCCGGCGGCGACCAGGCGCAGCAGGTTGGTCTTGCCGGTCTCGGTGTCGCCGAACACGACGAAGTGCGGGTCGGCGTCGAAGTCCAGCGACACGGGCGCCAGGGCGGCCTCGTCGATGCCGATCGGCACGCGGGCCCCTCCTTCGGCCGGGTCACCGGTGCCGCGCGGCAGCGTGTGCGCGGGCAGCAGGGCGGGCAGCAGGCGTACGGGCGGGGCCGGGTGGTCGTGCCAGGCCGCCGCGGCCGCCTCGACGAAGGCGGTCACGCCGTCGGACAGGTCGGCCACGGTGGAACGGCCGTCGATGCGCGGCAGCGCGGCGAGGAAGTGCAGCGCCTCGCGGGTGAGCCCGCGTCCAGGAGCCCCCTCGGGGACGTTGGCCGCCGCCTTGCGGTCGATCTCGCTGTCGAACGTGTCGCCGAGCTTCAGTTCCAGCCGGGTGCCGAGCAGGTCGCGGATGGCCGAACGGAACTCCATCCACCGGTTGGCGGTGCCGACGACGTGGATGCCGAAGCCGAGACCACGGGTGACGAGGTCGCCGACGTCGGGTTCGAGTTGCTCGTACTCCTGGCGCACGATCGCCCAGCCGTCCACGACGAGGAACACGTCCCCCCAGCCGTCGCCCTCGTACGCGCCCGAGGCGACCATCCTGCGGTAGGTGGCCATGGAGTCGATCCCGCGCTCCACGAAGAGCCGCTCGCGGCGGTCGAGCAGCGTCTTCAGCTCGGCCACGGTCCTGCGCACCGCGTCGGCGTCGAGCCGGGTGGCGACGCCGCCGACGTGCGGCAGCCCGGACAACGACGAGAGGGTGCCGCCGCCGAAGTCGAGGCAGTAGAACTGCACCTCCTTGGGGGTGTGCGTGAGCGCGAGCGAGGCGATCAGCGTGCGCAGCAGCGTGCTCTTGCCGGTCTGCGGCGCGCCGACGACGGCGACGTTGCCCCCGGCTCCCGACAGGTCCAGCCAGTACGGGTCGCGCCGCTGGTCGAACGGGCTGTCCACGATGGCGGCCACGGCGTGCAGCCTCCCCGGCCGCTCGCGCGCGACGCCCGCCGCGGTGAGGCCGTGCCCGGGGGTGGCTTCGATGGGCGGCAGCAGGCGGTCGAGCGAGGTGGGCTCCTTGAGCGGCGGCAGCCAGATCCGGTGCGCGGCCGGCCCCTGGCCGGTCAGCCGCCCGACCACGATGTCCAGCAGGCTGTCCTGCTTGGCCTGCTTCTCCCCTTCGTCCTCCCGCGGGGGCGTCTCAGTCACCGGCGGCAGGGGGACGCGCTCGGTGCCGTACCAGATGATCTTCCCGCGGTGGCCCGAGCGCGTCGGCGCCGCCCGGTGGCGCGCCGCGTCCGGCTGGTACGGCCCCGACACGTACGCGGCCTTGAACCGCGTCATGCCCGTGGTCTCGAACATCAGGTAGGCGTTGCCCGGCTCGGGCGGCAGCGAGTACGCGTCCGCCACCCCGAGCACGGCCCGGCTCTCGGCCGCCGAGAAGGTGCGCAGCCCGATCCGGTACGACAGGTGCGTGTCCAGCCCGCGCAGCCGCCCCGACTCCAGCCGCTGCGAGGCCAGCAGCAGGTGCACGCCCAGCGACCGTCCGAGCCGCCCGATCATCACGAACAGCTCGGCGAACTCCGGTTTGGCCGTCAGCAGCTCGCTGAACTCGTCCAGCACGATGAACAGCGTCGGCAGCGGACGCAGGTCGGCGCCCTGCTCGCGGGCCTGCTCGTAGTCGCGCAGCGAGGCGTGGTTGCCGGCCGCGCGCAGCAGCTCCTGGCGGCGCACCATCTCGCCGTGGAGCGCGTCGTGCATGCGGTCGACCAGGGGCAGCTCGTCCTCCAGGTTGGTGATGACGGCCGAGACGTGCGGCAGCGCGTCGAGGCCGAGGAAGGTGGCGCCGCCCTTGAAGTCGACGAGCACGAAGTTCAGCGTCTCGGACGAGTGCGTGATCGCCAGCGCCAGCACCAGCGTGCGCAGCAGTTCCGACTTGCCCGAACCGGTCGCGCCGACCACCAGCCCATGCGGTCCCATGCCGCCCTGCGCGGCCTCCTTGATGTCGAGCTCGACCGGCCGCCCGTCGGCGCCGAGCCCGATCGGGACCCGCAGCCGGTTCCTGACCGGGCGGGCTTGCCAGGTGGACGCGGGCGACAACCGCCGCGCGTCGCCGATCCTGAGCAGGTCGGTGAGGGTCGTGTTCGTGGCGAACACGTCCTGCTGCTCCTCCTTGCCGCCGGAGCCTGCGCGCATAGGCGCGAGCTGCCTGACCAGGGCGGCGAACGCGGGCCGCGCCATCCGGTCGGGCCGGCCGAGCCCCGACCTGAGCTCCTTTCCGAGCTCGTCCTCGACGACCCTGACCACCTCGTCGGGGCCGACGTCGAGGCGCAGGGTGAGCTGCGCGGGCGCCTGCGGGGTCGCCCCGCCGAGGTCGATGACGGTGACGCCCTCGATGACGTCCAGGGCGAGCTGGCTGCCCGCGGGCACCGTGCCGCCGTCGACCACCACGACGTGGTACGGCAGCGCGTCCGGCGCGAGCCCCTTGCTGAACCGGGGCCGGTCCTTCAGCTCGAACGCCAGCAGGGCGTCCAGCTCGCCGAGGTCGCGCACCACCAGCCGTACCGGGCCGGCGCCGTCCTCCTCGGTCGGGTGCAGGGCGTGCGGCAGCCACTTCACCGGCTCCCATTCGGCGGCCCGTTCCCCGCCTGCGCACACCGAGATCCGCAGCTCCTCCGGCGAGTGCAGCGCGGCCGCCTGCGCCAGCGCGGCGCGGACGAGGTCGCGCACGGCCACCGGATCCCCGGTGATCGCGATCCTGGCGAACGAGTGCAGCGCCAGCGCGACCGGCAGCCCCGGAACGGTGGCGTGAGTGCGGACGAAGCGCCGCAGCGCGCCCGCCGTCATCGGGTCGAGGTCCTCGATCGGCTTGGTCTCCGGCGGGATCATCGGCAGCGCCAGCCGCTGCGCCGAGGTGGCGATCCTGATCTGGGCGAAGTCGTCGTCGCGGGGCCGCCGCTCCCACAGCCGGCTGGTCATCACCAGCGACCAGAGGGCGGCAGGGTCGGGATGGTTCCACGACATGGCCCGGTGTTGCTGCGCGGCGGCGCCGCGGACCCGCTTTCTGACCTGTTCGAGGTATCGGTAGTAGTCGCGGCGCTGGCCGTTGAGCTGGTTCTTGCGCTCGCCGGCGTTGCGCATCATCTGGCCCACGGTCATGCCGATCATGGAGACCGCGAACAGGCCGCTGGACACCATCATGATCGGGTTGCCGGTGCCGCCGCCGGTGACCATCAGCGCCATCGCCCCGGCCCCGGCGATCATGGGCAGGTACGTCAGCAACTGTGTCAGCCCGCCGCCGGTCACGGTCTCGGGGATCTCCGGAGGCGACTCCAGCAACACCTCGCCGCCGGGAGGCTCGGGCGGGGTGCGCCGCTCGGGCCTGCGGACCACGATCAGGCTGCCACTCATCAGAGCCATAAAAGCCTCTGACATAGCGTTATATGCGATATTTCAAAATTCCTCGATGTTTTTAGCGCGTCGCGCACGATGGGCAATCCATAAACTCGGCTGGGTGAGTGCCACCGGAACCGACCTGTGCCGGGTCACCGTCGTGACCCCGCGCGGATTCCTGGACGTCGGCCTGCCGCCCGACATGCCGCTGGGCAACCTGCTGCCCACCCTCCTGCGCATCGCGGGGGAGGGGCTCGCGGAGGCGGGCCTGGCCCACGGCGGCTGGGTGCTCCAGCGGCTCGGCGGGCCGCCGTTCGGCCTCGACGCCACGCTGTCCGAGCTGGCCGTGCGCGACGGCGAACTGCTGCACCTGCGCCCGCGCGGGCACGAGCTGCCGGAGGTCGTCTTCGACGACGTGGCCGACGCTGTCGCGACGGGCGTGCTGGAGCGCACCGGCCGCTGGCAGCCGGCCACCACCAGGTCCTACGGCCTGCGCGCCGCCGCCGCCCTGCTCGGCACGGGCGCCGCCGCGCTGCTCGCGACCGGGCCGCCCTGGGCGCCCGCGGCCCTGGTCGCGGGGGTCGTCGCGCTGGTCCTGCTGCTGGTCGCGGCGGCGCTGTCACGGGCGCTCGGCGACGCGCGGTCGGGCGCGGTCATCGGGTACGCGGCCCTGCCGTACGGGTTCGTCGCCGGGCTGCTCGGGCCGGCCACGGACGGCGCCATCCTCCAGCCGGCCAACCTGCTGTCCGCCTGCGGCGTGGTGCTGATGCTGGCCACGGCGACCGGGTTCGCGGTCGCGGAAGGGTTGCCGGCGTTCCTCGGCGTGGCCGCCGCCGCGTTCTGCGGGCTGCTGGCGTCGGGGCTGGTCATGGGCTTCGACCTGGCCGCGGCCGGGGTGGCGGCGGTGCTGGCGGCGCTCGCGGTGGGGCTGACGACGGCGATCCCGTCCCTGTCGTTCCGGCTGGCGGGCATGCCGCTGCCCGCGCTGCCGACGACGGCCGAGGAACTGCGGCGCGAGGGCAGCGACCTCGACGGCGAGCTGGTGATCGACAAGACGGTGGTCGCCGACCGCTTCTGCGGCGGGCTGCTCGGCGGGGTGGCACTCGTCGTGCTCGGCGCCCAGGTGCTGCTCGTCCTCGACGGCGCCTGGGCCGCGACCGCGATGAGCGCGGCGTTGTCGGTGTCGATGCTCATGCGGGCCCGCGTCTTCGAGGGCCGTGGCCAGCGCGTCTGGCTGCTGACCACGGCCATGGCGGGGGTGGTGCTGGCCGCCGCCGGGGCCGTGTCCGGGGCGGCGGACGGGACGGTGCTCTACGGCATCGTCCCCGCGCTGGTGGTGCTGGCCCTGGGCGTGGCGGGCACGGCGTTGTGGCTCACGTCCGGGCGGCCGTCCCCGTTCTGGGGCCGGATGGGCGACATCATGGACATCCTGCTGATGATCGCGCTGATCCCGCTGGCGCTGGCCGTACTGGACCTGTACGAGACCATCCGCGGCCTGGTCGGCTAGTTCCTGTCCCTGACCACGTCGTCCAGGCTCATGTCGCCGCCGGCCGTCCTGACCCGCCAGTCGAAGGACCGCGTGGCGTCCGGCAGGGGCCTGCCCTGCTCGGGCTCGGCGAACGTGCCCGCCCTCGCGGTGTCGACGGCCGCCTCGGTGAAGTCGACCGCCGCGCCGCCGTCCGGCCGCATGAACGCGAGCTGCACGACGGCCGAGCCGCCGATCCCCGCCGCGACGCCGCTCAGCACGTCCTTGAAGCCGAGCGAGCCGAGGAAACGCCCCAGCCGCCCGGTCGACGCGGCCAGCGCCGCGCTCGCCTGCGCGCCCGTTCTGCGCATCGCGATCCTCGCCGCCACCCTGGTCTGCGGGGCCAGCGCGAGCACCTGCAACGCGGCCAGCCGCAGGTACGTCTCCTGCGCAATCTTGAGCGCGGCTCCCCAGTAGACGAGGAAACCGTCGCCGATGCCGTCGACGTGCCCCGCCGCCCACTGCACGTTGGTGCGGAGCACGTCGAGGTGCGTCCGCAGCACGGCGGCCGCGTCGGCGAACGCCTTCTGGTCCTCGGCGATCCACCTCTGCCCCGAGGCGTTGATCAGGCCGGTGAGCACGTTGTTGGCGCCCTTGTCGAGCCGGCCGCCCACGCCCGCCTGGAGGTTGGCGGCGGCCGTCCAGATGGCCGGCACGTTCGCCACGGCCGGGGCGGTGGCCAGCAGGCCGACGAGCACGGACGGCTCCAGCCGCCCCGCCTTGCGCAGGATGTCCTGCACGGCCCTGGGATCGGGCGGGATCTTCGGCAGCGGGCGCAGCGGGGAGCCGTCCCTGGCCCGTCCGGCCACCCTGCGGGTCACGGCCGCCCCACCCGCCGTACGGCGAGGTCCTCGGCCGCGCGCCAGTTGTGCTCGGCGAAGCGCAGGTGCTCGCCCTCCCACGTCCTGACGACGCCGAGCGCCGCGTCGGTGTCACGGACGAACGCGTCGATGAGCGACCGGTAGAGCGCGCCCGCCGTCCACTCGCCCAGCGGCCCCCACCCGGGGAAGTCGAGCGACCTGTTCTCCTCGAGGATCCGGCGGATCTCCGCAAGGAGCGGCAGCAGGTCCTCCCTGAGGTCGCGGCGCACCTCGCCGATCGCGTCGGGAGTGATGTAGCGGGTGTCCTGATTCACGATCATCATTGTGGAACGCGGCCGGGGGAGTGGCCGGGAACGTCATTCACCGGCCCATCATTGTTCGCCTCTGCGATACCGTGCGGCTTCGCATCTTTTATCCCGATAAATTGGGTTTAGTAAGTACTAGTGGGAAGCAAGGGGCGTTAGTGCACAGCCAGCGCGACCTTTACCAGGCGTACCGCCTCACCGTCCAGCGCATCGGGCTGGCCCTGCTGCGCGCCCAGCCCAACCAGCCCGAGTGGCCGCTGCGCCGGCAGAACATCGGGTTCCTGGCCGGGATCATGGTGGCGGTCCTGCTGTGCGTCGGCTTCGCCGTCTACGGCCTGCTGCGCCCCAGCGGCACGAAGTCGATCGAGGAGTCCGGCACGCTCGTCATCGAACGCGAGACGGGCGCCGGCTACGTCTACAGCCACGACCAGCGCAGACTCATCCCCGTCGCCAACTACGCCTCCGCCCGACTCGTGCTCGCCTCAGGGCAGATCAAGGAGCGCGTCGTGGCGCGGGAGGCCCTGGCCGGGTACGAGCGCGGGGCGCCCATCGGCATCCCCGGCGCCCCCGACTCGCTGCCCGCCCCCGAGAACCTGGCCAAGGGCCCCTGGGCCGTCTGCGTGCAGGAACGCGCCGAGCCGACCGGGCGCAAACCGTACGTGACGCTGGTCGCCGGTCGCCAGGTCGGCGGCAGGCAGGTCGCGGACGGCGACGCGATCCTCGTCGACGTGGGCGGCCGGCAGTGGGCCATCTGGCGCGGCACCCGCATGCGCGTGGCGGGCGGCATCGCCCGCGGGCTCACCCCCACAGCGCCCGCCCCGGTGCCGGTCGCCTGGCTCAACGCGCTGCCGGAGGGGCCCGACCTGGCCGCGCCCGACATCAGCGGCCGCGGCAGGCCGGTCACTGGGCCCGGAGGCAAGGCCGCCGCCGTGGGCCAGGTGTTCCGCGCGGACGGCGTGGCCGGCGGCGAGCCCCGCTGGTACGTCATGCTGGGCGACGGGCTCGCCCCCGTCACCCAGGGCCAGGCCACGCTGCTGCTCAGCGACCCCGATAGCAGGCAGGCCTACGGCGGCGGCGCGGTGAAGGAAATCGCCATCGACACGGCCACCGCCAACGCCGCCCCCCGCTCGCGGACGACGATCCCCGCCGACGGACTGCCGCCGGTCATGCCGCGCATGACCGCCTACGACCCTGCCCGCCCGCTGTGCGCCGTCTACACCGACACGGGCGCGGGATCCACCCGCGCCCGCCTCACGACCGGCGCCACGCTGCCCCAGGCGCACGGCGACGCCACCGACCTCGTACGCCTGCCGCCGGGCAAGGCCGTGCTGGCCGGCGTCCTGCCCGGCGACGGCCAGCTGAAGGCGGTCCAGTCCTACTACCTGGTCACCCCCGACGGACGCCGCTACGCCGTGCCGGGCGCCGACGTGCTGGGCAAGCTCGGCTACGACGCGAGCCAGGCCACGCCCGTGCCGGCGAACGTGCTCCAGCTCATCCCCGAGGGCCCCGTGCTGGACCCCGCGCGGGCGGCCAAGCCCGCGTTCGAGCAGGCTCAGTAGCCGCGGTAGCCGCTGCCGGTCTTCATGCCGACCACGCCCGGCACGTTCGAGACCGAGCCGTAGCGGTCGATGGCGTAGCGCACGCCCGCAATGATGTTGTCGACCGGGTTGTAGATGTTGCCGTGTCCGGGCAGCTTGTGGGCGTGGAACGTCGGGTCGATGGTCTGCATCAGGCCCTTCGACGGCGTGCCCTTCGCCGCGTTGGAATCCCAGTTGTTGATGGCGTGCGGGTTCCCGCCCGACTCGTGCTTGATGATCATCCAGATGTCGTTCGGGTTCATCTTCTCCAGGGGCACGCCCCTGGCCCGGAGAATGGTGATCGCCTGGTTGATCCAGTCGGCGACCTGGCCCTGAGGGGCGGGGCCGCCTCCGGGCGGTGGCGGGCCGCTGGGGCCGTACCCGCCGAAGCCGCCGTACCCGCTGGATCCGCCCGAGCCGCCCTTCGAGCCCGGCGACGAGGCCAGCTCGGTGGCGGGCGGCTTCACCTCGGCAGGCGACCAGTCGAGCCTCCTGCCCGGGGCGGGCGCGAAAGGCTGCGCGTCCGGCTCCGGCAGCTCCTTGGCGACGTCCGGGATCGTGCCGAGCGCGTTCTGGAGCTTGCCCGCGAGGTCGTCGAGCGTCTTGCCGGTGTCGGTGACCAGCTTCTGCAGCGCCGTACGGGCCTCGCCGAGCGCGGGCTGCATGCTCTGGGCGACCTGCTCCTCGGTGGGCGGGGGCATGCGCCCGCGCACCTCCGCGGCGGCGGAGGCGTAGCCTTGGCAGATCTCCAGCGCCAGCGTCTCGGCCGAGCTCAGCGTGCTCGCGGCGGTGTCGAGGTGGCCCGCGCAGTCCCGCAACGCCTGCTGGTACCGTTCGCCGCAGCCCGCGAGCCGGCCCATGTAGCCGGTGAACGCGTCTGCGCC
Organism: Nonomuraea deserti; assembly: GCF_004348685.1. Lineage (GTDB taxonomy): Bacteria > Actinomycetota > Actinomycetes > Streptosporangiales > Streptosporangiaceae > Nonomuraea > Nonomuraea deserti. Next base: position 104,850 of record NZ_SMKO01000009.1, on the reverse strand, counting down.
GGCCCCCTGCCACGCCTCGTCCACGTCGGAGACCGCATCGCGCAGCGCGCCGGTGTGCTCCCCGGCGGTGCCCGCGGCGGTGCGCCAGGCACCGGCCGCCGCGGTGATCGTCTCCGGCGCCCCGATCACCCGGGCCGCCAGGTCGGCCAGCTCGCCGCCGCCCGGCGCGGCCCTGACGTCGTCGAGAGCGCTCACCGCTGGACCGCGGCGCCGTCGGCGGCGACGACCGTGCGCTCGACGGCGTCGAGAGTGCGCTCCACCGCCTCCAGGCGTCCGCCCAGGGTCTTGGCCGCCTGCTCGGCGGCCCGTAGCAGGTCGCCCGCTGCCTTCGCCATCGCCGCCGACCCGGACACGTTCCCGAAGGCGGGCACGTCCGGTGCCTGGCCCGCCGACGCCGCGAAGGCCCCGGACGCCGACCTGGCCGCGGTCGCGCACGTCTCCAGCGCGCCGCGGTGGAACGTGAGTCCCACGCTGACTTCCCCTCTCTCCTCAGCGCCGAAAGAGCTCCAGCAGCTCCTCCGCCCGGCGGGTGCGGGCGATCCACACCTCACGCCCGCGACGCTCCCGCGTGATCAACCGCCCGGCGCGCAGCCGGTCGCAGTGGTACGTGAGCCCGCTCGGGGCGATCTTCATGTCCGCCGCCAGCATGGACATGGTCATGGGCTGGTCGAGCGCGCAGAGCAGGTCCGCCCTGATCGGGCCGACGAGCGCGGACAACTCGTCCACCGAGGGCCTGACCGGTTTGCGCCACAACGATTCGGCGCCCCGCACCGGATAGGCGATCCACACCGCCTCCGGGTCGTCCAGGCTGACGATCACGGAGTCCTTGCCGGCCAGCGTCGGCACCAGGACGATCCTGCGCTCGCCCAGCTCGTACCCGCCGGACTCAGGGTCGGAGATGAGCAGGCCGCGCTCGGTGCTGACGATGCGGTCACTGAGCGAGCCGAACAGCAGCTCGGGGCGGCCGCGCACGGTCGCCACGCCCACGCGCTCGATCTCCCTTTCGAGCAGCGGGCGGGCCCGCTTCCACAGGGGTTCCGTGGTGTTCCAGACGTCGGCCAGGGCACCGGCGTAGCCGCGCAGCCAGCGGCCCGGCCGTTCGGCGGCCGCGCGCCAGTGCGCCGGCGGCGCCCCCGGCCCGAACGTCTGCTCCAAGTCCTTGATCAGAGCGTCCGGCGAAGTGTCCTGGAGCGCGCTGATCTGACTTTGCACGGTGACGTCCGCGTCGATCGGGGATCTCGCCACGAGACTGTCGGGCGCGACCGTGCGACCGAGCACGGCCAGCGGTCGCACGGCCTCGTGCCCGTGCGGGCCGACGCGCGCGCTGATCGCCCTCCGCCAGAGCTCGGGCAGGCCGCGGCGACGGCCCGCGAGGGCGTCGGCGATCATGGCGAGCACGGTCAGGTGGGGGGAGATGGAGATGGAGATCTGCGGCGTGGAGGTGAAACGCAGCTCGCTCCACGCCTCGGTGCTCTTTACGCGAGCCCTCATGGGGGGGACTGTAGGCAGCGCTGTCATCACTGGAGCAGTGCTTCGCGAAGCTCTAGGTAATGCGGACACTCCGGACGGTTGCGTGGTTGTACGTCTGCTTTGAGGTCAGCTGCATGACATGTCCTCTGTGTGGTGTCGTGTCGCGATTGGGTTCGTCAACATACGCACCACCGCTAACTTCTCACTAAAAAAGTGCTGTACAGCCTCATCTGAGCAGCGACGAACGACCTGAGCCGGCTTCCTTGGCCGGAGCCCCGTCAGCGCGGAGCCGTGTGGACCGCCTCACGCCGGAAGTCCCGGGGCGACACTCCGTAGGCCCGGCGGAAGGCCCGGCTGAAGTCGGCGGCGTGCGAGAAACCCCACTTGGCCGCGATGCTGTGGATCGGCACATCCCGCAGGGCGGGATCGGCCAGATCGCGCCGGGCGCGGTCGAGCCGCTGAGCCCTGATGTAGCCGCCGACCGTGCTGCCCTGCCTCTGGAAGAGCCGGTGCAGGTAGCTGGTGGAGATGTGGTGCTCGACGGCCAGCGCGCGAGGGCCCAGGCCGGGGTCGCGCAGGTGCTCCTGGACGAACGCCTGGACGCGCAGGATCAGCGCCTCACGGTTGGCGGGCGGGATGACGGGGCTGGTCTCGATGGCGTGCGCGAGGAGCGCGGAGACCAGGTCGAGCACCACCATGCCGAGCCGCGGGGCGTCGGCGGGCCGGTAGGTGCCCGGGTTTTCCGCCAGCCCGGTGATGAAGCTCGCCAGCAGGGCGCCGATGCCGTCGGTGGCCGACATGCTGCTGCCCAGCATCGCGTCCACCTGGTGCGTGGGCAGGGAGACCAGAGACCGGGGCACGGTGACCATGGCGGCCTCGAACCGCAGGCCCCGCTCCGGCGCGCGGAAACGCGCGGCCAGGACGCGCGTCATGTCGTGCACCAGCAGGTCGCCGACCCCCGACGTCGCGTGGCCATCGGCCCAGATGACCTGCAGCGACCCGGCCATGGGCACCAGCAGCTGGCAGGTCTCCTCCAGCTCGGGGTCTTCGGGGTGCTCCGCCGCCCGCCACAGGCGCAGCGGCTCGAAGCTCCTCCTCGCCACGGTCACGGCCCCGAACTGCGCGCTGGTGTCGCGCATCTCGACCCCCGACCTGCACGAGGGATCGCCGTCTCGGACGCGGTTTTCGTCCCATGGCTCGGCCAGCGGCATACCGGCAAGCCTATGTCGATCAGGCGTGGCGCGAGCGGTCACGAACGGGCCCGCCCGCGGATGCCGAACCGGGGAGAGCATCTTTGCACCGAGACCCAAAGATCGAAGCCCGCGAGTGGGATTTCCCATCCAGGCTCGACCCGGCGCCGGTGGCCGGTCGGCCCCTCGGATGGAAGGCTTCCCCGCAGCCGCCCCGGTCCTCCTGCGAACGGATGGCCGGGGCGGAACCTCCGCAGGCTAGTGAAAGGAGTGCTGCAGATGACGTACGACGCCGGCCGCGTCGCGGCGAAGCGGATCAACGATCACGTGGAGGTCATCCACGTCGACCACCCGGACACGGTGCTGGAAGTGCCCCGCCGCGACTGGGAGTCCTTCACCGCGGCCGTCAAGTCGGGTGCGTTCGACCTCGAAACCCTGGAGCGGGCGCGGGAAGAGAACGTGGCCTGACCGCAGCACCGACGGCGCCCGCTCGCCCGACGGCGAGCGGGCGCCTCGCTGCCTCCGTGTGGCGTTGCGCCTCCGCGCCCGTGTGGGCGAGCGGCGCCCCCCGCGTCCGCGATGGCGAGCGGCGCGCCCCTGCGGCCACGCGGGCGTTCAGGGCAGGCGCAACTCGGCGAAGACGCCGCGGTGGTCGGTGCCCGGCACGTCGAAGATCTCCACCCGGCGCACGCTCACCCGACGGTCGGCCAGGATGTGGTCGATGGAGATGATGGGCGGGAACTTCCTGAAGCTCGGCCAGGTCGGCACCAGGCCCTTGCCCACCTGGTCGGCGGCGTCCACGTAGCCCCGGTCGAGCAGGTCGCGCATGGCGCGGTGGTCGAGGCTGGCGTTGAAGTCGCCGGCCAGCACCCGGATCGTCGAGGAGGCGGCCGGGGGAAAGGCGCGCAGGGCGGCGTTCCACTCCTCCGTCTTGCGGCCGAGCGGCGGGTTGGGATGCACGGCCACGAACTCGACCGTGCCCCCGCCGGGCAACGTCACGGTCGCGGCGGGCATGTTGTGCCCGATCGGGGTGAACAGGCCCGTCAGCTCCTTCACCGGATGCTTGGAGAAGATGCCGCTGCCGGTGGCGCCGAAGGAGGGCTGCAGCACGCGGTGCGGCAGGAGCCGCGCGAGCCCGGCCGCGTCCAGCCGCTCCACCTCGGCGTAGCTGAGCTCCAGTGCGCTGAACACGTCGACGTCGTACTCGCGCACCAGGTCGACCACGGTCTCGGCGTCGGCCCGGGTGAACAGGTTGATCGCCAGCACCCGCAGCGGCGCGCCCTGGGCCGGAGGCTGCTCGGCGGCGACCGCGCGCGGCGCCACGATGGAGACCATCACCGCGCACACCACGGCGGCGGCGAGCGCGGCCGGGCGGTTGCGCCTCAGCAGCGACAGCAGCGCGGTCAGCGCCGCGAGCCCCGCCCCGATGGGCGTCACCGTCATGAGCTGGGTGAGGAAAGAGCCCTGCTCCAGGCCGCCGGCGCGGATGACGGCCCAGACGGCCAGCAGCGTGACGACCGTCCAGGCCAGCCACCGCCTGCGACGTCTCGTCCGGCGCGGTGGGGGATCATCCGTCGTGGCCTTCTCGACGCCGACTGCCGCGCTCACTTCGCCATCCTGTCCCCGAACCGTTTCACAGGTTGAACCCTAAACGGCTGCGGAACGATACTGCGCGGCTCCCACGGCGCGCGGCCCGCACGATCGACGCGGCGCCGCGTCCGTCGTTCTGGGCCGCCCCCAGCGTGCAGCCGATCTTGTCGGGCGGCCGTCGCGTCGGAGTACTCGAGAACGCTGCCGGGATCGCGTCCGCCGCATCGTGGCGTCGTGGTCGAGCGCCTTGCTAACACGAAGGAAACGCGACCTCGTGTGGGGTGATTCGCAGGCAGGGCAGGACGATCGGGCGCCGGTGCGAGTCGTACGAGCGACGCCGGAACCGGGCAGCTTACCTAGCCCTCTACCGGCGTTTCAGCATGACGGTCGGGATCTGCGCCGGTAGTGGCCGTCAAGAGGTCATATGCGGAATGGATGGTGTAGTTCAGTGGGTGAGTTCAGGCGGAAAGCGATGCTCTCAATGGCCACCGCGGCGCTGGTTGCCGGGTCCGTGGCAGTGAGCGGCCCGGCGCACGCGGCGTCGTCCCCGATCGAGGAATGCGGTGGTGGCAGTTACCACGTCATAGACAAGCAGGACTTGGGAGCGGTAGCCACCATCTACCTGTTGTACAACGGAACCACCAATTGCGTGATCACCTGGAAGAAGGACGCGCACGCGGGAACCAAGACGTGGATGATGGCCTCCATCGCGAAGCAGAACAGCAACGGCGGCTTCACCGATTACAAGACCGACAGCGGAAACTATGCCTACTATGCCGGCCCGCGGAAAGTGAAGGCACCCAATACGTGCGTCGACTGGGGAGGCGGCGTCCCGGTCAACGGGGTCGACGTCTCCTGGTACTCCCCTCCCTCGCGGTGGCACTGCGACTGATCGCGGAGAGTCCGGCCGCTGAGTGTGCCCGCGTTGCCGAATGGTCTTACAGGTACGCACGCCACTGGGGTTGATCCGCCGGGACGTGCGTACCTCCGGCCGCTGTGCCTGCCACGCTCCCACCCGCGCTGATCAGGCCGACCGACAGCTCCATGATGCCGCCGACGTCACGGCTCCACGAAGCCCCAGGTCGTCCAGGCAAAGGTCACCCGCTCCGGCAAGCCGGATCCTACGGCTGGGTACCTCACACGAGCGTTGCGTTCATGGGCTCGGCAACGCTCCGGGAGCCCTCTGGGTTGCTCGCCGGGCGGCCTGTCCGGATCCGTACGTCAGGCTCACGCGGTGACCACGTCGGCGATGATCACCGTGGCGTCGCCCTCCGGCTCCAGGGCGGCCATCTCGTCGTACAGGCGGTCCAGGCAGGCGGCAGGTGACGAGCCGCTCGCGAGCAGCGCCTTGAGCCGGGCGGCGCCGATTGCGCGGGTCACGCCCTCCGTGACGATGGCCACGCGGTCGCCTGAGCGCAGGGGCAGCGTCCCGGTCTCCGGCGTGAGCGCCGGCGCCTGGCCGGGCCCGCGCGTCATCGGGCCGCCGTCGAACGCGTGCGCCGCCGTGAGCGGCCGCGGCTCCTCACCCTTCGCACAGTGCCAGATGGCGCCGTCGCCGACGTGGGCGTAGCGCAGGCGCGGTTGCTGGTCCTGGTCGAGGACGACCAGATCCAGCGAGCTCACCGGACCGGTCCCGCCAGAGCCGGGCAGGGCGGAGCCGCCAGAGCCGGGTCCCGCAGAATCGGACAGGGTGGGCCCGCGCTCTCCCGAGCCGGGTCCGGCGGCGCCAGGCAGGGTGGGCCCGCGCTCCCCCGAGGCGGGTCCGGCGGGGTCGGGCAGGGCGGAGCCGGGCTCGGCGGAGGCGGGTCCGGCGGTATGGGGCAGGGCCGCGACGCGGCCCGCGCGGTGGGCCGCACGGGCGCACTCGCCGAGGTCCTTCTCCCGCGTCCCCGCGTGCTGCGGCCGGGCGGCCACCACCGCCGCCATGGCGAGGGCCGCGGCGGTGTGGGCGTGTTCCGTGCCGCCCGCGCCGTGCGCCGCCGCGATGAGCCGCTCCTGGATGACGTACGCGTCCGACGGCCGGCCGCGCGAGCCGTCGTACGTGCCGCCCGCCGCCACCAGTCTCGGCCGCGCCACCGGCAGGCCGGCCGGCCAGCTCTCCCTGCGGCCGCGGACCGTCATGACGGACAGGCAGCCCACCAGGATGGGGATCACCACGAAGGTCATCAGGTTCCCTCTCTTTTCGCGTCCCAGCGGCCCGCGCATCAGTACACGCGTGTACAAGGAGACACGACTGACGGCTGTTCGGCCGTCGTGGGGATGACGGCCGATCAGCCGTCATGCCGCAGGGGGAGCGGCGGATCAGGGTCGTGGGTGGACGGTGGATCAGGGTCGGGGGTGGACGGTGATCGACCGCAGCAGAGCCGGCCCGAGGAAACGACCATGCGACCCATCTCCCCATCCGCTGCCGCGGCTGGTGCGATCTTCCCGCCCACCCCTGAGGCGTGCGTTAATCTGAGACTCGTCTTGTGCTCTCACTGCGAGCGGGCGGCGCATGTCTCACCGCGGTTCCACGAGGTACGACTCGGCGGCCAGGCAACTGGAGCAGGCCGCCGCGCGCATCGGGGCCGGTTCCCGGGCCGTGATCGGCCTGGTGGCGGTCGTCGCGGCTGTCCTCGGCGCCGTGCCGCCCGTCTCGGTGGCGTGGCTGGCGCCCGCGCTGGCGATCCACCTGCTCTGGACCGTTCTCTTCCTGCGGGTGGCCTGGCGCAGGAACCCGCTGCCGTCCTGGCTGGCGGCCGGTGATGTGGCCGTCACCGTCATGTTCTGCCTCGCGCAGCGCCACCTCGTGGCGGTGGACGCGCTCGCCGCTAACGCCAGCTGGATCTCCGGGCTGGTCACCATGAGCGTGGTCGTCGCCGGCGTCGCCTGGCGGCCTGCGATCGCGGTGCCCGCCGGGCTGGCCGTGGCGGCGGCGTACCTGGTGGGGGCCCGGTTCGCGGCGCCGCATCAGGACGTCGTGAGCACGCTGGCGATCCACCTCATGCAGATCCTGGCCATCGCGCTGCTGATGACGCTGCTGCGCCGCTCCGCCGCCTCGGCCGACGCCTTCCTGCGCGGCAGCGCGCGCGCCGAGGTCACGCTCATGGTCGAGCGGCTGCGCCGCGAGGACGAGCTGCGCCAGGTCGGCAGCGTCCACGAGACGTCGCTGCACACGCTGACCATGGTCGGCCTGGGCACCTACGACCGGCCGTCGGAGACGCTGCGCCGCCAGGCCGTGACCGACCTGGCGGCGCTGGAACGGCTGCGCGACAGGCCGCACGCGGGCACCGCGGCCATCGCCCTCGACGCCCTGCTCGACGAGGTGGCCGGCCGGGCCACGAGCCTGGAGGTACGCAGGAGCCTGACGCCGGAGACGGTGCCGGGAGATGTGGCCGAGCGGTTCGCCCGCGCCGTCAACGAGGCGCTGGCGAACATCGCCCGGCACGCCGGCGTGCGCGAGGCCGAGCTGGTCTCCAGCAGCCGTGACGGCGAGATCAGGGTGGAGGTCGCCGACGCGGGCGCCGGCTTCGACGTCGAACGGGTGCCGCCCGACCGGTTCGGCGTGCGCGGCTCGATCCTCGGCACGATGCGCTCCCTGCCGAACGCCGGCGCCGACATCCGCTCGGGGACCGGCGGCACCCGGGTGAGCCTGTGGTGGCGGCCATGACCGGCGACATCGAGGAGGTGGCGCACCGCTACACGCTCTACACCGCGATCGGCGCCGTCGTGATCGCCACGGTCTGGCACACGGGCTACGACCTCACCGTCACCGTCACCGGCTGGGAGTCCTTCCGCTGGCCCCTGCTCGCGGCCGCGGCCTGGGTCGCCTACACCGCGATCGGCGCCGTCGCCGCGCTGTCGTTGTTACGCACGTTCGCCGGCCCGGCCAAGGCCCGCGAGCTGGCCGTCGCCGTGCTCGTCCTGGACGTCGCGGTGATCGTGTCCTGCCGGCCGCAGGACCTGATCGGCCCCATCGACTGGGGATGGGGGTCGGTGGGCTGGCTCGGCGTCATGCTGCTGTGGAACCGGCCGCGCTGGCGGGCCGAGGCCATCGCGTTCCTGTCGGCCAACGCCGGCATCATGCTGGTGGCGATGATTGCCACGGGCACCGTCGACCGCGTCTCCCTCGCCAAATACCTGATGGTCATCGTCGGCAGCGTCACGCTCCAACTCGGCTACATGGTGGGCTGCCACACCCTGCGCGTGCGCGCCGAGGACGCCGCGCTGCTGGCCCGCCGGCTGGCCGCCGACGACGCCTGGCGCGAGTCCGCCCAGCGCATCCACGCCGACCGGCTCCGCCGCTACGAAGCGATCCGCGAGGTGGCGGAGTCGATGCTCAAGCAGCTCGCCGACGGCGCCGACCCCGGCGATTCCCGGGTGCGCGGCGACTGCACGGCCGGCGCCATGCGGCTGCGGCGGCTCATCACGGAGCGCGAGGAGGTGCCGGACGAGCTGGTGTCCGCGCTGCGCGAGCACATCGACGCGGCCGAGCGGCGGCAGGTCCTGGTGACGGCGCCGCCGTTCGGCGAGCGCCTGCCCGCGCTGCCTGACGGCGTGCGCGAGGACCTCCTCAGAGCACCCGTCGCGGCCCTGGACGGGGCCAGGACGAGGGCCAGGGTGACCGTGTCCGCGATGTCGGCCATGGTGAGCGTGGCGGTCGTCGCCGACAACGACGACCTGCCGGTCAGCCCCGATCCGGTGCGGGAGCCCAGCGGGGTCGTCGTCACCTACCAGCGGCAGGGAGGGGAGGTATGGGTCAACAGCATCTGGCAGGGCCCGTGACAGGGCCCGTGACGGTGGCGCTGGTGGAGGACCACCAGGTCGTGGTGGACGGCGTGCGCTCGTGGTTCGGGACGCACAGCCAGGTGGAGCTGGTCGCGCAGGGACCCACCATCGAGTCGGTCCGCGGCACGCCCGCCGACGTGCTGCTGCTCGACCTCAACCTCAACGGCACCATGGTCATCGACCGGGTCGCCGAGTTGTGCGCGGGCGGGCAGCGGGTCATCGTCTTCTCCGAGCACGAGGAGCCCGAGACGGTGCGCGCGGTGCTCGACGCCGGCGCCTCGGCCTTCATCGGCAAGGGGCGGGCGACCCGTGACTCGTGTCTGGAGACGATCCTGGAGGTGGCCGCCGACCGGCCGAGCATGACACCGCCGATGGCTCAGGCCATCGCCACGGACGAGGGGCCGCACCGGCCGCAGTTGTCCGACAAGGAGCGGGCGGCGCTGCTGTTCTGGTTCCAGTCGATGTCGAAGGCCTCGGTGGCGGCGCGGATGGGGATCAAGGAACGGACCGTGCGGCAGTACATCGACCGGGCCAGGGTCAAGTACGCGGCGGCCGGCCGGCCCGCGCCCACCAAGGAGAAGCTGCTCATCTGCGCCATCCAGGACGGGCTGCTCCAGCCCGACGAGGTGACCGTCTACACGTCGCTGGCGGCTCGCACGCCGCCCGATCGGGGGTGAGCGCCTGGCCTCGGTCCTCCTGGCAGGAGGGGGCCGGCAGGGCCGAGGACCAGGTCAAGCGCCTCAGCGCCGCCCGCGGATGAGCTCGGCGGGATCGAAGCCGACCGGGAACGGCGTCGTCAGGTGCGCGACGCTGCCCGCCTTGTAGGCGGCCGGCGGATCGTACTTGTCGCCGGTGAGTTCGTAGGCGTAGAGCGTCGGCTCTTCTGCGAGCTCGATGCGCCAGTAACCGGGGATGCCCGCCTTCGCATAGGCGAGGGTCTTGAGACCCTCGTCGCGCATGCTGGTGCTCGGACTGCCCACCTCCACTGCCAGCAGAAGCTCGTCGGGAGAGAACATGAGCTCGTCGGTGTGCAACGACTCCTCGGTCGCGACTACGAAGTCGGGGATGTAGAGGTCCTGGTCACTGACCCTCAGATTGACGGCCGACAAAAGCACCAGCTCTGGTGGCGCGGCTTCGTCGAGGATGCGCTGCAGTTGATAAAGGACGAGTTGGTGCAGCTTTGTGGGGGCAGGGCTCACCAGTAGGCTCCCATTGCAGAGCTCGTAACGGTTCCCGTCGTCGGGAAACTTGAGCAGGTCATCGGCAGTGAACGGCGGCGCACCGGGGAGAACCGTGCGCCCAGTCGTCGGCTCGTCCGCGGCCGATTCGCTCTTCGGTTCGATCGTCGCCATTGCGGTCACCCACTCAGTATCGGGAGTCTCGCCCTCGTCCACATGCTACTTCCCCGATTCCCATTACTCACGGTCACGAAAAACCACTCTGTGAGTGGCCTGTCTTCTCCCGCGGTACTGAAACTTTCATCCCGGGCCTGAGCTGCTAGGAAAGCCCTTTCCACAGCTCACCCCGGCAAGCCCTCGGAAAAAGCGCGAAGCTGACATCTCCCGTTATTTGTATGACCTTCCCCGGTCAGATACCGTCCCGGCGGGAGCGCTCCCAACCACCGGACCCCCCGACCGGAACACGGAGACCGCCATGCCCCGAGTCCGACCCCACCTGCGGCGCGCCATGGCGCTGCTGCTGTCCGTGGTGACGATCTGCGCCATCGCACTGTACGGCCCCATGACCGGTACGGCCTCGGCGCACGGCTCGGTCGTCGACCCGGCGTCGCGCAACTACGGCTGCTGGCTGCGCTGGGGCAGCGACTTCCAGAACCCCGCCATGCAGCAGCAGGACCCGATGTGCTGGCAGGCCTGGCAGGACAACACGAACGCCATGTGGAACTGGAACGGGCTCTACCGCGACAACGTCGGCGGCAACCACCAGGCCGCGATCCCCAACGGCCAGCTCTGCAGCGCCGGCCGGACGCAGGACGGCCGCTACCGCTCGATGGACACCCCGGGGCCGTGGACCATGGCCAACCTCGGCGGCACGTTCGACATCCGGCTGAACGACCAGGCCCGCCACGGCGCCGACTACATCAGGGTCTACATCACCCGCCAGGGGTACAACGCCACCACCACGCCGTTGGGCTGGAACCATCTGGAGCTCGTCCGGGAGACCCCGCGTTACGCGCCCGGCGAGACGTACATGATCAACGGCATCAGCAAGGGCTCGCGCACCGGCCGCCACGTGATCTACACGATCTGGAAGGCCTCGCACATGGACCAGACGTACTACTTCTGCAGCGACGTCACCTTCGGCTGAGCCGCCACGCGCGCCGGGCGCCCGCGCCCGGCGCGTCACCGGCTGGTCGAGGCGCGTACGGCCAGCTCTATCGGATGCACCCGTTCGGTGCCCGCCTGCGCGGCCCCCGCCAGCAGCTCGAACAGCAGCTCGGCGCAGCTCGCCCCGGCCTCGCGCGGCCGCAGGTCGATCGCGGTGATCGGCGGATCGGCGAGCCGGGTGGCGGCGCCGTCGACGCATGAGGCGAGCAGCACGTCGCCGCCGGCCTCGCGCAGCAGGGGCGCCACCTCGGTGGCCGCGCCCGCGGGCGCGCACACCAGGGCGTCGAGCGGCTCCGAACGGAGCAGGTCGCGGGCGGCGGCGCGGACCTCGTCGCCCGTCGCGTCGAAGGACACCCGCCGGACGAGCGGCGCCACCCCCTGCTCCGCGCACCAGCCGAGATAGCCGCGGTGCAGGCTGGCCGCCCAGTCGCTCTCGTCGCCGGCCACGATGAGCGCGGGCCGTGCCGCCCCCGCCGACCGCAGGTGGCCCAGCAGCCGGGCGAGCATCCCGGCGTGCTCGGACCACACCACGCCGTCGGCCTGCCGGTCGCCGGGGAACCGCTCGCAGGAGACCGTCGGCAGGCCCGTCGCCATCAGGCTCTCCACCACCGGGTCGCCGCCGAGCGGGTCGCCGAGCACCAGCCCGTCGACCCGCGGCGGGCGTGGGCGCCGCTGGCCCGAGGTGATCAGCGTGACGTCGTAGTCGTGCCGCGCGGCCTGTTCGACCACGCCGAACACGAAGGACATGTAGTAGGACGAGCGGGTGAGCACCTCGGGCACGTGCAGGCCGATGGTGCCGGTGCTGGCCCTGCGCAGGTGGCGGGCCGAGCCGTTGGGCACGTAGCCCAGCCGCTCGGCGACCTGGGCGACCGCCGCGCGCGTCGCCTCGGACACCCGCCCGGAGCCGCGCAGCGCGTCGGAGGCCGTGGTCTTGGACACCCCCGCCTCCTTGGCGACGGTGAGGATGGTGACCGGCTCGTCTGTCTGCACGCCCCGCATCGTAGCCCGCCCGGTGAACGATGCGTTTCACCTGGGCTCCGGGTCTTGTCTAGTTCCCGCCCTCCGCATTAGGTTGGCGCGAAACCTTTGCCGGAACGTTCCGGCATCAGAAAGGGGCGGAGCGTTGCACCTGACCACCGGGAAGCGTCCCCATCCTCTCGATCCCCTCTCCGCGCAGGAGATCGACGAGGTCAGGCGGGTCCTGCTCGAGGAGGGCCTGCTGACCGAGTCGGTGCGCGTGGCCTACCTCGGGCTGGAGGAGCCCTCGAAGGACGAGGTGCTGGCCGGCGGGGAGAGCACGCCCTCCGGCCGCCGCGCCCGGGTGCTCCTCATCGACCTCGCCACCGAGGCGTCCGCCGACGTGATCGTGGCGCTCGGCGCCGGAGAGACGGGCGCGCGGGTCGAGTCGCGCACGCCGATCGACCCGGTCGAAAGCGGCCAGGTGCCGATGCTGGACGAGGAGCACGCGCTGGTCAGGCGGGTGCTCGGGGAGGACGCCGGCTGGGCCGAGGCGCTCGCGCGCCGCGGGATCACCGACCCGGCGGGCGTCTACCTGGCCGCGCTCAGCGCGGGCCACTACGGCCTGCCGGCGGAGGAGGGCCGCCGGGTGGCGCGGGTGCTGGCGCACGTGATGCCCACACCGCAGAGCCTGCCGTGGGCGCACCCGATGGACGGCCTGGTCGCGTACGTCGACCTGGTCAAGGGCGAGGTCGTGGAGATCGTCGACACCGGCCCGCAGCCCGTCCCCGCCGAACCCGGCGACTACACCCGGGGGCCGCACCGCACCACGCAGAAGCCGATCCGCATCACCCAGCCGGAGGGCCCCAGCTTCACCGTGGACGGCCCGCTCGTCACCTGGGAGAAGTGGAGCCTGCGGCTCGGCTACGACATGCGCGAGGGCCTCACCCTGCACCAGATCGGCTTCGAGGACGGCGGCCGCACCAGGCCCGTCGTCTACCGGGCCTCGGTGGCCGAGATGCTGGTGCCGTACGGCGACCCGAGCCCGGTCCGGTTCTGGCAGAACTACTTCGACACCGGCGAATACCAGCTCGGCAAGCTGGCCAACTCGCTGGAGCTCGGCTGCGACTGCCTCGGCGAGATCACGTACTTCGACGCCGTCGTCACGGACGGCGCCTGCGTGCCCAAGGTGATCACGAATGCCATCTGCATGCACGAGGAGGACTACGGCGTGCTGTGGAAGCACACCGACCCCGCCAACGGATCCAGGGAGACCCGCAGGCAGCGCCGCCTGGTCATCTCGTTCTTCGTCACCGTGGGCAACTACGACTACGGCTTCTACTGGTACCTCTACCTCGACGGCACCATCGAGCTCGAGGTGAAGGCCACCGGCATCGTCTTCACCGCCGCCTACGACGACCGGGCCGCCCCGTACGCGTCGGAGGTCGCGCCCGGGCTGGCGGCCCCCTACCACCAGCACCTGTTCAGCGCCCGGCTGGACATGACGGTGGACGGCGTGGCCAACGCGGTGGAGGAGGTCGAGGTGGCCCGCCGGCCGATGGGCCCCGGCAACCCGTACGGCAACGCCATCGGCAGGGCCGTCACCCGCCTGCGCACGGAAAGCGCGGCCCGGCGCGACGCCGACCTGGCCGCCGAGCGCACCTGGCACGTCGTCAACCCCTCGGTGCGCAACCGCCTGGGCCGCCCGGTCGGGTACGCCCTGCACCCCGAGGGCAAGCCCACGCTGCTCGCCGCCGAGGGCTCCTCGATCCGCCGCCGCGCGGAGTTCGCCACGCGGCACCTGTGGGTCACCCGCTACCACCCAGCGGAGCGCTATCCCGCCGGGGACCTGGTCAACCAGCATCCCGGCGGCGCGGGACTGCCCGCCTACACCAGGGCCGACCGCGACATCGACGGGCAGGACATCGTGCTGTGGCACACGTTCGGCCTGACGCATTTCCCCCGCGTGGAGGACTGGCCGATCATGCCGGTCGACACGTGCGGGTTCGTACTCAAGCCGGTCGGGTTCTTCGACCGGAACCCCACGCTCGACGTCCCGCCGAGCGCCGCCGAACGTTCCTGCCACTAGAGGAGTAGAGGCCCATGCGTCCCATACGCCTGGCCTGCGGTGTCGCGGCCGCCCTGCTGGCCACGGCCTGCGCCGCCACCGGAACGACCACCCAGCCCTCCACCGGCCCGCAGGCGGAGGTCGAGCCCGGCTACCTCGCCGTGGCCGACGACGCGCTGCCCTCGGGCGGCACGCTGAACCTGCAGGTCCACATCGACAGTGGCGCGGCCACCGGCTACGACCCGCAGCTCGCCGACGTCGCCACCACCTGGCAGCTGCTCTCGCTGGCCTACGAGACCCTGGTCACCGTGGGTCCCGACTTCAGCGTCCAGCCGCTGCTGGCCGAGAAGTGGGAGACGCCCTCGCCCACCGAGTACGTCTTCCACCTGCGCGAGGACGTGTCGTTCAGCAACGGCAGGAAGATGACGGCCGACGACGTGGTGGGGAGCTTCGAACGGCTGCTCGCGTCCAAGTCGGTGTGGCGCGGCCAGCTGGGCGCGGTCAAGTCGGTCACCAAGGACGGCGACCACACGGTGAAGGTCACGCTGAAGGAGCCGTACACGCCGTTCCTGGCGGCCCTGGCCAACGTGCCCGCCGCGGTCCTGCCGATGAAGGAGATCAACGACAAGTCGGTCGATCCGGCGACCACGCTGCTCGGCACCGGGCCGTACGTGGTGAAGGACCACCGCCAGGACGTGTCGTGGACGTTCAAGCGCAACGAGAAGTACTGGGCGAAGGGCAAGCCCGCGGCCGACACCCTCAACATCACCATCGCCCCCGAGGAGGCCGCGCGCGTCGCGGCCCTGCAGAACGGCAGCGCCGCCCTGGCCACGCTGGGCAACGTCGACTCGGCCGGCATGCTGGCGGGCGCCGGTGACGTGAAGGTCGTCACGCAGGCCACGACGGACTTCTACTACCTGATGCTCAACACGAAAGCACCAGCCTCGAAGTTCGCCGACCCGAAGGTGCGTCAGGCGATCGCCATCGCGCTCGACCAGCGGCAGATCGCCGACATCGCGCTCGGCGGCAAGGGCGAGCCGAGCGCCGTCACCCCGGCAGGCCTGCCGGGCGCCTGCGACCCCGCCGCCCTGCCGTCGGCCTCGAAGGGCATCGACGACGCCAAGAGGCTGCTGGCCGAGGCGGGCGCCCAGAACCTCACGTTCACGCTCAGCATCTACTCCACCCAGCCGGCCCCCGCGGTCGCCCAGGTGATCCAGCAGAACCTCCAGCAGGCCGGCATCACCGTCAAGATCGAGCAGATGGACGAGGCCGGCTGGTCCGGCAAGGTGTACGGCAAGGCGCCCGCCGAGTTCGACGCCGCCCTGTCGTGGTTCGCCGGATACGCCGACCCCGGCATGGTCACCAAGTGGTGGAACCCGGAGGAGGCAGGCTTCAACGTCGGCTTCATGACGCCCGACAAGGAGCTGAACGCGCTCATCGACGCCGCCGGCAAGGAGCCCGCCGGCGCCGCACGCGAGAAGGCGCTGGCCGCCGTGTGCGCCAAGGCCGACGCGGACGCGCAGATGATCCCGCTGGTCACCCGCCCCGCCACGGTCGCCTTCAGGACCGACGCGCTCAGCCCCAGCCTCTACTCCACCGAGGGCTACGGCAACGTGCTGCGCCTGGTCGCCGACGCCCGCGTGAAGAAGTCCCAGTAACGATGCGGCTGCTGATGTGGTGGTCCGGCCGGGCGCTCAGCTCGGCCGCCACGCTCCTGGGCGTCTCCGTGCTGATCTTCGCGGCCGTGCGCCTGATGCCCGGCGGCTTCGCGGAGACCGTGCTGGGCCCGTTCGCCACCGCCGAGCAGAAGGCGGAGCTGGCCACCCGCTACGGGCTGGACCAGCCGGTGTTCATGCAGTACGGCCACTGGCTTGGCACCGTCGCGGGCGGCGACTTCGGCATCTCCATGATCAGCCGCCAGCCGGTCGGCGCGGAGCTGCTGGCCCGCCTGCCGGTGACCGCCGAGCTGTCCCTGCTGGCCGTGGCCGTCAGCGTGCTCGCCGGGGTGCCCCTCGGCGTGCTCACCGCCGTACGCGCGCGGCCGGGCGGCGGCGGGGCCGCCGGGCGGCTGCTCAGCGGGCTCGGCGTCAGCGTCCCGGAGTTCGTGCTGGGCAGCCTGGTGGTCTTCGTCTTCTCCCGGTACGCGCTCGGCCTGGAGGTCGGCGCGTGGGTGCCGCTCACCCAGGACCCCGCCCGCAACCTGGCCACGATGGTGCTGCCGGCCGCCGTCCTGTCGGTGTTCGCCGTCTCCGTCACGGCAAGGACCACGCGAGACGCCGTCATGGGCGTGCTGGTCGAGCCGTACGTCACGGCCGCCGTCGGGCGCGGCGAGTCGCCGTGGTTCATCGTCAGGCACCACATTCTGCGCAACGCCGCGGCCCCGGTGGTCACGCTCCTCGGCACGATCACCGCGTACCTGCTGGGCGGTGCGCTGATCGTGGAGCACGTGTTCAACCTGCCGGGCGTCGGCTCGTACATCGTGCAGGCCGTCGGCCGCCGCGACTACGCGGTCGTGCAGGCCGGCGTGCTGCTGGCGGCCGGCGTGTTCATCGTCATGAACGTGGTCATCGACCTGCTGGTCGGGGTGCTCGATCCCCGGCTCGGCGTCACGGCGGGGAGGCGCTCATGAAGAGGCTGGACCGGCTGTCCCTCGGCGGGCTGGCCTGCCTGCTCGTCCTGGTGGTGTTCGCGCTGGGCTCGCTCGCCGGGGCAGGGGGAGACCCGGACGCGATCGTCGGTCCGCGCCTCCGGCCGCCGGGGCCCGGCTGGTGGCTGGGCACCGACAACCTGGGCCGCTCGATGCTGCCGCGCGTCATGGAGGGCGTGGGCACGACGCTGCTGCTGTCGTCGATCGCCGTGCTGGTGACGGCGGCGGTCAGCGCGACGTTCGGCATCATCGCCGGATACCGTGGCGGCTACCTGAACGAGCTGGTGATGCGCCTGGTGGAGGTGCTCTATTCCTTCCCCGCCATCGTGCTCGCCATCCTCGTCGCCGCCGTGCTCGGCCCCGGCCAGGTGGCGGCGCTGGCCAGCATCGTGCTGGCGACGATCCCGCTCATGACCCGGCTGGTGCGGGCCGCCGCCGTGGCCGTGTCGCAGCGCGACTACGTCACCTCCGCGGTCATCAGCGGCGCGCGGCTGCCGCGCGTGCTCGGCCGCCACGTGCTGCCGAACGTGGCCGGCACGATCGCCGTGCAGGGCACGTACGCGCTGTCCGTCGGCATCGCGGTCGAGGGCGGGCTGAGCTTCCTCGGCTTCGGCGTGCAGCCGCCGCAGGCCTCGCTCGGCGTGCTCATCCAGCGGGGCGGCACCTACATGATCGCCGCGCCCTGGCTCATCCTCGGCCCCGGGGTGGTGCTGGTGGTGGCGATCCTGGCGATCAACGTGGTGGGCGACGGGCTGCGCGACCAGCTCGAACCCCGGGAGACGAGGTCCCTGACATGAGCCTGCTCTCAGTACGGAACCTGGTGATCGACTACGCGGGGACCCGTGCGCTCGACGGGGCCGACCTGGAGGTCGCGCACGGGGAGAAGGTCGGGCTCGTGGGCGAGAGCGGCTCGGGCAAGTCCACGCTCGGCTCCGCCGTCGGGCGGCTGCTGCCGCGCCCGGCCCGGCGCGGCGGCGGGGAGGTGCTGGTCGCGGGGGAGCCGGTGTTCGACCTGCCCCCGGCGGGGGTGCGCCGGCTGCGCAGGCGACACCTCGGATTCGTCTTCCAGGACCCGATCGGCTCGCTCGACCCGACGATGCGCGTCGGCGCCCAGCTCCGGCTCGTCCTCGGACGCGGCGCCGACGTGAACGTCCATCTGGAGCGGGTCAGGCTCGACGACCCGCGCGTGGCGCGCGCGTACCCGCACCAGCTGTCGGGTGGAATGGCGCAGCGGGTGGCGGTCGCGATGGCCATGGCCACCTCGCCCGAGCTGCTCGTCGCCGACGAGCCGACCGCCGCGCTGGACAGCCAGGTGCGCGAGGAGGTGCTGAACGTGGTGTTCGCGCTGGCCGCCGACGCGGGGACGAGCCTGCTGTGGCTCAGCCACGACCTGCCCGCCGTCGCCCGCCGCTGCGACCGGGTGGCGGTCATGTACGGCGGCCGCGTCGTCGAGCACGGCCCGGCCCGCGAGGTGCTCGGCAAGCCCGCCCACCCGTACACGGCGGCGCTGGCCGGGTCGGCGCCCGCGGCGGCGGCCCACGGCGCCCGCCTGGAGCCCGTGCCGGGACGGCCGCCCGTGCTCACCGGGCCGTCGCCGGGCTGCGCGTTCGCCCCGCGCTGCGCGCTCGCCGCCGACCGCTGCCACCACGAGCGCCCTGACCCGGTCAGGGTGCGCGACCAGGAGGTCCTGTGCCACCGGGCCGGCGAGGTGACGGCATGACCGGCGACACGCCAGGGGCTGAGGCGATCCTCGAACTCGACGACGTCACGGTCACCTTCACGGCCGGGCCGCCGCTGCGGCGCATCCGGCTGGACGCCATGAGGCACGTCTCCCTGTCGGTGGCCAAGGGGGAGACCCTCGGCCTGGTGGGGGAGTCCGGCTCGGGCAAGACGACCACCAGCCGGGTGGCGCTCGGCCTGCACCGGCCGACGAGCGGCGCCGTCAGGTTCGACGGCCGTCCCTTCCCCAGGCGGCGGCGCGAGCTGGCGGGCCGGATGCAGGCCGTGCTCCAGCACCCGCACTGGTCGCTCAACCCGAGGATGCGCGTCGGCCAGAGCGTCGCCGAGCCCCTGGCGGTGCTCGGCCGTCCCGTGGGAGACCTGGTCACGGAGATGCTCGGCCACGTCGGCCTCGAGGAGTCGTTCGCCGCCCGTTACCCGCACGAGCTCTCCGGCGGCCAGCGGCAGCGCGTCTCCATCGCCCGCGCGCTGGTCACCAGGCCCGACTTCATCGTCTTCGACGAGGCGGTCAGCGCGCTGGACGTGTCCGTGCAGGTGCAGATCCTCAACCTGGTCAAGGATCTCCAGGCGGAGTACGGCTTCAGCGCGCTGTTCATCTCCCACGACCTCGGTGCGGTCCGCTACGTCGCCGACCGGATCGCGGTGATGCGCTCGGGCGAGGTCGTGGAGACGGCCGACACCGCCACCTTCTACACCGCGCCCGCCCACGAATACTCCCAGCGACTCCTGGAGGCACTGTGACCGACGAGCCACGGCTCGCCCAGCCGTCCGCGTTCGCCGCGGGGGTGCCGCGCAACGCGGACCTGCCGCTGACCCCGCAGCCCAGCCCCGGGCGCGCATCCGTGACGTTCGACCTGCCCGGCGTGCACGTCGGCACCGCCGAGTACGGCGAGGGCCCCACCGGCTGCACCGTGATCCACGTTCCGGCGGGGGCGCGCACGGCGGTGGACGCCCGCGGCGGCGCGGTCGGGATGAGCGGCGGCTACGACTTCAACCACGCCATCTGCCTGGCGGGCGGCTCGGTCTACGGGCTGGCCGCGGCGGCGGGGGTGAGCGACGAACTGCTCGCCCGCAGGGACAACCGGACCAGGTGGGACGACCTGCAGCTCGTGTCCGGCGCGGTCATCTACGACTTCTCCTGCCGCGACAGCGCCGTCTACCCGGACGCCGAGCTGGGCCGGGCCGCGCTGCGCCAGGCGCGGGAGGGCCGGTTCCCGGTGGGCCGGTGCGGCGCGGGCCGCACGGCCAGCGCGGGCAAGGTCGAGTTCGGCCGGGCCGAGTTCGCCGGGCAGGGGGCGGCTTTCGGCGTGTTCGGCGAGGCCAAGGTGCTGGTCGCGACCGTGGTCAACGCCGTGGGCGCGGTGGTGGACCGGGACGGCGGGATCGTGCGCGGTAACTACCACGCCGGCGAGGGCGTCCGGCGCCACCCGCGCGTCGACTACGCCGAGACGATCGGCGAGCCCGCGCCGTCCGTCATGGGCAACACCACGCTGACCGTGATGGTGACGAACGTGCGGCTGTCGGACGTCGAGCTGCTCCAGGTGGGCAGGCAGGTGCACAGCTCCATGCACCGCGGCATCCAGCCGTTCCACACCCTGACGGACGGCGACGTGCTGTTCGCGTTGACCACCGACGAGGTGGATCTTGCGGGCGTCAAACCGACGGGCCTCGGGACGCTGGCGTCCGAGGTCGCGTGGGACGCGATCCTGAGCGCGGTGGAATAGGCATGCACACCTTCCCCCGTTACGCCGCCGAGGACCCGGCGCAGGTGTCCGCGCTGATCAGGGAGAACCCGTTCGCGCTGGTCGTGAGCGCGGTGGACGGCGTGCCCGTCGCCACGCACGTGCCCGTCATCCTCGAAGGGGCCGCCGTCGCCGGCGGCACGCTGCTCGGCCACATGGCCCGCGCCAACCCGCACTGGCGCTCGTTCGAGGGCTCGCCCGACGTGCTGGTGATCTTCTCAGGACCGCACGGGTACGTCTCGCCCACCGTGTACGCCACCGATCCGGCCGTGCCGACCTGGGACTACGCGGCCGTGCACCTGACCGGCCGGGTGGAACTCGTGGACGACGCGCTCGACGTGGTGGAGCGGACGGTCACGGCCCTTGAGTCGCTGCGGGAGCCCGCGTGGGAGCCCACTCCGGCGTCCCGTGACCGGTTCCGCGCGCTGCTGCCGGGGGTGGTGGCGTTCCGGGTCCACGTGCGTACGGAACAGAGCATGTTCAAGCTGAGCCAGGACCTCGACGCGGAAAGGTACGCCAGGGTCCGCGACGCGGTGGCCACCGAGAACCCGGGGCTCGCGGCGCTGATGCGCGAAGCCGGGTGCGCAGCGCTGAGGGACAGGGCTGATGGACAGGGCTGAGGGACGGCGCTGATGGACGGCGCTGATGGACAGGACAGACGGACAGGGCTGAGGGTCGAGTCATGACATTTCCTACTTTCACGTCCAGCCAGAGCGAACCCCGAGCCCGCGGCGAGGAACTCGGCTCCCACCGCCGCGCGGCCATCGCCGCCAACCTCGCCGGCTACGGCGACCTGTTCAGGGTCGCCGGCGCCACTCCCGCGCAGGTCCGCGCGTGGGGCGAGCGGGCGCTCGACCGCAGCGCCGCCTGGGCGCCCCGGCTGGCCGACGAGATCGCCGGGATCGCGTCCGGGGCGGGGCTGGAGCCGTGGCAGGTCGCCGTGGTCAACGCCAGGACCGAGATCCTGGCCGCCCTCCACGCGACCGGCGAGGGGGAGTGCTCGACCTCCGTCGTGCTGCCGGGCCCCGGCCTGCCGCCGCGTACGGTGCAGACCTGGGACTGGCACGACCACCTGCGCGACGCCCCCATGTTGTGGGAGTTCGAGCCCCGCCCCGGGCACGTCGTGCGCACGTTCACCGAGTCGGGGGCGCTGGCCAAGATCGGGGTGAACACGGCGGGCCTGGGCGTGCACTTCAACATCCTGCGCCACGACGCCGACACCGCCGAGGTCGGCGTGCCCGTGCACCTGATCGCCCGCCGCATTTTGGACGAGGCGGCCACCGTCGAGGAGGCCGCCGGCATCGCCCGCTCGGCCACGGTGTCGGCCTCCACCGTCATCACCGCCGTGACCGCGGGCGGCGCGGGCGCGATCGAGATCTCCCCGGCCGGCGTGGCCGTCATCCCACCCGATCCCGGCGGCGTCCTGCTGCACTGCAACCACTTCCTCGACCCGGCGCTGGCCGAGGGGGAGCGGCACGCCACCGAGCGGCCCGGCACGTACGCCCGGCTGCGGCACCTGCGCGACCACGCCGGGGAGCTCAGCGGCGACGACCTCACCAAACGCGCGCTCGCCCTGCTCAGCCACGGCCCCGAGGACGCGCCCGTGTGCGCCCACCCCGATCCGGCGCAGCCGATCGACCAGCGGTGGGAGACGCTGGCCACGATCGGGCTCGACCTGCGGGCCGGGCGGCTGCGGGTGCACCAGGGCGGGCCCTGCCAGGTGACCGAGGCGACCTGGCAGACGTTCTGATCGGCGGCCGGTCAGCTGAACGCGCTGATCCCGGTGAGCGCCTTGCCCAGCACCAGCGTGTGGATCTCCGACGTCCCCTCGTAGGTCAGCACGGACTCCAGGTTCACGGAGTGCCTGATCACCGGGTATTCCAGGGTGACGCCGCTCGCGCCGAGCAGCGTGCGGCACTTCCTGGCGATCTCCAGGGCCTCGCGCACGTTGTTCAGCTTGCCGGCGCTCACCTGCTCGGGCGTGATCGTGCCGGCCTCCTTCAGCCGTCCGAGGTGCACCGCGAGCAGCAGGCCCTTGCCCAGCTCCAGGGCCATGTCGGCGAGCTTCTCCTGGGTGAGCTGGAAGGAGGCGAGCGGCCTGGCGAACACCTCACGGTCGCCCGCGTACGCGATCGCGGTCTCCAGGCAGTCGAGCGCCGCCCCCATCGACCCGAACACGATCCCGAACCGCGCCTCGTTGAGGCAGCCGAGCGGCCCGGACAGGCCCCTGGCGCCCGGCAGCATCGCCTCGCCGGGCAGCCGCACCCCGTCGAGCACCAGCTCGCTGGTCACGCTGGCGCGCAGCGAGATCTTGTGCTTGACGTCGTTCACGGTGAGGCCCGGCGTGCCCGCGGGGACCAGGAAACCCCTGACGCCCTCGTCCGTGCGGGCCCAGACCACCGCGACGTCCGACACCGAGCCGTTGGTGATCCACATCTTGGTGCCGTTCAGCACCCAGTCGCCGCCCTCGCGCTTGGCCGTGGCGCGCATGCCCCCCGGATCGGAGCCGAAGTCGGGCTCGGTCAGGCCGAAGCAGCCGATGCGCTCGCCGGCCGCCATCGCGGGCAGCCACTCCTGCTTCTGCTCCTCGCTGCCGTACTTCCAGATGGCGTACATGGCCAGCGACCCCTGCACCGACACCAGGCTGCGCAGCCCGGAGTCGGCCGCCTCCAGCTCCAGGCAGGCCAGCCCGTACGAGACCGCGCCCATGCCCGCGCAGCCGTAGCCGTCGAGGTGCATGCCGAGCACGCCGACCGAGCCGAGCGTGCGGGCCAGCTCGCGCGCCGGCAGCTCGCCGTCCTCGAACCAGCCGGCGACGTGCGGCCGGATCTCCCGGTCGCAGACGCGCCTGACCGTGCTCCTGATCTCGCGTTCCTCCTCGGTCAGCAGCGTGTCGAGGGCGAACAGCGCGGTGGGTGCGATCATGACCTCTCCATATTTTGGATCCAATATTGAAAATCCAATATGTCACGGTTAGGGTGCGTTGACCATGGACGTTCTCAATCTCATCGACGGCCGCTGGGTCGAAGGGGACGGCGAAGAGTTCGCCGACACCAACCCCGCCCGGCCGGGCGAAGTGGTGGCACGCGGGCGCTTCGCCTCCAGCTTCGAGGTGGAGCGGGCCGTGACCGCCGCCAGGAAGGCGGCGCCCGGCTGGGCGGCCACCCCCCACCACGCCCGCGCCGCGGTGCTCACCGCCGCCGCCGGCCTCGTGGACGCCGAGGCCGACGCGTGGGGCGCCGAGCTGGCCCGCGAGGAGGGCAAGACGCTGCCCGAGGCGGTCGCCGAGGTGCGCGGCGCGGCCCGCATCCTGCGCTATCACGCGGCCGAGGCCGACCGGGAGAACGGCGAGGTCTACGCCTCCCCGCGCCCCGGCGAGAACGTGCTCGTCGTCCGCAAGCCGATCGGCGTCGCCGGCCTGATCACGCCGTTCAACTTCCCCATCATCATCCCCGCCTGGAAGATCGGCCCCGCGCTCAGCCACGGCAACACCGTGGTGTGGAAGCCGTCCTCGCTGGTGCCGCTGCTGGCCTACCGGCTGGCGCAGGCGCTGACCAGGGCGGGCCTGCCCGACGGCGTGCTCAACCTCGTCCACGGCGAGGCCGCCGCGGGCTCCGCCATCGTCGACCACCCCGGCGTGGACGCCGTGTCGTTCACCGGCTCCACGGCGGTCGGCCGGGCGGTCATCGCCCGCTGCGGCGAACTGGGCAAACCCGTGCAGACGGAGATGGGCGGCAAGAACGCCTCCATCGTGCTCGCCGACGCCGACCTCGACCACGCCGCGGAGCAGGTGTGCCTGGGCGCGTTCCGGTCCACCGGGCAGAAGTGCACGGCCACCTCGCGGCTCATCGTCGACTCCGGCGTGGCCGACGACCTGCTCGAACGGGTGGCGGAACGCGCCGCGCGCCTGGTCGTGGGCGACCCCCTGAAGGCGGGCGTCGACATGGGCCCCCTCGTCAGCTCGGCCGCCCGCGACCGGGTGACCGCCGGGGTGACACGGGCCGTCGACGAGGGCGCCAGGCCGCTGGCCGGCGCGGAACCGCACGCCGGTGAAGGATGGTTCGTGCCGCCGACCGTGCTCGACCTGCCGGGAACCGGCGTGGACTTCTGGCGTACCGAACTGTTCGGGCCCGTCGTGGGGGCCGTGCGGGCGTCCGGCGCGGAGGAGGCGCTCGGCCTGGCGAACCTCAGCGACCACGGGCTGTCCGCCGCGATCTTCACCCGCGACCTCGGGGTGGCGCTGTCGGCCGTCGACCGGGTGGAGGTCGGCGTGCTGCACATCAACTCCGAGTCCGCGGGGACGTTCCCGCACGTGCCGTTCGGCGGGCTCAAGCAGAGCGGGTTCGGGCCCAAGGAGCAGGGACGGGCGGCCAGGGAGTTCTTCACCCGGACGGTGACCGTCTACCTCGGGGCGCCGGCGTGACCGGTGGGGCGCTGTCCGGGCTGCTGGTGGCCGACTTCAGCCGGGTGCTGGCCGGGCCCTACGCCACGATGCTCCTGGCCGACCTGGGCGCGGAGGTCGTCAAGGTGGAGCGGCCGGGCACGGGGGACGACACCCGCGCCTGGGGCCCGCCGTACGCGCCCGGCGGGCAGGCGACCTACTTCCTCGGCGTCAACCGCAACAAACGCTCGATCGCCCTCGACCTCGGCGACGAGGCGGACCTGGAGGTCGCGCGGGCGCTGGCCACCCGGGCCGACGTGCTGGTGGAGAACTTCAGGCCGGGCACGATGGACCGGCTCGGGCTCGGCTACGACGCGCTGCGCGCGCTCAACCCGGGGCTGGTGTACTGCTCGATCACCGGGTTCGGGTCCGGCGCCGGGGCGGGGCTGCCGGGGTACGACCTGATCGCGCAGGCCGTGGGCGGCTTGATGAGCGTCACGGGCGAGCCGGACGGGCCCGGCACCAAGGCGGGCGTGGCTCTCGTGGACGTCATCACCGGCCTGCACGCCGCGCTCGGCGTCCTGGCCGCACTCCGCCACCGCGACCGCACGGGCGAGGGCGGCCACGTCACCGGAACCGGCCGGCCGCATCAGGGCCAGCGGGTCGAGGTGTCGTTGCTCTCCTCCCTGCTGTCGGCGCTGACCAACCACTCCTCCGCCTACGCCGCCGCCGGGGTGGTGCCGGAGGCCATGGGCAACCGGCATCCCAGCATCGTCCCGTACGAGGTGTTCCACGCGGCCGACCGCCCCATGGTGATCGCGGCCGGGAACGACCGCCAGTTCCGGGCCCTCTGCGCGGTGCTCGACCGGCCGGACCTCGCCGCGGACCCCCGGTACGCCACCAACGCGGGCAGGGTCGCCGCCCGCGACGGGCTGGTATCCGCGCTCGACGACGCGCTGCGGGCCCGTCCGGCGGACGAGTGGTTCGGGCTGCTCACCGCCGCCGGGGTGCCCTGCGGCCCGATCAACGACCTGGCCGCCGCGTTCGCGCTCGCCGAGGAGCTCGGCCTGGAGCCGTCCGTACGGCTCGACGGGGTCGGCCAGGTCGCCGCCCCCGTACGCCTCAGCGCCACCCCGCCCTCCTACCGCTGTCCGCCGCCGGAGCTCGGGCAGGACGACGCCTGGGTTCGTGAGATATTGGGGCCGTGAGTTCGGACGGGGCAGGGCGCAGGCCGCCGACGGCCCAGCAGTTCGTGCTGGCCGAGCTGCGCCGCGCCATCACGACCGGCCGCCTGCGCCCCGGCGCCCCCATCAGGCAGGACGCGCTGGCGGAGGAGCTCCAGGTCAGCCGGGTGCCGCTGCGCGAGGCGCTCAAGACGCTCGAGGGCGAGGGCCTGGTCACCTACAAGGCGCACAAGGGCTACTGCGTCGCGACGCTCTCGCTCGACGACCTGCGCGAGGTCTACCGCATCCGCGAGCTGCTGGAGGAGGAGGCCGTGCGCCGGGCCGTGCCCCGTCTCACCGACGCCGACGTCGACCGGCTGGAGGCCGCGCAGAGCGACGTCGAGCGGGCCGCCGCGGCGGGCGACGTGCTCGCCATGGCCACGGCCAACCGGCTGTTCCACATGACGCTGTTCGACTGCGCGGGCATGCCCCGGCTGGCCCGGCTGATCAGGACCTTGTGGGACACGACGGACGCCTACCGGTCGATGTACTACGGCGACGGGGGCAACCGCGAGCGGGTCGTCAAGGAGCACCGGGCCACCCTCGACGCGCTCCGACGCCGCTCCGCCGACGAGGCCGTCGCCACCCTCGACGTCCACCGCGACCACGCGGTCGCCGAGCTGGAGTCCCTGCTCCCCGCGTCACCGTGACAGCGCGAGCCTCGTCCGCGCGGGAGGCTACTCCGTGTGCTCCCATGTCTCTCGCTGATCCGGGTCGAGGTCGATGGGCGGCATGTGCAGCAGGTGGAGGTGCGCCATCTCCACCAGCTCGTCCGTGGTGACGTCGGCCAGGGCGTCGTAGTCCCCGCGGGACACGTCGAGGGTGAAGCTTCCTCCCGAGCCGTCGTCCAGGACGGCGGTGACCAGGCACCGGTAGACCCCGGGTCCTTCGGCGCCGAAGACCACCGCGAACAGCGAACGGATCCGGCCCCGGTGCCCGGCCATCCAGCCCGGCCGGCCGACGGCGGCCCTGCCTTGATCGCGGGCGGTCCGTGCGAGCCGGTCATAGTCGGCCAGGGACGGCTTCTTGATGTCGCCCCTGCCGCCGGGCGCGTAGAGGTCGATGCTCGGCCACTTCCGCTTGCCCAACATACGCATCAGCTTCTCCTGAAGTTGTTGACGAAGACCGGAGTGTCCAGAGTGATCTCCGAGTCCGCGTCTTCCGCCCGCTTGATGAGCGCCATCCGCCGGTGGTTGCCCTGCAGGATCGTGCCCGGGTGCGCCGGGTGCACCGCCATGTACTGGCCGTCGCGCGGGCGGAAGACCGACTGCAGCAGCTCGGCGTCCGAGCGCTTCGACGCGCCCGCCGCCCTGCCAGCGTACTGAGGATTGCCCGCCTTCAGCTGCAGGAGGTCACGCACCGTGCTGTTGGGCGCGGGGGCGGACGCCTCGCCGAGGCTGCGGTTCAGCCGCCGGTTGTCGCGTTTGGCCAGCTGCAGGGCGACGGCCCAGCGTGGCCCCTTCTCCCGCCAGCTGCGGACTTTGAGCGCCAGATCGTTGAAGAAGACCCGGCAGGGGGCGAGGCCCAGCGGGTCGGTCCAGGTCAGCGGGTTGGCGACGTAGGCGTACGGGTCGGGCTGCGGCGTCAGGCCAAGGTGATCGGGGCTCTGGTAGCGGGCCGTGGCGGGATCGTAGTAGCGCTGATTGTTGTAGTGGAGCCCGGTCTCCGGGTCGAAATACTGGCCGGCGAACCTGAGCGGGCAGTCCACTCCCTCACGGGCCTGCGGAAGGCCGCGGCCCCACAGCGTGGCCGCGTGCCGCCAGACCGGCTCGCCGGCGTCGTCGACCAGCTCGGCCGGGGAGCCGGCGAGGTCGGTGACCATGCCGTAGAACCGCCGGCCGGACCCGTCCCGCTCGGTCTGGGTGAGCGGCCGCACGCCTCCGGGCTCGTAGTCCCAGGTGACCGTGCGCGGGGTGGCACCCGTGACGACCGCCGTCGTCTGCTCGGCGAGCACGGCGTCGTCCCAGGTGTAGTCGGTCTGCTCGACGACCGTGCGACCGTCGCGCGCCAGCCGTTGCTTGGCCACGCGGCGACCGAGCGCGTCGTACCGGTAACGCCAGCGCTGCCCGCCGGGAGTGGTGACGCCTGTGAGCCGGTCGTCGGCGTCCCAGCCGAAGCGCCAGGGCGGGGAGCCGTCCGCGTGCCGCCGCAGGACGACCCTGCCCTGCCCGTCGTAGTCGTAGCGGACCTGCCCGGCCGAGCGGAGCAGCGCGCCGGCGTACGCGCGCCCGCCGAGCGTGTCGTCGCGGGCCGCCCCTCCGGTGCCGTCGGTGCGGGCGAGGCCGCCGGCGGCGTCGTACGTGTAGCGTTCGTGCCGGCCCGCCGCCTGGACGGCCGTCACCCGCCCGGCGGCGTCCAGGTCGAAGCGCCTGGCCCCGGCCGTGCGGTCCTCGATGCCGGCGAGCGCGCCGTCCGGCCGGTAGGAGTAGGCGCGCCGCTCGACGATGCCGCCGGCGCCGCGCAGCGTCTGGCGGACGAGCCGGTCGCCGGGCCCCCAGTCCTGGGCGAGCGTCGCGCCGGGACCGAGCCGGCGGCTGGTCTCCCGCCCGGCGGCGTCGTGGGCGAAAACCAGGGCGCGGCCCGCCGTGCGCAGGGCGACGTGCCGGTTCGCGGAGTCGTACTCCCAGGAGGCCTCCGCGCCGGACGGCGTGCGGCGCAGCACGCGGCGGCCCGCCGCGTCGTAGGCGGAGTCGAGCCGGCGGCCGTTGCACGTCTCGGCCACCACCCGGCCGAGCGCGTCGTGCTCGAACCTGACGTCGGCGTCGGCGTTCACCGCGCTGACCAGGCGGCCGGTGGGGCTGTAGGCGAAGGTCGCGACCTCGTCGCCGGCACGCTGCCCGATCACCTGGCCCAGGAGGTCGCGGGTGTAGCGGACGCGCTGGCCGGCTCCGTTGACCCGCTCGACCAGCCGGCCGGCGTCGTCGTGGGCGTAACGGAGCACCCGGCCGTTGTAGTCGGTTTCCCGCACCAGGTTGCCGGCCGGGTCGTAGGCGTAGCGCCACACCAGCCCCCGCGGGTCGGTGACGGCGGTGAGCCGCAACTCCGTGTCGTAGGCGAACGCGAGGCGGGCGCCGTCCTGCTCGACCCTGGACGTGGGCACGTCGAAGGGCCCGTACGCGGTGCGGCTGATGCGGCCCGCGGCGTCCACGTGCGTGACCAGGTTGCCTTCGCCGTCGTAGGACCAGAGCTCCGTCTGCCCGCCCGGCAGGGTCACGGAGGTGAGGAGGCCTTCGGCCGTCCAGGTGAAGGCGGTGCGATGGCCGAGCGGGTCGATCGTCTCGATCACCCGGCCGAGCGGGTCGCGGACGCAGCGGCTCGTCGCGCCGAGCGGGTCGGTGACGCTGACCGGCAGTCCCGCGTCGTCATTGACGATGCGGGTCAGCGCCCCCAGCGGGTCGGTGACCGCCGACAGGCCGCCCCGCTCGTCGTAGGTGTATCGGGTGGTCGCGCCGGCGGGGTCGGTCAGCGCCACGAGGTTGCCGCGCGAGTCGTACTCCTGCCGCCACACCGTCCCGTCGGCATCCGTCACCTGGACGGGGAGCCCGATCCCGTCGTAACGGGCGGTGACCCGGCGGCCGTCGGGGCGGACGACGGCGGTGACGTTTCCCGCCTCGTCGTAGGAGCACCTGGTGGTGCGGCCCAGCGGGTCGGTCCTGGACAGCAGCCGGTCGCGCTCGTCCCACTCCGACCAGGTGGCGTGCCCCAGCGGGTCGATCTCGGCGGTCACCTGGCCGGCGTCGTTGAGGTGATAGGTCGTCCGGTGCCCGAGCGAGTCGGTCATGACCGTGACGCGGTCGTCGTAGGCCAGCGCCACGTCGAGGAACCCGCCGCTCCCGTGCCCGCGGACACCGCGTCCCCACTCGTCGTAGACGTAGCGGTACGAGTGCCCGTTGCGGTCGGTCCAGCCGGCCAGCCGTCCCTCGGGATCGTAGTCGAAGCACAGGGGGCGGCCGGCGGAGTCGTACACCTCGGCCAGGTGGCCCGCGTCATCGTAGGCGTAACGGACGAGGTCCAGATCCCGGCCGCCGGACACCAGCCGTAACGCCGTGACCCGGGCGGTGTCGTCGGTGTGCACGGCGATGCGGTAACCGCCGGAGTGCCGGATGCCGGTGATCCGTCCCTCGGCGTCGTGGTCGACGTCGATCCGGTTGCCGTTGCGGTCGCCGACGGCGACGATCCTGCCGTCAGGGGCGAACCGCAGAGCCTGTCCCGCCAGCGGGTCCGTGACGGTGTAGCCGCCCGCCTCGCCGGCCGCCAGCGGCCAGCACGGGCCGGATTCCGGCAGCACCGGGGTGTCGCCCACCGGCGGGTAGGCGAGCACCATGCCGTCGGCCGCGACGAAGTGCACGCCGCTCGCACCGAACAACAGCCGCTGGTCCAGCGTCGACGCCCACGACGCCCCGAACGACCGTCCTGCCCGGTACGACGACACGTGGGTGCGTTCCAGCACCAGCGGGAGCACGCCGGGCAGCTCCACGTCGACCTGCTGGAGCACGACCTCGCCGCTGGCCACGTCGATCGGGTCCTTCGTCCTGACCCGCGCGGCATAACTCCGCCAGCGCCGCCAGGTGCCTGCTCCGGCACCCGGCGCCCGCCGCGGCCCGGCGCCCGCGCCACGAGCCGCGCCGTCGAGAACTGCCCGCGCGCCACGGGTCTTGAAGAACGCCCCCGCCGCCCGGAACAGGCCTTGCCCCGCCAGGCCGCGGCCGGCCCTGGAAAGAGCCATTCGTCTGTCTCCGGCGGCTCAGCCCAGCACGGCTGCCGTCGCCGCCTGCGTCGTCCGGTCGAGCTGGCGCCGCCCGACCTCCCGTATCAAGGGGAGCATCGTGCCCCCGGTGCCGGCCGCGGAGGCCAGAGCCGCGGCGGTGAGGCCGTACTGGTAGAGCGTGTAGGCCTTGTGCGCCAGCACGATCGCCGCGCAGACCAGCAGGCCGAGGCCGACGACCCTGACGCCGGTGGCGGCGGACTGGAGGTTGGCGCTCGCGTTGTCCGGGTCGCCGAAGTGCTCGTCGAACGCGGTGATGGCGTCGCCCTTGTTGGTGGAGACGACGGCCCGCGCGAATGCCCTGCCGTCGGCCAGCAACGCCTGCATCCGGTCGGCGTGCCGGTCGGGGACCTTGCCCATGGCCGTGACCTGGTCCTCGTCGCCGTCGGGGAAGACCGCCCCCAGGAAGGCGGCCACGACGGCGAGCTGTCCATCGGGAAGTTGAAGACCCATGTCACCCTTCGAAAGTCTGGCGGATCTGTGCTGTCGAGGCGTCCTGCGCTGATCTGTAGACGTCGGCCATCCTGCGCAGGGCGTCAGGATAGGAGGCGTAGTCTTCGAGGTTGTCCTGCTGACACTGCGTGTACGCCTCGTGAACGGCGCCGAAGCACATGTCGATGGCCTGGCCGACCTCGTTGTTCGATCCCCATGGACGGCCGTAGGAGGCCATCTCGGCCAGGTATGCACGCGCGGCCTCCTGCGAGTGGCCGTGCACGTCGCCGACCCCGTCGGTGTACCGCGCCAGCAGCGGAAAGTCGATGTCCAACTCGGCGGCCATGTCGTACGTCCTGTCTCACCTGTTCGGTCGAGGGCCGGCCTTGATGCCGCCCATGAAGTCGTTCATCGCCCGCCCGAACGCCCGAAGGTCCTCGACGCCCAGGTCCCGCAGGTCGGCGAGTCGCGCGGAGATCTGCTCGGGGTCGGCTCCCGCGGCCTGCCGGCGCTTCCGGACGCCGGCCTCCAGGTCGTCCAACGCCCGGTTCACGGCGGTCGTGAGGGCCTCGCCGAGCCGGGCCGAGTCACGCATCGCCCGAGGCCGGATGGTCACCGACGCCACGCGCCCCACGGGCCGGCAGACCGCATGGACGAGGCCTCCCGCGGCCGCGCCTTCGCCGGTGGCCTCGGCGGTGGCACGCTCGGCGGCGGTCGCGCGCCCGATGGCCTCCAGCGTCTCGGCGAGCCGGTCGAAGGCCGGCCCGAGATCCAGCGCAGGAACCTCGAAAGGCACCTCAGCCTCCTGCCGCAGCCGCGAGGCGCTGGCCTGGATCGCGGCGGTGATGTCGTCCGCCCGCGCCGCGACATCGTCGCGGATCTCCCGGAACTGCCCGGCCAGTGCGAGAGGGTCGATGACCGGCGATCGACCGGCCTGATCGTCGTCAAGGGCTTCGTTCACGGCCGCCGGCACGTGCCCGGCCAGTTCCTCCGGTGGCAGGGCCAGCGCTCGGGGACGCACATGGCACGACACCACCCGGCCGCCGGCGACCACGACGTGCACGGGGCCGTCGGCCTTTCGCCCACGCGTGTCGTCGCGGCCAGCCCCGACGTGATGATCGCTCACGATGAGGAGCGTACTGGATACGCCAAAACCCAATAAAAGGACTCCCGCCCAGGCCGCCTCCGAGGCCAAGGGTCGCGCTTCTCCGCCCGGCTCAGGGCGGCGCGAGGCTCGCGGCGACTCCGTCGAGCACCAGTTTCAGCTTGCGGTCGAACCACGTCGCGGCCGGGTCCGTGAGCGCCTGCCGCATGATGGGAGCGAGCTCCGCGCCCACCGCCTCGGCCCAGGCGTCGGCCGTGCTGTCGCGGACGACGCTCGCGCCGGCGGGCGCGTCGAGCTGCTTGCCCCTGCTGAACACGTCGATCGTCAGGTCGAAGACGGTGTCGGCGGCGAGGAAGGCGTTCTCGACCGTGAAGCCGCAGTCGATCAGGCGGCGCACCGCCGCGCCGAAGCGGAGCATCACCTGCTCGGGGAAGCGGGTGAGCCTGAGGAACTCCTTGATCAGCCCCGGATGCCCCTCCAGCAGATGCCAGAGCGCGGCGGCCTGCGCCTCCAGGTCGGAGCGCCACTCGCCGGTCGGCTCCGGCCAGGCGACGGCCGCGACGGCCCGGTCGATCGCCACCATGACCAGCTCCTCGCGGTCGGCGACGTGGCGGTAGAGGGCCGAGTGGGCGACCTGGAGCCGGTCGGCCACGGTGGCGAGGGTGAGGTTGTCGAAGCCGACCGCGAGGGCGGCGTCGGCGATGGCGGGCCGGGTGATGCGCGGGGGACGGCCGCGCGGGCGTCCGCGCACGCGCCACTCCCGCCCCGAGACACCTCGGCCCGCCTGCTCGCCGCCCATCACGCTCCCCGATCCCCGCTCATGTGCCCGCCCCTCGCACGAGCACGTCGCGGCGTGGGCGGCTCGCCGGACTCATGCCGGCTGGGTCAATCGCCAGCCGCGGGCTCGCGTGCGTTCCGACCAGAACGCAGCGTACCGGCCGTCGAGATCGAGCAGCTCCTGGTGGGTGCCGCGCTCCACGACGGCGCCGTCCTCCAGCATGACGATCTGGTCGGCGGCGGCGATCGTGGTCAGCCGGTGCGCGATGACGAGCAGGGTGCGGTCGCGAGCGAGCGTGGCGAGCGCGTCGATCAGGGCGGACTCGTTCTCCGGGTCGAGCGCGGCGGTGGCCTCGTCGAGCAGCACGATCGGGGCGTCCTTGAGCATGGCGCGGGCGATGGACACCCGCTGCCGCTCGCCGCCCGACAGCGTGGCGCCGGCCTCGCCGATCCTGGCCTGCCAGCCGCCGGGCAGGCGCTCGGCGATCTCGTCGACCCGGGCCAGCCGGCCCGCCTCGCGCACCTCCTCGTCGGTGGCCTCGGGACGGCCGATCCTGATGTTGTCCTCCAGGGTGCCCTCGAACAGGTAGACGTCCTGGAACACGATCGACAGCTGCGCCATCAGGTCCTCCGGCGCGTAGTCGCGCACGTCGTTCCCCGACACCCGCACCACACCCGAGTCCGCGTCCCAGAAGCGGGCGATGAGCCGGGTGAGCGTGGTCTTTCCGGAGCCCGACGGCCCGACCAGGGCGGTCACGGTGCGGGGGGCGACGGTGAAGCTCACGTCACGCAGCACCGGCCGCTCGTCGTAGGCGAAGCCGACGCCGTCCAGCTCGACCGACGGCTCGCCCGCCCGCGCCGAGCCGGTGCCCGGCAGCGGCCGGGTGTCGAGCACCGCCTTGATGCGGCGCAGGCTGCCGCGCGCCATGCGCAGCTCGCCGCCGACGTCGGCGGCGGCCAGCAGCGGCTCGGTGAACCGCACGGCCAGCACCAGCACCCCGACCAGCTCCGGCACGTCCACCGCGCCACCGAGCGCCAGCGCGCAGCCCGCGATCAGAATCGCGGTGAAGGCGAGCTGTACGGTCAGCGCGACCGTGCCCAGCCCCGGCAGCGTGGTGCGCAGCAGCCGCCGCAGCGTGCTGCGCTGCCGCACCAGCGCGTCGTCGAGCAGGTCGTAGCCGTCGGCGGTGCGCCCGAACGCCCGCAGCGAGGGCTGCTGCCTGGCGAACTCCACCACCCGGTCGGCCCCCTCGGCCCCGGCGTCGTCCATCGCGGTGTCGCTCCGCTGCACCAGGCTCTGCGTCCACCGGAACGCCAGCCACAGGAACGGCGCCGTGAGCAGGGCCGCCAGCCCGAGCCGCCAGTCGAAGACGAACATGCACACCAGCACGGTCGCCGGCGCCGCCACCGCGCTCACCACGACCTGCAGCAGGTGGGCGGGCACGCTCATCACGTCCATGACGCCCTTGCCGACGAGCTGCCCGAGCCGCCCGACGCGGTCGGCGCTGAACCAGCCGACCGGCAGCCCGGCCACGTGGTCGCCGAGCCGGTGGTAGAGGGTGCGCAACGCGGCCAGGCCGACCGCGTAGCCGTACTGGGCCTGCACGTAGGAGGCGACGGCGGTGGCCACGACCACGGCGGCGAACGCGGCCAGCCACGGGCCGACCGCCTCCCCCGACAGCAGCGCCCGCAGCACCGGCACCAGCATGGCGAACGACAGGCCCTGCAGCACGCCGTACACGGCCATCGCGAGCAGGCTGCGGCGCAGGCGCGCGCCGTGTTCCCGGCCGAGGACGGCGCCCAGCTCTCCGATCATCTTCTCGTCCAATCCCGCTCGTCGTCGCGTACGTGCGCCGCCCACATCCGGGCGTAGAGCCCGTCCGCCGCGAGCAGCTCGTCATGGGTGCCGCGTTCGGTGATCCGGCCGCCGTCGAGCACGGCGATCTGGTCGGCGCCGGTGATCGTGCTCAGCCGGTGCGCGATGACCAGCAGCGTGCGCCCGGCCACCAGCGTGGACAGCGCGTCCTGGATGGCCGACTCCGACTCGGGGTCGGCGAAGGCGGTGGCCTCGTCCAGCACCAGGATCGGCGCGTCGGCCAGCAGGGCGCGGGCGATCGCGACGCGCTGCGCCTCGCCGCCGGACAGGTGGGCGTCCTCGCCGATCACCGAGTCGTAGCCGCGCGGCAGCTCCGCGATCCGGTCGTGGATCTGCGCGGCGCGGGCCATGCGCTCGATCTCCCCGCGTCCCGCGTCCGGGCGGCCGAGCGCGATGTTGTCCGCCACGGACGTGCGCAGCAGCTGCACGTCCTGCAGGACGAAGCCGACATGGTGGTACAGCTCGGCGGAGCCGATGGTGCGTACGCCGGCGCCGCCGACCACGATCTCCCCCTTGTCGGGGTCGTAGAAGCGGGGCAGCAGCTTGGCCAGCGTGGACTTGCCTGACCCGGACGGCCCGACGAGCGCGGTGACGGTGCCGGGCTCCAGCGAGAGGCTCACCCCGCGCAGCACGGGCGTCGTGCCGTCGTAGGAGAACGACACGTCGCGGAAGTCGACCGCGTGGCCGACGGGGCGCACCGGTGTCTCGGGCTCGGGCAGCGGCGGCGTGTCCAGCAGCGCGGCCACCCGCCCCGCGGACTCGGCCGCGCTCCTCAGCCGCATCGAGCCCATGTCCAGGACCAGGAAGGGCGCCGTCAGCGCCACGCCGACCAGCACGAACGGCAGCACGTCGACCGGCTCGATCCAGCCGTTCGCGGCGAACAGCGCACCGCCGGCCGCGGACACCAGCAGCATGGCGGGCGGCGAGATGAACGCCATGGACAGGCCGCTGAGCCGGAGCATGGGGCGCACCCAGGCGCCGAAGAAGTCGGCGAAGTCGTCGGCGGCCTCGGCGAAGCGCCGGTAGGAGCGCCGGGTCTGGCCGAACGTCTTGATCACCGCGATGCCCTGCACGAACTCGACCACGGCCGAACTGATCCGGGTGTTCGCCTCGCTCCAGCGCCGCATCTGCTCGTCGTAGCCGCGCATCATGATCGCGAACGCGGCGGCGAACAGCGGCACCGGGATGAGCACGACGAGGGTGAGCCGCCAGTCGACGTACAGCAGGTAGGCCAGGGCGGCCAGCGGGGTCACCACGGCCGCGAGCAGGTCGAGCGCCGCGTGCGCGACCAGGTGGTGCATTTCCCTGACGTCGTCCTGGAGCACCTTCTTGACGTGGCCGGAGTTGCGCTCGCCGAACCAGCCCAGCGGCACCCGCGACAGGTGCGCGGCCATCCGGCGACGCAGGTGGAGCTGCAGGTCGGCGTCCGCGAAGTGGGTGATCGCGCCGGCCACCCCGAACGACAGGAACCGGATCAGCAGCCCTGCGACGGCCAGGGCGGCGATCGGCCAGACCCGGCCGGGGCCGCCGGCTCCCGGGCTGAGCAGCACGCGGGCCAGCTCCGCCACGCACACGAAGGGCACGAGCGCCGAGATCGCGTAGACGACCTGGAACGCGGCGGCGGCGATGAGCCGTGGCCTGATGGGGGCGAGCAGCGCGATGAGCGCGGCGCGGCCGGGGGCGGGCGTGTCGTCGCCGTCCGGCGCGGGCGCCACGGGGACGGCCGCCTCGGCGGTGATGGTCATGGGATGGGCCTCCTGCGGTGTGCGGGGGTGCCCGCTATTTTGTTACAGACTGTCTTGAATAGGCAAGGGTTCCCTAACAAGGTCCCGGAGTCTAGGGGTGCGCAGGGGTGCATCGCCTCGTGATCATGCGCTGACCAGGCGTAATTTATGGTGATTTGCCCCGTTCCATTTCCTGAAGTCACCGCAAGGCATCCACCCGCCCCTTACCTTGACGGTGATCTTCCGGCACGAACCCCCTAGGAGGGCAATGTTCTCCCGGCACCGACGGGTGGGATCCACGTTGATCGCCGCCGTCCTGTCCATCGGCATGACGGCCGCGGCGGCGCCCGCGCACCCGTTACCCGCGCGTACGTCCCCGACCGCGTTATCCGCGGAACGCGTCACAGTCCCCGCCACGGCCGACGTGTTCGTCAGCCAGGCCGAGCCCTCCAAGAGCTTCGGCACCGCCACGTGGATGTCCGTGTGCGGCGCGACCTGCGGCGGCAAGACCTCCGCCCAGCGGCTCGCGCTCACCAGGTTCAAGGTCTCCGGCATCCCCGGCGACGCCACGAACGTCAAGGCCACCCTCGACGTCACCTCCGCCAGGACGACCGCCACGAAGTTGTCCGCCCGCACGGTCACCGGCGACTGGACGGAGAGCGGCACCGTCTGGAACGACCGGCCGGAGACCGGCGGCGTGATCGCCTCGCACAGCGGCTTCACCGCCGGCGAGAAGGCCGAGCTGGACGTCTCGTCCGCCGTCACCGGCAACGGCACCTACTCCTTCGCCCTCACCGGGAACGACGAGACGACGACGGTCCTGTTCTCCTCGCGCGAGACGGGCGACCGCGGCCCCAAGCTGACCGTCACCTACACCGCCGGCACGCCCGTGCCCTGCGCCGCGCTGCCCTTCGACAAACCCTCGGTCGCCGCGCTGCGCGCCTCCGCCAAGAAGGCGTTCGCGTTCTACTTCCCGCCCTTCCCCGTGTCCGTCGACAACAAGGACCCCGCGAAGGACCAGTACGCTTCCTGGCTCGACCCTGACGGCTCAGGCGGCGCCTACCGGGACCGGGGCGGCTACCTCAGGGACCGCCCGGTGACCCGCTCCGTGCGGCCGGAGTCGCACTGGCGCCGGCTCGACTTCGAGATGGAGGTGCGCCAGGCCATCGCGCAGGGCCTCGACGGGTTCGTCTACGAGCACCACACCTCCAGCGACCAGCGCTGGAACCACCTGCCGGAGCTGCTGGACGCGGCCAGGAACGTCGACCCCGGCTTCAAGATCATGCTCAGCCCGGACTTCCCGACCGAGTCGGGCGCGTCCGTCGCGAAGGTGGTCTCCGACGTCCTGCTGGTCAAGGGGCATCCGTCACTCTTCACGCTGCCGGACGGCAGCGTGCTGCTCACGCCGTACCACGGCGACCGCCAGCCGCCTTCCTGGTGGCAGAAGGTGCGGGACGAGCTGGCCGCCAAGGGCATGAAGACGTCGCTGATGATGTCGTTCAACTACTGGAGCGGCAGCGGCAAGACCGAGTGGGACGACCACGTCCACGGCTACTCCTCCTGGGGGGCCAACCGGCCCGAGGTGACGGACGCGTTCCGCCGCGCCTCCGAGGCCACGCACGCGCGCGGCCTGACGTACATGGCCCCGATCGGCTTCGAGGACACCAGGGCCAAGGAGCTGCACTACTGGGAGGCGCAGAACAGCAGCACCCTGCGCGGCTCGTGGAAGTCGGCGATCGACGGCAAGGCCGACTGGGTGCAGCTCGTCACCTGGAACGACTACGGCGAGACGCAGCAGGCGCCCTCCAAGGTGCGCGGCGAGGTGCTCGCCGACGTGAACACGTACTACACGACGTGGTTCAAGACGGGCGAGGCCCCTGAGATCGTCCGCGACGGCCTCTACTACTTCCACCGCAGCCACAAGGCGAACGCCCCCTACGACACGAGCAAGCAGACGGCCGGCAAGTTCACCATCCCGGCGGGTCCCGGGCCGGTCGACGACGTCGAGTTGCTGGCCTTCGTCAAGGAGCCGGGCACGCTGGTCATCAAGCAGGGCTCCGACGTGAAGACCAAGGAGGTCACCAGCGCGGGCGTGGTGTCGTTCAAGGCACCGATGGTGCCGGGCACGACGCCGGTCTTCGAGCTCCGGCGTGACGGCGAGACCGTCCAGGCCCTGACGAGCAAGACGCCGATCAGGACCAGCGTCACGTACCAGGACATGATCTACCACGCCGGCGGCGGCACCGGCTGCTCCGGCTAGCACGCACCCCGTCCTGGCGCGGCCGGCCGCGCCAGGACTACGGCCCGCGGACCCGCCCGGCCAGCTCCGCCACGGCGCCGATCAGCTCGTGGCCGGCCAGCAGGGCCAGGTCGTTGTGCCCGGCGCCGGGCACCTCGACGGTCGTGACGGGACCCGCCGCCGCCTTCGCCACGGCCTTGCTCAGCCGGGGCGGCACGATCGTGTCGGCCGTGCCGTACACGACCACGACGGGCGCCCGCACGTCCGCGATGCGCTCCGAGACCGGGAAGCGGTCCCGCAGCAGTGCCCTGACCGGCAGGAACGGATAGGCCTCCTGGCCCGCCGCCGCCAGGTCGGTGAACGGCGAGCGCAGCACCAGCCCCGCGGGCGGGCGCTCGCGCGCCAGCCCCGTCACCACCCCCGCGCCCAGGCTCTCACCGAAGTAGACCACCCGCGCGTCGCCCAGGAAGGCACGCGCGGCGAGCGCGTCGAGGCGCAGGCCCTCCTCCGTGGGCGTGCCCGGGTTGCCGCCGTAGCCGCGGTAGTCCATCAGCAGCACCGGCAGGCCGCGCGCCGCCAGCGCCCTGGCCAGCGGCGCCCGGTGCAGCCTGTTGCCGGCGTTGCCGCCGGCGACCAGCACGGTCACGTCGTGGTCGCCGGGCACGTACCAGGCTCCGAGCGTGAGCCCGTCGCCCGTCGTGAACGAGACGTCGCGCGCCCCGGGGATGACCTGGCCAGCGGGCGGCACCCGCGTGCCGTCCGGCAGGTAGATCAGCCGTCGCTGGAAGATCCAGAGCAGCCCGAGGAGCAGGACCAGCACCGCGACGATCACCAGAGCGGTGCGCGCCATCGTCGTCACCCTGCCCACGGTACGCATCCCGCCCCGGGCGGCACAGCGTCAGGCGATCACGCCTGCCTGCACGACGTGGCGGATGTGCTCCGGGCCGGCCAGCACGCCGGCGTCGCCGAGCGGGTCGCCGTCGAGCACCAGCAGGTCGGCGTGCGCCCCCACGTCCAGCGTGCCGATCTCGCCCGCCATGCCGGTCAGCTCGGCCGCGACCGTCGTGGCCGAGCGCAGCACGTCGATCGGCTGCTGCACCTCGCAGCGCAGCCGGAACTCGTGGTTCTGGTGCCGGTGCATGCCGCCGAGCAGATCGGTGCCGTAGACCAGGCGCACGCCGCCGCGGGCGGCGCGCTCCAGCGCGGCCAGCCCCGCGCCGAGCACCTCGTCGACCTTGCGCACGCTCGCTTCTGGCAGCCCGAACGCGCGGCCCTCCTCCTTGAGCGCCCAGTACGTCACCAGCGTCGGCACGAGGAACGCGTCGTGCCGCAGGAACAGCTCGACGCTGTCGTCGTCGATCAGGTTGCCGTGCTCGATGGAGCGGATGCCCGCCTCCAGCGCCCGGTTGACGGCCCGCGCCGTGTAGGCGTGGGCGGCGACGTACCGGTTGGCGGCCTCGGCCTCCTCGACGGCCGCGCGCAGCTCGTCCATCGAGTACTGGGTCGAGTCGATCCGGTCGGTGGGGGAGGCCACGCCGCCGGAGGCCATGACCTTGATGTGGTGCGCGCCCTTGCGCAGCTCGTCGCGGGCGGCCGTGCGCACCGCGTCGACGCCGTCGGCGACCCGGCCGAGGCCGGCGCAGCACGGGTGGTCGTCGTGCAGGTGCTCGCCGGGGCCGCGGAAGTCGGCGTGGCCGCCGGTCTGGCTCAGCCCCTTGCCGCCGAACAGCAGCCTGGGGCCGCGGATCAGCCCTTCCGCCTGGGCGTCGGCCAGCCCGAAGTCCGCGCCGGACGCGTCGCGCACCGTGGTGAAGCCGCGGTCCAGCATGCCGCTCATGATGCGGGCGCTGTGCGCGGCCACGTACGACGGCGCCATGGAGCCGATGGCGCCGAGGTCGGCGGTGCAGGCGGTGACGTGCACGTGCGCGTCGATGAGGCCGGGCACGACGTGCGCGCCCGCGAGATCGACCACGCGCGTGCCGTCAGGCGCGCTCAGCCTGGGGCCGGTCTCGACGATGCGGCCGCCGGCGCAGCGCAGGTCGGCCTCGGTGTACGCGCCGGTCGTCACGTCGAGCAGCAGGCCGTCGCGGAGCAGCAGACTCATGCGCCACCTCCCTGGACGGCCGCGCGCAGGGCGGGCACGGCCGCGGGCGCGAGCGATCGGGCGGCGGCCACCGACGCCTCGTCGTACCGGCCCTCGGCGTCGAGCAGGTTGAGCACGCCGATCACCCGGCCGTCCTCGGTCACGGGCACGTTGATGACCGCCCCGCACCCCAGGCTCTCGATCAGCTCGTGGTCGGCGAAGATCTCCCGTACGGCGGCCCGGTCCGCACCGAGGTACGGCTGCCCGCCCTCTATGCACTGTGCCAGCCAGCCCTGGGCGACCTCCACGCTCTTCTCGCCTCCCACCGGGTACTGCTCGGGGTGGCTGCTGTGGACGCGGCGGAGCGTGCGCCGTCCGGGGATCCAGGCGAGCACCGTGAAGAGCCGCGCGCCCACCTCTCGCCGCACGCTCTCCTCCAGCTCGGGGAATCCGTTCATCGGGTCGCCTCCTTGGCGGGTTCC
This sequence comes from Nonomuraea deserti, assembly GCF_004348685.1. Lineage (GTDB taxonomy): Bacteria > Actinomycetota > Actinomycetes > Streptosporangiales > Streptosporangiaceae > Nonomuraea > Nonomuraea deserti. The sequence continues at coordinate 63,247 of NZ_SMKO01000009.1, read as the reverse complement.
GTCAGTTCTTCCAGGGACCGGCCGGCCGTGGCCAGCCCGAACACGACCACGCAGATCACCCCGGCCGCCAGCACCGCCGTGGTCAGGCCGAACACGCCGCCGAAGCCGAGGGTCGCGGCCGACAGACCGATGATCGTCGGGGCGAGGATGCTGCCGACCCGCCCGAACGCGCTCGACAGGCCGGTGCCCGTGGCCCGGATCCAGGTGGGGAACACTTCGGGGGTGTAGGAGTAGACGCCCGCGTACGTGCCGTTGAGGAAGAACGACAGCACCGCGCCGGCGAGCGTGATGGTGACGGGGGTCTCCATCTGCGACAACCAGAACGCGCTGAGGGCCGAGCCGGAGAGGTAGAGCGCGATGGTGTTCTTGCGGTCGAGCCGCTCCGACAGCCAGGCCGCGGAGAAGTAGCCGGGAATCTGCGCCAGGTAGATGATGATCGAGAACTCGAAGCTCTTGGTCACCGTGATGCCGCGCTGCACGAGCAGCGTGGGGATCCAGGAGAAGAACCCGTAGTACGAGAACGTGATCACGAACCAGACCAGCCAGATGATCCCGGTGCGCCGGGCCATGGCCGGGCTCCACAGGAACTTGAGCGCGCTCCAGAGGTTGACCTTGGGCGTCTCCGTGGAGGGCGCGGTGGCGGCGTCGGGCACCGGTGGGAGCGGTCGGCCGGTGGCGTGCTCGACGCGGCGCTCCAGGTCGGCGACCACGGTCTCGGCCTCGTCGGTACGGCCCTGCTGGAGCAGGAAGCGCGGCGACTCGGGCAGCGAGCGCCGCCACCACAGCAGCATCACGATGGGCACCGCCGTGATCACCTGCGCGACCCGCCAGCCCTCGTCGATGGTCGGCACGACGAACCGCCCGATCAGGGCGGCCATCACGAACCCGAACGAGAAGAACCCGGCCAGCGCGCCGATGAACCACCCGCGCCGCTTGGCGGGCACGAACTCGGACAGGAACGGCGCGATGATCGCGCTCTCCGCTCCTGCGCCCGCTCCGGCCAGCACCCGCGCCCCGAGGAACACCTCATAGGTGGGGGCGAACGCGGCGACCACCGAGAAGACGGCGTAGAAGGCGAGTGCGTACATCATCACCTTCTTGCGGCCGATCCGGTCGCCGAGCAGGCCCGCGACCGTCGCGCCGAAGAGGAACCCGAACGGTGTCGCGGACCCGATGATGCCGAGCTGGCCGTTGGACAGTCCCCAGGCCTCCTGCGCGCTCGGCAGCAGGAACGCGACCACGGCGCTGTCCATGCCGTCGAAGGTGTAGCCGAGCCCGCCGATCAGGAGGAGCAGGTAGTGCGGGCGGCTCAGCGGGAGGCGGTCCAAGCGGGCCAGCAAGGTCATGGGGCAAGCCTCTCCCAGGTCGTGGCCGAGTAGGTCGAACGCGAAGCAACATATAGTGCGAAATGTCGAAATTGCAATAGTCTTTGCATGGTGGCGTCGGCGCGAGCGCGTAGCATGATTCCGGCGAGGAGAGGATCACGTGGAAGAGCGCGCTACCGACAGCTTCGAAGACTGGCTGCGCTCGCGGCTACCCGAGCGCGGGCTGCGCGGCAAGGCCGCCGCCGTGCTCGAGGTCCTGCTCTCGCAGCCACGCCGGGCGTCGTTCGGGTCGGCCAGCGAGCTGGCCCAGCTGGCCGGGGTCAACGTGGCGACCGTGACGCGCACGGCGCAGGCGCTCGGCTTCACCGGCTGGCCCGCGCTCCAGCAGGAGCTGCGCGCCCGCTACCTGTCCTCGCTCAGCGCCGGTCAGGTCGCCGCCGAGCACAGCGGCAACGGTTCGCCCAGCGCCCGCTCGCTCCGCCGCGACCTCGACAGCCTCGCGCTGCTCAACCGGCGCATGGACGAGGGTGTGCTGCTCACGATCGCCGAGGCCGTCGCCGCCGCCCGCCGCACGGTGATCGTCGCCGACGGCAGCTACGCCGCCGTCGGGCTGGCGCTCGCGCACAACGCCCGGCTGGCGGGCTATGCCGTCACGGCCGTGACCCTGGGCGACGCGGAGCTGGCCAACACCATGGCCGCCATCGGGCACGGGGACGTGCTGGTGGCGATCAGCTTCTGGCGGCTGTACGAGAGCACGGTGCTGGCGGCGAACGTGGCGCGCTCGCGCGGCGTGCGGGTGTTCGCGGTGACGGACGCCGCCAGCCCCGCCTTGGCGGAGGCGGCCGAGGAGGTGGTGATGGTGCCCGCGGAAGGGGAGGCGTTCTTCCCGTCGCTGACGGCCGGGATGGCGGTGGCGCAGGCGCTGGTCACCCAGCTCGCCGCCGTCGACCCGGCGCGTACGGGGGCCTCCATCGAGGCGGCGGAGGCCATGTGGGGCAGGTTCGGCCTCCTGCACCGCCGCCCCATCGCGGGCGATCACCCCTGACCGCCCGCGCGCTTCCTTCCTACAGCCAGCTGGCGCGTACGCTGGTCGCCGGTTCCGCGCCGGGCGGGGTGCCGAGCCGGCCGGCGCGCACGCCGTCGAGCATCCGGCCGACCGTCTCCACGATCTCCGGCGCGCGCTCGCGCAGCCCGGCCACGTCGGCGGGGCTCGCCTCGTCACGGTCGGCGCCGGCCCGGTCGAGGACGTCTTCGAGGTCGGCGAGGCGTTCGGCCAGCCACGCCAGCGGGTCGGCGGACAGCTGCCGGTCGAACACCCGCTGCCCGGGCTCCCACCCGCTGGTGCCGGGGTGGTGGTGGGTGCGGTCGAAGCTGCCGGGCCTGCCGTCGACCGACTCCAGCAGGTCGACCCGCCAGATCGGCCGGTCGATGGTGATGGGCCTGGCGGAGTAGATCGACCCCTTCAGCTCGGCCGGCTCCAGCCTGCGCAGCTCCAGGCGCACGCCGTGCTCGGCTCCCTCCTGGCCTTTCATGGGGTTGGGATCGACGAAGTAGATGTCGCTGACGGCCACGCCGATCCGATCGAAGCCGAAGAGGTAGAGCACGGCGAACCACTTCCTCACGCAGGTGTCCTGGGGGCTCTCCGCTCACCGTACCCGCCGCGCGCGGAGGCTAGCAGCCCTCGGACAGCAGGTGCTCCTCGGCCCACTCGGAGATCTGGTGCAGGGCGGGCATGAGCGCCTTGCCGCTCTCGGTCAGCTCGTAGGAGACCGCGACGGGCGGGCCCTCGTCGACGGTGCGCGCGATCAGGCCCTCCTTGGTCAGCTCGGACAGCCGGTCGGAGAGGACGGAGTCGCTGAGCCCGTCGATCGCCCGTGACAGCTCGCGGAACCCGGCGGGGCCGCTGCGCAGGCTCCCGAGCACGACGGCGCTCCAGCGCTTGCCCAGGATCCGGAACGCGCGGGTCAGCGCGGCGTCGCTGCGGACGCACTCGTGCATGTCATGCGGAGATGCCGTCGCCATGCCTCCAAACTAGCGCATCCCGTGCCGCTTTGATTTTCCTAGCGAGTATGAATAATGTAGCCACACTTCGATTCCTAGCAAGGAGATGTCATGGTGGAGAGTGCCGTCACGCGCCCGAGCGTCGTGGTCCTCGGCGGTGGTTACGGCGGCCACAAGGTGGCCAAGCTGCTCGACGACGTGGCCGACGTATCCCTGGTGGACCCGTCGGAGTCGTTCGTGCACAACGTCGCGTCATGGCGGGCGCTGGTCGAGCCGCAGTGGCTGGACCAGATCTTCCTGCCCTACAGCCGCCTGCTGGTCCACGGGCGATACCTGCGTGATCGCGCCGTGGCGGCGGACGGCCGCCGGGTGACGCTCGCCTCGGGCCGCACCCTTGAGCCCGACTACCTGGTCCTCGCGACGGGCACGGCCTACCCGTTCCCCGCCAAGATGGACGAGCCCGACACGGAGACGGCCAAGGCCCGGGTGCGGGACGCGCACGAGGCCCTGCGGAGCGCCGAGCGCGTGCTGCTGATCGGCGCCGGCCCCGCCGGCCTCGAACTCGCCGGTGAGATCAAGGCGTTCTTCCCCCGCAAGCACGTGACCCTCGCCGACGCGGCGCCCGACATCCTGCCGGGCCCGTTCGGCCAGGAGCTCCGCGACGAGCTGCGCAGGCAGCTGGACGCGCTAGGCATCGAGCTCAAGCTCGGCAGCAAGCTCCGCGAGCTCCCGGGTGCGCCCCCCGCCACCGCCGCGCCCGTCGCGATCGCCACGGAGGCGGGGGAGAAGATGACCGCCGACATCTGGTTCCGCTGCTTCGGCGCGACGCCGCGCACGGACTACCTGCGCGGCTCACTCGCGCTCGCCCGTGACGAGCGCGGATATGTGCGGGTGGACGAGCACCTGCGCGTCCAGGGCCACGAACGGGTCTTCGCGATCGGCGACATCTCCGACGCCGACCGCGACATGGCCGCATTCGCCGGCGCCCAGGGCGAACTCCTCGCGGCGAACCTCCGTACGGCGATCACCGGTGAGGGTGAGGCGGCCGCCTACGAGAAGCAGCCGACCGTGATCCTCGTCCCGCTCGGGCCCGAGGGCGGCGCCGGGCAGCTGCCCGGGCAGGACGGCATCGTCGGCCCCGAGACGGCCTCCGAGATCAAGGGGCGCACCATGCTGGTCGAGCGGTCCAACGCGCTCTTCGACGCCCCAGGGGCCTGACCGGCTCCTGACGTCTCGCCTCCCGCCCGGAGCCGCCACTCCGCGCTGGGCCGTGACCTCCGCCCGCACGGGCGGGGGTCACGGCTCGACCAGGCCGGACCTGATGGCGTAGCGGGTCAGTTCGAGCCGGTCGCGCATGCCGAGCTTCTGCAGGATGTTCGCGCGGTGCCGGTCGACGGTCTTCACGCTGATGACCAGCGTCTCGGCGATGTCCTTCGCCGAGTTGCCCTCGGCGATCAGCTTGACGATCTCCTCCTCCCTGGGCGTCAGGATGCTCTCGGGCATGCGCTCGCCCTCGCGGTCACGCTGCAGGTAGTCGCGGATCAGCGCGGTGACCGCGCCGGGGTAGAGGAACGGCTCGCCGCGCATCGTGGCCCGGCAGGCCTCCAGGAGGTCCTGGTCGGCGGCCGACTTGAGCACGTAGCCCGAGGCGCCGACCTTGAGCGCCTCGAAGAAGTACTGCTCGTTGTCGTACATCGAGAGGATCAGGATGCGGATGCCGGGCGCGCGCCTGGAGATCTCGCGGGCCGCCTGCAGGCCCGTCATACGCGGCATCGCGATGTCGAGGATGGCCAGGTCGACCGCGTCGTCCGAGGCCGCGGCGACGGCTTCGGCGCCGTCGGCCGCCTCGGCGACCACCTCCAGGTCGGGCTCGGCGTTGAGGATCAGCCGCAACCCCTGACGGACCAGGGAGTGGTCGTCGGCCAGCAGGATACGGGTCTTGTTCACGGGTGGAGGCTCCGATTCGCGATGTCCGGGACGACCAGGCTCACGCACGTGCCCTCGCCTGGCGGGGAGTCGATGTCCAGCCGGGCGCCGCCTGATGGTCATGCTGATGATCATCACCGCGGTGGCCTCGCCCTTCCTGGACAACATCACCACGATCATGCTGGTCGCGCCGGTCACCGTGGTCGTGTGCAACCGGCTGCACATTCCCGCGCAGCCGTACCTCATCGCCGAGGTCCTCGCCTCCAACATCGGCGGCGCGGCGACGCTCATAGGCGACCCGCCCAACATCATCATCGGCAGCCGCGCCGGCCTGACCTTCAACGACTTCGTCATGCACATGGCGCCCATCGTGGTGATCGTCTTCGTGGTGTTCGTGTTGTTCACCCGGGTGCTGTTCCGCAACTCGTTCCAGTACAACGAGGAGCACGTCGCCGCGGTGATGGCGCTCCAGGAGCGGCGGGCCATCACCGACCCGCGGCTGCTCGCCCGGTGCCTGGCGGTGCTGGCCGCCGTCGTCGTCGCGTTCGGGCTGCACGCCGTGGTGCACGTCGATCCGTCGATCGTCGCCCTGGTGGGCGCCGGGGTGATGCTGCTGGTGTCCCGCTCGAACGTGCACGACGTGCTGAGCGAGGTCGAGTGGCCCACGCTGGTGTTCTTCATGGGACTGTTCGTCATGGTCGCGGGCCTGGTCCACACCGGCGTGATCGAGGCGATCGGCACCTGGGCCGTGGACGTGCTGGGCGACAACTACTTCCTCGCCGCCACCTCGCTGCTGTTCGGCTCCAGCGCGCTGGGCGCGTTCTTCGACAACATCCCGTACGTCGCCACGATGGCCCCCATCGTGGAGGGCGTCGTCGCGCAGGTGCCCGACCCGCAGACCGGCCAGGCCCTGTGGTGGGCGTTCGCCCTGGGCGCCGACTTCGGCGGCAACGGCACCGCGGTCGCCGCCAGCGCCAACGTGGTCGCCATCGGCATCGCGGCCCGCACCGGACACAAGATCAGCTTCTGGCAGTTCACCCGGTACGGCATCGTCGTCACCGTCCTCAGCACGGCGATGGCCTGGCTGTACGTCTGGCTGCGCTACTTCACCTGACGCCGCCCCTGAGGACGGGCCAGGGTGAAATCAGGGACGATCACCGATGGGCCGGCCAGGCGCGAAGGGGCATCGTGATCCCATGAACCCTGCGAACCGCCTGGCCCAGGCGTCCTTCACCGCCGGGCCGGCCGCGCTGCTCGGCGGCTGGCTCCTCATGCGTCCCATCGACGGCGACCTCGTGCCAGGCCCCTGGTGGACGGCCGCTCACGTGGTCTGGCTGGCCGGCTTCGCGATGTTCGGCGTCATGACGCTGGCCCTGCGCGGCGTGGCCGGGCCCGTGACGGGCGGACGGCGCGCGGCGGTGGACGTGGCCGTGGCGGCGGCCCTGCTCGGTGTCGCCGCCAACGTCGTCCAGCTGGCCATCGACCTGTACGCCGGCTTCAACGCCGCCGACGAAGCGGCCATGCGGGCGGTCTTCGAGCAGGTGAAAGGCTATCCGGGGGTTGAGGTGCTGGTCTACTCGGCGGGGGCGCAGCTGTTCTTCGCCGCCCTCGTGGCACTGGCCGTCATCCTGGCCGCGCTGCGCCGGGTCACCCCCGTCGGCGCCGGCGTCACCGTCGTCGGGGTGGCCGTGATGGCGGTGGCGACGTTCCAGACGGGCCGCGACTCGGCGCTGGTGGCGGTGGGCATGGCGCTCATCTGGCTCGGCGTGCTGCTCCTCGGCCGCGGCCCCTCCACGGGCCTGTCCACGGGCCCCTCCACCGGTCCCTCCACCGGGCTCGGAGCCCCGCCCGCCGCCGGGCCCGGCCTCGGGACGGGCTCCGCCCGGATCGCCGGGCCGCGGGCCTCATGGGCGGCACCCCGCCCATGAGGCCCGTCGCTAGACGCGCCGGCCGTTGACCCATACGTTGCGCAGCACCAGGCCCCTCACGTCGGTCACCACGTCGTCCTCCGCCATCTCCTCGAACACGCTGTTCGTCACCCGCATGCCCCTGATCGGGTTGCCCGGGTTGCCGATGAGGGAGAACGCCCTGGGCGCCCGCCCGGCCCGCAGCCGCCGGATGTCGATCCGCCCGACGTCGGGAAAGTAGGGGCCGGTGTGCTTGTTCTCGTAGTTGAGCGCCACCTCGATGACCGCGTCGGCCGCCTGCCCCACGGTGATGTCCCTGAAGTAGACGTCCCTGACGTACCCGCCGCGCTCGGGGTTGGTCTTGACGCGCACCGCCCGCTCCAGGCGCGCGCTGCTCATCGTGCAGTTCCACGCGAACACCCAGCTCACGCCGCCGGTGGTCTCGCTGCCGATGGTCACCCCGCCGTTGCCGTCGCGCATCACGCACGAGTCCACGAGCACGTTCGTGGACGGCGCGTTCACCCGGCGGCCGTCGGCGTTCTTGCCCGCCTTGATCGCCACGCAGTCGTCGCCCGTGTTGAACTCGCACCGCTCGATGAGCACGTCCACGCAGGACTCGGGGTCGCAGCCGTCGTTGTTCGGGCCGTGCGGGCTGTCCACGGTGACCCCGCGGACTGTCACGTTCGTGCACAGGACCGGGTGGATGTTCCACATGGGGGAGTCCTTGACGGTGACGCCCTCGATGAGCACGTTGCGGCACCGGTAGAGCTGGATCAGGTTCGGCCGCAGGTGGTGGCCCTCGCCGAACACCCGCTCCGCGACCGGCACGCCCTCCTCGGCCATGCTCGCGAGCAGCTTCTTGTCCGGACCCTCCGTGGGGGGCGGGTCGCTCGACCAGTCCCACCAGTGCTCGGCGTCGGCCTGACCGTCGATGACGCCGTCGCCGGTGATCGCGACGTTGGTCCTGCCGTGGGCGTAGATGAACGGGGAGTAGTTCATCAGCTCGATGCCCTCGTACCGGGTGTACACGACGGGCAGGTAGTCGGCGGGGTCGCGGCTGAACCTGATCGTGGCGCCCGCCTCCAGGTGCAGCTCGACGTCGTCGGCCAGGTGGATCGCGCCCGTCAGGTACGTGCCCCCAGGCACCAGAACGCGCCCGCCGCCCGCCGCCGAGCAGGCCGCGATCGCGTCACGGAAGGCCTGGGTGCACATGGTGTCCCCGTCACCGGCGGCCCCGTGGTCGGTGATCGGGAAGGTGCGGCGGGGGAAGCGCGGCGGCCTGATGCGCCGCCTGATCCGCGGCACCCGGCTCCACGCCGCGGCGGCGGGGTCGGTGACGGCGCCGGTGGCCAGGGCGGCGTCCGCACGGCCGGCCACCCCGGCGGCCAGCAGGCCGCCCACGGCGCCGGCCAGCAACCTTCTGCGTAACTGGTCCATCGAATTCCTCCGTCTGCGATAGGGGGTCAGCCTTTTACCCCGGTCAGCGTGATGCCCTGGATGAACGTGCGCTGGGCGAAGAAGAACAGCACGATGACCGGGACGAGGATCACGGTGCTGGCCGCCATCAACGGCCCGAACTGGGTGCTGTACTGGGTCGAGTAGTAGGTCAGCCCGAGCGACAGCGTGTACATGTCGGAGTCGGACAGGTAGATCAGCGGCCCCAGCAGATCGCCCCACGCCGCCAGGAACTGGAACAGCGCGACCGCGGACAGCGCCGGCTTGGCCAGCGGCAGCACGATCCGCGCGTAGATCCGCAACTCGCCCGCGCCGTCCACGCGGGCCGCGTCCAGCAGGTCCTTCGGGATTCCGCGGAAGAACTGCCGCAGCAGGAACACGAAGAACGGCCCGCCGAAGAAGTGCGGCACGATGAGCGGCAGGTACGTGTTCGTCCAGCCCATCTCCCTGAACAACGAGAACAGCGGCACCATCGTCACGTAGAACGGGATCATCATGGTGGCCAGCAGCGCCACGAAGACGACGTTGCGGCCGGGCCACTCGATGCACGCGAGCCCGTACGCGATGAACGAGCTCGACAACACCGCGCCGAGCATCGACAGCGCGCAGATGACCATCGTGTTGACGAAATAGCGGGCGAACGGGAAGACCTGCAGTCCGTCCAGGTAGTTCGAGAAGGTGATCTTCTCGGGGAACCAGACGACGGGGAAGGCGTTCAGCACGTCGACGGTCTTCAGCGAGGTCGTCACCATCCACACGAACGGCAGCAGGAAGACGATCGAGAGCGTGATCAGCACCGCGTGCGCGGCCATCACCCGCATCAGCCGCCGCCAGTTGCGCCGCAGCCGCCCGGCGTCCCGCTCAGCCGCCGGGGCCATGGTCAGGGTGCCCATCACCGGCCTCCGTAGTAGACGCGGCGGCCCACCAGCCGGAACGTGGCGACGGTGATGGCGGCGACGAGCGCGAAGAGCATCCAGGCGATCGCCGACGCGTAGCCGACCTTGAAGTACTGGAACGCGTTCTGGTACAGGTACAGGCCCGACACCAGGGTCGAGCCCGCGGGGTTGCCCGTGCCGCCGGTCATGACGAAGACCGGCGTGAAGAACTGGAACCCGCCGATCAGCCCGGTCACGAGGGCGAACAACATGTGCGGGCTGACGTAGGGCAGCGTGACGTGCCGGAACCTGGACAACACGCCCGCCCCGTCGGTGGACGCCTGCTCCTGCAGCGTGGCCGGCACCTCCTGGAGCCCGGCCAGCATGATGACCATCAGGTTGCCGACCCCCCACGCGCTCATCACGATCAACGCCGGCTTGGCCCAGCCGGGGTCGGACAGCCAGCCGGGCCCGGCGACGCCGACCTTGGCGAGCGCGTCGTTCAGCAGCCCGTACTGCGGGTCGAAGATGTACATCCACAACACGGCGGAGGCGACCGCGGGCACGATCGTCGGCAGGTAGAACACCGTGCGGTAGACCGACCTGCCGCCCACGCCCATGTTCAGCAGCAGGGCCAGCCCGAGCGCGGCCACGATCCCGAGCGGCACCGACCAGACGACGATGTAGACCGTGTTCCACAACGACGACCACCACACCTGGTCGGTCAGCAGGTCCGCGTAGTTCGCCCAGCCGATCCACTTCGGGGGGCCGACCATCGTGTACGACGTGAAGCTGTAGTAGAGCGAGGCGAGAACGGGGTAGGCGGTGAACCACAGCAGCCCGATGATCGCGGGCGAGGTGAACACCAGCCCCCACATGAGGTCGCGGCGCCGCTTCCGTGAGCGCATGTCACAGTCCCATCTGGTTCTTGAACCGTTCGGCCTCCCTGCGGGTGTTCTCCTTGACCACCCGCATGGCCTCGCGCGCGGACACCTCGCCGTAGACCGCGCGCGCCACGTGAATCTCCAGTTGCTGGCTGAAGTAGTTGGTCTCCGGCAGCGACGGCTTGATGTTGGTCGCGGCCAGCATCGCGTCGTACGACGGCCGCAGGATCCCGTCGGACCGCATCCGCTCCATCGCCGGTGACTTGAGGTAGCCGGGCGGGTAGTTCACGGTCTCGAACTCGGCCAGCGTCCCCTCCGGCGTGGCGGCGAACCACCGCAGGAACTCCCACGCCGCCTCGGGGTGCTTCGCCTCCGACGGGATGAAGGCGCCCCACCCGCCGATCCACGTTCCCGCCCCGGGCCTGTCGGCGCCCGGCGGCTGGTACGGCAGCAGCGTCGAGCCGTACGAGAAGTCCGGCCTGGCCTCCAGGATCTGCTTGACGCTGCGCGGCCCGAGCGCGGCCATGCCCATGGCGCCGTAGCCGAAGGGGTTCATCTGCAGGGTCGGCGGCGCGACGTTGAGCCGGTCGGCGCCGCCCAGCGACCTGGCGTACCCGGCCATCCAGTCGACCGCCGCGACCACGTGCTCGTCGTCGGGCGTCACCTGGCCCGTCTCCGGGTCCACGAACGTCCCGCCGAAGGCGAAGCCCCAGGTGAAGGCGGCGTTGGCGAAGCCGGCCACCTGCCAGGGCACGGTGCCGACGCGGGACGCGCCCTGCCTGCCGACCTGGGTGATCTCCGCGGACAGCTCGTCGACCTCGGTGATCGTGCGCGGCGGCCGTCCGGGGTCGAGACCGCACTCGGCGAACAGCTGCTTGTTCCAGTAGAAGGGAAAGTTCGGGTCGACGTCCCACTGGAGCTGCCAGACGCGGTCCTTCCACCGCATGCCCTGCCACACGGCGGGCAGGAAGTCCCGCTCCGTCAGGCCGGCGCCGCGGGCGAGGTCCGTCAGGTCGGTCATGATGCCCAGCTCGGCCCACTGCGGCACCTGGAACGGGATGACCATCGCGAGGTCGGGCGGGTCGCCGGCGGCGATGGACACCAGCAGCTTCTGCTGCTCGCCCTGGCCGGTCGTCGGCGCGTAGACCACCTCGACCCCGATCTCGTCCTGGACCGCCTCGAACCGGGTGGCCAGGTCGACCCAGCCCTGCCCGTCCACGCCGCCGAACAGGCTGTAGAACGTGATGGTCGTGCGCCGCCCCGGCGCGGCCTTCTTGCTGAGCCCCTGGGTGCTGTCGGGCGGCTCACCCTCCACGACGGTGCAGCCGGGCAGCGCGGCCAGCCCCGCGGCCCCGCCGATCGTTCTGAGCGCCTGTCGCCTGCTGATCCTCATCGTGTTCCCTCTAGCCGCGGGCCATCGAGATGCCCCGCCTCTCCACCTGTGTGTGCTCGCCGACCTGGTACGGCGGGCAGCGCCGCACCGCCGTGTAGAAGTGGTACGGCCGGCCGTCCCGCGAGACGACCGCGGGTTTGTGCGCGTACGTGTCGTCCACCGACCCGGGCGGGCCCACGTCGACGAGGATCTCGCCGCTCTTGTGCCAGGTGCGCAGGTCGCGGGAGACCGCGTAGCTCTCGCGGGCGTGCCCGTCGAAGGAGAGCCCGAAGTAGAACATCACCCACCAGTCGCCGTCGCGCAGCACGCACGGGTCGGAGGCGAACCGTTCGTCGAAGGCTCCCTCGCCGCCGTGCGGCACGACCGGTCCGGGACCGGGCCGCGCCCAGCGTTCGAGGTCGGGGGATACGGCGTAGCCGATCTGCTCGCGCCAGCCGCCGTAGGTGCGGTCCTTGGCGTTGTAGAAGCAGTAGTAGAGGCCGTCGTGGCGCAGCAGCCACGACTTGTACAGCCCGCCGCGCTCCCAGGCGCCGCCGTCCTGCGGGCGCAGCACCGCGCCGGTGTCCTTCCAGGTCCGCAGGTCGTCGCTGGCCAGGAAGCCGATGACGCCGGCGCCCACCTCCATGCCGGCCTCCGGGTAGGCGTGGTAGGTGGCGAGCGCCCGGCCGTCCAGCCAGGTCACCTGGCCGGCGGAGCCGAGCCGGTTGTCGCGCAGGATCGACGTGAGCGCCGCGTTGTGGCGCCGGTGGGGGTGGCCCGGGTCACGCGGCAGGATCACCTCTCCGGGGCTCCACGACTCCAGGTCCGGTGAGCGGCTGAGCGCGGTCTGGTAGCCGGTCCCGTCGAAGCCGACGTACGTCATCAGGTACTCGCCGCCGTCGGAGCACACGAACGGGCAGTCCACGAAGAGGCTGTCGAAGCGGCCGGGTTCCCGCGACGGCTCGACCAGCAGCCGGCCCGCCTTGTGCGGGGTCCTGACGCGCGCCGGGTCGTACCCGCTCGCCGGCCCGCTGGTCGGCCCGCTGGTCGGCCCGCTCGCCGGCCCGCTCGCGGGCCCGCATGTCTCCTCGCTCATCGGGTCGCCCCGAACGTCCAGCGTCCGGCGGGCACCTCGTAGGCGCGGCCGCCGAGCGCGACGGCGCCGTCCGGGGAGGTGTGCCGGGGCAGGCCGAGGTCCGGCAGCCGCACCTCGGCCGACGAGCCGGGCGGGACCTCCACGTCGAGCGCGAACCCGCCGTCGCGCCGCTCCCACGACACCGCGACCCTCCCGTAGGGCGTCGCGGTGCCCGCCCGCACCGCCTCCAGGTCGCCGGGCGCGGCCGGCTCGATCAGCAGCCGGCGGAAGCCGTTCGAGCCGGGCGCCTGCCCGATGCCGCCGAGACCCCGGTAGAACCAGGAGTCGATGGCGCCGAGCATGTAGTGGTTCTGCGACAGCCCGCGCGTCGGACCGTCCCACGCCTCGGTGAGGGCCGTGGCCCCGTGCCTGACCTGGTAGCCGTAGCTCGGGTTGCCCGTGGAGACGGCGAACTCCCACAGCGCGTCGTGCCGTCCCGCGCGGGACAGCACCCGGAACAGCGCGGGCAGCACGACCTCGCCGACCGTGATGCCGCCGCCGCGCACGGCCTCGCTCACCTGGTCGAGCACGCGGGGCACGAGGTCGCCGGGCACGACGCCCATGTCGAGCGCGAGGACCTCCGACGCCTGCGTGGCCTTGCCGAATTCGCCGGAGAAGGCACCCGTGAACGCCGCCGAGATCCGCTCCGTCAGCGCGCCGTACTGTGCGGCGTCGTCGTCGCGGCCGAGCACGCCGGCGACGCGCGCCATCGTGCGGGCGGCCTGCCAGTAGCCCCACGTCGACACCAGCGGCACGGGCGTGGCGGGGTCGGGAGCGAGCCAGTCGCCGAGCCCGTGGCCGAGGATGCCGTCCTCTGCCCGCCCGGTCAGGTAGTCCACGTAGCGGCGCATCGCGTCGTAGTGCCGATCCATCGCCGACGTGTCGCCGTACCAGCGGTAGAGCTGCCACGGCACGCGCACCAGCGCGCCGCCCCAGTTGGGGTCGTCCCTGAAGGGGCCGTCGAACACGACGTACTCGGGCGCGATGTCCGGCACCAGCCCGTCCTCGGTCTGCGCCTCGGCCATCGTGACCAGCAGCTCGCGATAGTAGGCGGCCACGTCGTAGTTGTAGGCCACGACGTCGAAGAGCAGGTGGGTCTGCTCCAGCCAGCCCAGCTTCTCCCGGTGCGGGCAGTCGGTCAGGACGCTGTACATGTTGCCCCGCACCGCGCGGTCGATGATCTTGTGGATGTCGTTGACCAGCGGGTCCGACGTCTCGAACACGCCGGTGGGCGTGTTGTCGGCGCGCAGCACCAGCGCCGTCACCGCCTCGGGGCCCACGTGCTCGGGCAGGCCCTGCACCTCGACGTAGCGGAAGCCGTCGTAGCGGAAGCTCGGGTGCCAGGTCTGCGGGCCGTCCGTGGTGACGTACGTGTTGAAGATCGGCGCGCCCGTCGTGGGCTTCGACTGGATCACGCGGCCGAAGTCGTCCAGCTGGTCGCCGGGCAGCAGCCGCAGGTAGCGCCCGGCCGGGAGGTCGAGCCTGAGCTCGGCCCAGCCGGCGACGACCGTGCCGACGTCGAACACCGCCGTGCCGTCCTTGGCGACCAGCTTCTCCACGGCGGGCAGCGTCTCCGTGACCCGGATGGGCGGGCAGGTGCGCGCGCGCAGCGAGACGGCCGGCTCGTCCGGGACGGTCACCGGCCGCCAGCCCGAACGGTCGGCGCCCGGCGTGTCCCACCCGGCGACGGACAGGCGGGCGTCGTGGTCCTCGCCGCCGAACCAGTGCGAGCGCGTGGTCGGGCCCTCGGTGGCCAGCCAGTCCGGCCCGGTGCCGAACGTGCGCGACGACCCGTCGGCATAGGCCACCTCGAGCTGCGCGATCGCCTTCGGCGCGCCCTTGGAGCCGTAGAACTTCATGTAGCGGTCCTGGTGCGGGTACACGTGCGCGATGCCGGGGCCCAGCGCGATCCCGACGGCGTTCGCGCCCTCGCGCAGCAGCGCCGTCACGTCGTGCGTCGCGTACGCCACCCGCCGGGTGAAGTCGGTGTACGCCGGCTCCAGCACGGCGTCCGTCACCGGCCGGCCGTTCACCGACGCCACGTAGACGCCGAGCCCAGCGACGTGCAGCCGGGCCCGTGCGACCGGCCCCGCCGCGGTGAACTCGCCGGCCAGCAGCGGCAGCGGGAGCCCCTCGCCGGCGCGCGGATTGCCCGGGTCGTGCCAGCCGGGGTGGGTGATCCAGGAGGCCGTCCAGTCGTCCGCGTCCAGAAGTCCCGTCTCGAACCGCGCGCCCGGGCTCCACGCGGACCACGCGCCGCCCGAGTCGCGGACCCGCACCCGCCAGTGCACGACTGCCCGGCTCGCCGGCTCGGCGCCGCCGTACGTCACGCGCTGCCCGGCGGACTCGACCTCGCCGGTGTCCCACAGGTCGGCCGCGCCCTCCGCGGTGCCCGCCTGCACGTGGTAGGCGGTCTGCACGAGGCCGCCGGCCAGCTGCCAGCTCAGCGGGGGCCGGGTGATCTCGATGCCGAGGGGGTCGGTCAGGTCGCACGTTCGCAGGTTGCTCACCAAGACAGGGGCTCCTCAGGTGATTTTGATCATGTACGCGGCCGTGGTGGGCGGCTCCGGCGGCAGGTCGGCGTAGAGGGCCTCGGGGGCCAGCCGCCAGCCGACGGGACCGTGGCCGAGCAGCTCCACGGCGGCGGGGCGGCGCTCCAGCAGCCCCGCCGCCGTGCCCAGGCTGGTGATCCTGGCCGTGCGGTCGTCCGGCCAGGCGAGCAGGGTGGCGTACACGGCCTCGCCCTTGCGGGTGAAGCGGATGTCGCCCGGCCGGTACGCGCGGTCGGCCTCGTTGTAGCCCTCGTAGCCCTTGACCTCGCCCAATCCCGTCGAGCCCTCGCTCGCGCGCAGCCAGGGCGTCGTGCCGTAGACGCCCTCGCCGCAGACCCGCAGCCAGCCGCCCACCTCGGCCAGCAGCGCGCGGGCGCGGGCGTCGACGGTGCCGTCGGCGTGCTGGGGGACGTTCAGCAGCAGGCAGCCGTTCTTGCTGACCACGTCGACCAGCAGGTGGATGATCTGCTGCGGGGTCTTGCGCGGATGGAACATCGGGGCGTCGTCGGCGCAGTCGAACCACTCGCCGTCGCTGGTGTCGAACTGCCACGGGTGGGGCTGGGCCTCGTCGAGCTGGCGGCGCTCGCAGTCCATCACCACCGCGGTGCGGTCGGCGTCCGGCACGTCCTTGATCGTCACGATGCCGCCGGTCGGGCACGTGTTGTAGTACCGGGCCAGCAGCTGCAGCCCGGCCGTGCTGACCGGCTCCGACTCCACCACGCTGCCCGCGTCGAACGGCAGCCGGCCGTCGTCGAGATAGACCAGGTCAGGACGGTAGCGGTCGAGCGCCTCGCCGACGCGGGCGTAGAAGCGCTCGGCGACGTGCGCAGGCGGCCGGGCGCCCGGGTCGTGCCGCTCCGGGTAGAGGGTCGCGGGGTCGAGGCCGTCCCACCAGGTGCCGGCGCCGTCGGCCCTGGTCAGCGCCCCGTCGTACGGTTCGCCCGTCTCGGGGTCGCGCCCGTGCGCCACGTCGAGCCAGCGCCACGTCCAGTTGTGGTGGAAGCTGAGGCCGAAGGGCAGCCCCGCCGCGCGGGCCGCCCGCTCCCACGCGCCGACGATGTCGCGATGGGGGCCGACGCGGGCGGCGGTCCAGTCGTGCTGACGGGAGTCCCACAGGTCGAAGTTGTCGCAGTGGGTGGCCAGGGCGACGAAGTAGCGGGCGCCGCTGGAGACGTACAGGTCGATCAGCTCGTCCGGGTCGAAGCGCTCGGCGCGCCACCGGTGGAACAGATCCTTGGCCCCGCCCGCGCCGAAGTGGGCGCGGTGGTGGGCGTGCTGGCGGCCCGCGCGCACCCGTTCCCACGGCTCCGACCAGGGTTGCATGCCGTAGAGGTGGCGGGCGTACCAGTCGCCGGAGCGGGCCACGGACTGCGGGCCCCAGTGCGACCAGATGCCGAACTTCGCCTCACCGAACCACGCGGGCACGCTGTGCCGGCGCAACGACTGCCAGTCCGGCAGGAAACCGCTCACCGGATACCTACAGGTTGGAGGCCCCGTCCTTCAGGGCGGGGAGGAAAGCCGGAACGGCCGGACACTGTGGTCTCCCGGTTTTGTCGGTGGCGGTCGGTAGATTGATCGGTATGTCCCGCTACCGGCTCCAGCCCTCGCCTGCCCAGGAGGCAGCACTGCTGGAGCATTGCGGGCACGCCCGGTTCGTGTGGAATCTCGCGGTTGAGCAGCACGCGCACGGGAAGCCGGGACGCAAGAGCGCGCCAGGGTTCGTCGACCAGTGCCGCCAGTTGACGGATGCGCGGGCAGAGTTCGAGTGGCTGCGCACCGGATCGGTCATCGTCCAGCAGCAGGCTCTGAAGGACTTCGCGCAAGCCATGGCGAACTACTGTGGCGGAAACCATAGGCGTCCGACGTGGCGCAGGCGCGGGTGCGGCGAAGGGTTCCGGATCGTCGCCGTCAAAGGGGGTGACGTGCGCCGCTTGTCCCGCCACGTGGGCGAGGTGAAGGTCCCGAAGGTGGGATGGATTCGCCTGCTGCGCAAGCTTGCCAGGGCCGAGCGCGGATCGAACCGGCGCGCCAAGGTCAAGGCCGCCATCGCCCGCGTGAAGGCGCGGGAGACCGACCGGCGCAAGGACCGGGTGGAGAAGACCAGCACCGATTTGGCATGCCGGTTCGACGTGATCGCCGTCGAAGACCTGAAGATCCGCAACATGACCCGGTCGGTGCGCGGCACTGTCGAAGCGCCCGGGCGGAACGTTCGGGCCAAGGCTGGGCTGAACCGGTCGATCATAACCGCCGCATGGGGCCATCTCGTCCAACGACTGGAACACAAGGCACTCGGGCGGGTGGTGAAGGTCAACCCCGCGTACACGAGCCAGCGGTGCTCGGCGTGCGGGATCGTGGACCGGGTAGCGCGCGAGAGCCAAGCGCGCTACCGGCGCCGATCCTGCGGATACGCCTGCAACGCCGACGTGCACGCGGCCAGGAACATCAAACACGCGGCAGGGCATGCCGTGTCTACGCGGGAAGGGCCACGGGTTGCCGGGCCGGTGCACCGCGAACCTCAACGTGACCTCCTCCTCGTGGGGTAGTTGCCGTTGGAATCCCCGCGCTTCAGCGCGGGGAGGATGTCAAGTGATCACCCGTACGTCGAAGGGGGCCAGCCGGAGCGGGCCCCGGTCGAGGGGCCGCCGCTGCCCGGTGATCTCGACGGCCGGCCGGGTCACGGTCACCGCGTGCTCGCGGTCGGACCAGTTGTGCACGAACCAGAGGCGCTGCCCGCGCGCGTTCACCGCGGAGCGCACGGTGACCTGCGGCTGCCCGCCTTCGCCGACCAGCGGGGCAGCGTGCTGTTCGGTGGCCCGGGCGGCGATGCGGCGGAACAGCGCCGCCGCCAGCTCCCTGCCGGGCAGGGTGCCGACGTAGGTCACCGTGCCGCGCCCGACGCGGTGCTCGGTGACGGCGGGCCAGCGGCCGAAGTGGTGATGGTCGTAGCGGGCCAGCGCCTCGGCCCCCTCCGGCTCCAGCGCGTCCGCCCAGGCGCGGGCCACCCCCTGCTTCCCGAGCCCGTGCACGGGGACGGGGCCGAGCATCGTCGAGTACTCCAGGTAGCGCACCCCGGCCAGCTCGCGCAGCGGCCCCGGCGCCACCTCGGGCCGCGCCCGCGCCTCCTCGTCCGCGTACCCGGTGCGGAAGGTCAGCACCAGATGCCCGCCGTCGCGCACGTATCCAGTGAGCGCTTCGGCCGTCGCGTCGGACAGGCAGTAGAGGGCGGGCGCCACCACGACGGGGAAGCGCCGGGCTCCGAACTGCTCGGGCGTCACGAACCCCGCCTGCAGCCCCGCGTCGCTCGCCCCCTGGTAGAAGGCCGCGACGATCCGCTCGTAGGAGTCGCGGTCGGGGCTGCGCCCGTCGAGCGTGAGCGGCGGCTGGAACGCCAGCGCCCACTTGCTGTCGGGGGAGTGGACGAACCCTACGTCGGCGTCGGGGGTGAGCCCGTCGAGGTCGTCGCGCGCCCGGTCGAGCTCCGCGCCCAGCGCCGCGATCTCGTCGTAGATCCGGCCCGGCGTCACGGCGTGCCCGAGGATGCCGCCCCAATACGTCTCGGCGCCGTCGTGCAGCGTGTTCCAGTGCCAGTAAGAGATCATCTCCGCGCCGCGCGCGACCAGCGCCCAGGCCGCCTGGCGGAGCTGGCCGTCGTAGGGCGTGACGTTGAGCTGGGATCCGGCGATCGACGTCGCGTTCGTCTCGGTCACCCAGTAGCGGCGCTGCTTGGAGCCGTACATGCGGTCGGCCGCCTGGAACAGCGCGTCGGGCCCGGCGGCGAACCAGCCGAGCTCGGCTGGCCGGTCCTCGGCGTCGCGGGTCAGCGCGTCCTGCGCCAGGTAGTAGGCGTTCCCGCTGGTGACGGTCAGGTGCTCGGACAGCCGTACGTCGTCCAGGGCCGGCCGCTGGTAGGCCAGGCACGTGGTGAGCGCGCGGTCGCCGGGCACCAGCTCCCGCACGAGAGCGGCCTGCCAGGCGATGAACCGGGTGGTGAGCTCGGCCTGGAAGCGCCGCCACGCGAGGTCGTACGACGGGGTGGTGTTGCCGTCGGGCCGCCAGAGCTCGGCCCAGTCGCCCAGGCGGTGCGACCAGTACGCCAGCCCCCATTCCTCGTTCAGCCGTCCGACGTCGCCGTACCGTTCGGCGAGCCAGGCGGTGAACCGCTCGAACACCGGCTCGTTGTGGATGAGGTGCAGTCCCGGCTCGTTGTCGAGCTGGATCCCGATCACGGCGGGGTGGCCGCCGTGCCGGCCGACGACGGCGCGGATGACACGCTCGGCGTGGCGCAGGAAGGCCGGCGAGGTGAAGTCGACCTCCTGTCGCGCGCCCCAGGGGATGCGGGCTCCGCCGGCGCGCACGATGGCCAGCTCGGGGTGCTTGCGCTGCAGCCAGGGCGGGATGGCGTACGTCGGGGTGCCCAGCAGCACGCCGATGTCGCGCTCGTGCGCCGCGTCCAGGACGGGCGTCAGCCAGTCGAGGTCGAACTCGCCGTCGCGGGGCTCCCAGGTGGACCAGACGGATTCGCCGACGCGAATGCTGTCGATCTTGGCCTGGGCCATCAGGTCGAGGTCGCGCTTCGGATCGGGGGAGCGGAGGTATTCGGGATAGTAGGCCGTGCCGAAGCGGATGCCGGGGCTGCGGGTGGGGGGCGGTGGCGTCATGGGGGCTCTTGCCTCCTCCCCAGGTCGTGACGGACCGGTGGCATATCTTAAAACGATTTACCGAATGATATATTTATTCAGCCTCTCATGTCAATGCCCTGAGGGCGCTTCGTTGCTGTCCCGTTTCCTGTGTCCCGAGCCAGGGCGGCGGATCGTCGGAGGCAAGAGAGGGATGGTGTCGGCGGATCACCGCGTATAGGCTTAAAACGTTTTGTCTCACCGGAGGGACGTTCGGATGGTCGACTTCCACGAGGACCCCGGGCCGGGCTCCGGGCGGCGGGCGGCGCGCGCGGACTTCGTCTCCGACGCGCCGCGGCTGTCGCTCAACGGCCTGTGGCGCTTCCGCCTCTCGGACACCGCCGCGGGAACGGGTCCCGCGCTCCCCGACCCGGCGCTCGACGACGGCGGCTGGGACACGATCAGGGTGCCGTCGCACTGGGTGCTGGAGGGCCACGGCCGGCCCCTCTACACCAACACCGCCTACCCGTTCCCCATCGACCCGCCCCACCTGCCCGACGACAACCCGACCGGCGACTACCGGCTCCGCTTCGAGGTGCCCGCGGACTGGCCCGCCGGCCGGACCGTGCTGCGCTTCCAGGGGGTCGACTCCTGCGGCACCGTCTGGCTCAACGGCGAGCTGCTCGGGCACTCGAAGGGCAGCCGGCTGCCCTTCGAGTTCGACGTCACGGGGCTCGTGCGGGCCGGCGGCAACCTGCTCGCCGTACGCGTGCAGCGCTGGTCGTCCGGCAGCTACCTGGAAGACCAGGACATGTGGTGGCTGCCCGGCATCTTCCGCGACGTGGAGCTGCTGGCCAGGCCCGAGGACGGCATCGACGACCTCACCGTCCGGGCCTCCTACGACGCCGCCACCGGCTCCGGCGCGCTCCTGGTCACCGCCGACGCCCCGGGCCTGGTCGAGATCCCCGAGCTCGGCATCGCCGCGCCCACGGGCGAGGAGGTCACGGTCGCGCACGTCGAGCCGTGGAGCGCCGAACACCCCCGCCTCTACCGCGGCACCCTCCGCGCCGCCGGCGAGACGATCGACCTGCCCGTCGGCTTCAGGACCGTCGAGATCGCCGGCGGCCGGCTGCTCGTCAACGGCGAACCGGTGCTCTTCCGCGGCGTCAACCGGCACGAGCACGACCCCGTACGCGGCCGCTCGCTCGACCGCGCCACCATGATCCGCGACATCGAGCTGATGAAGCGGCACAACGTCAACGCCGTCCGCACCGCCCACTACCCGCCGCACCCCGAGTTCCTGCGGCTGTGCGACGAGTACGGCCTGTGGGTCGTCGACGAGTGCGACATCGAGACGCACGGCTTCATCTACGCGGGCTGGGAGGGCAACCCGCCCGCCGAGCCGATGTGGCGCGACGCCCTGCTCGACCGCGCCCGGCGGATGGTCGAGCGCGACAAGAACCATCCCAGCGTGGTCGTCTGGTCGCTCGGCAACGAGAGCGGGAGCGGTGTGGCGTTCGGCGACATCGAACGCTGGATCCGCGAGCGCGACCCGACCAGGCCCCTGCACTACGAACGCGACCCGAGCTACCGCCACTCCGACTTCTACAGCCTGATGTACCCGTCGCTGGACGACCTGGAGCGGATCGGGCAGCGCAAGGAGGAGACGCCGGCGGGGGTGACCGCGGAGTCGCCTGACGACGTGCGGCGGCGCGGGCTGCCGTTCCTGCTGTGCGAGTACGCCCACGCCATGGGCAACGGGCCCGGCTCGCTGGCCGGCTACCAGGCCATTCTGGAGTCGTACGAGCGGTTCTGCGGCGCGTTCGTGTGGGAGTGGATCGACCACGGGCTGGCCGGGACCGACGAGCACGGCCGCCCCTACCACCGGCACGGCGGCGACATCGACCACCAGCCGAACGGCGGCCGCTACTGCCTGGACGGGCTGCTGTTCCCCGACCGCACGCCCTCGCCGGGCCTGGCCGGGCTGCGCGCCGCCATCGCGCCCGTGGGGCTCGCCGTGGACACGGTCGCGGGAGAGGTGGCCGTCACCAACAAGCACGACCTGATCGACCTCGCCCACCTGGAGTTCCGCTGGTCCACGGAAGTGGACGGCGAGCCCTGGCACGGCGGGACGCTCCCCGTGCCGCGCTGCCCGGCCCGGGAGACGGTGCGCGCTCGCCTTCCCGCCATGGCGGTCGCGGCGGAGGGCGAGACCTGGCTCACCGTCGAGGCGTCGCTCGCCGCCCCCGCCCGCTGGGCGCCCGCCGGCCACGTCATCGCCTGGACCCAGGCCCGGCTCGGCTCCGGCACCCACCGCCGCCCGGCCCAGCCCGCCGCCGAGCCCTCCACTGAGCCTTCCGCCGCGCCGTCCATCGAGCCCGCCGCCGAGCCTTCCGCTGCGCCGTCCGCCGAGCCTTCCGCCGTGCCCCCCGCCGGGGCCCCGCCTCGGGCAGGGGCGGGTGTCGTGCGCCTGGGCGCGGCGGCGTTCGACGGCAGGAGCGGGCGGCTGATCAGCCTGGGGGACGCCGAGCTCGACGGGCCGGTGCTGGACGTGTGGCGGGCACCCACCGAGAACGATCGCGGCCAGGGCCCCAGGAACGCGCTCGCCGCCGACTGGGAGGCCGTCGGCCTCGACCGTTTCATGCACCGCACCGCGAGCGTCGAACGCCCGGACGACCGCACGCTCGTGGTGCGCGGACGCAGCGGCCCGGCCACCCGCACCCTGGGCTTCCGCACCACGTACACCTGGCGCCTGCGGGACGGCGCGCTCCACCTGACGATCGAGGCCGAGCCCGTCGGCGACTGGCACGACACCGCCTACGGCCACCTCAGCGTCACCCCGCCGCGCATGGGCGCCAGGTTCGCCCTCCCCGGCGGCTACACCGACGTCGCGTGGTTCGGCCGCGGCCCCGGCGAGTCGTACGCCGACAGCCTGGCCGCCGCCCGCGTCGGCCGCTTCGCCCGTACGATCGACGACCTGCAGACCCCGTACGTCTTCCCGCAGGAGAACGGCAACCACGTCGGGACCCGCTGGCTTGAACTGTCGGGCGACGGCCTGCCGACGGTGCGCGTGGACGGCGAGCCGCACCTGGACTTCACCGCCCGCCGGTGGACGAGCGAGGCGCTGGCCGCCGCGCTCCACCCGCACGACCTGGCCGACTCCGGCCGGGTCTGGCTCAACCTGGACCACGGCCAGCAGGGCCTCGGCAGCGCCTCCTGCGGTCCCGCGCTGCCCGAGCGGTACCGGCTGCCGGTCCGCCGCCACACCTGGTCGATGACCCTGTCCTCCCCGGAGCCCCCGCGAAGGAGTTACCGATGACGTCGAAGTTCGACTTCTGCCCGTGGCTGTACTGGGACCACGCGACCGACGAGGACCGCCGCGCCCAGGAGAGCCACCTGGCCGGACTGCGCGCCAGGATCGCCGTCGAGGCCTCGGAGAAGGTCTTCGTCTCCCCGCTCGCGGCCGTCCACGCCGACAGCCTGCGCATGGGCGACCACAGCTACATCGCCGCCCACGCCTACGTCACCGACACCCTCGTCATGGGAGACGACTGCACGCTCAACCCGTACGCCGTGGCGCGGGGCCGCGTCGTGCTCGGCGACGCCGTACGCGTGGGCGCCCACACGTCCCTGCTCGGCTTCAACCACGGCGTCGAGCCCGATCGGCCGGTGTTCCGCCAGCCGATCAGCTCGAAGGGCATCACCATCGGCGACGACGTGTGGATCGGTTCCAACGTCGTCGTCCTCGACGGGGTCACCATCGGCGCCCACGCCGTCGTCGGCGCGGGCGCGGTCGTCACCAAGGACGTGCCCGCCTGGGCCATGGTCGCCGGCAACCCGGCCCGCCCCATCCGCGACCGCCGCACGGGGTCACGCCCTGGGGGCGACCTGGAGGGGCTGCTCGCCGCCTTCGCCGACCGCGCCAGGGACCAGGCCGAGGCGGTGCTCGCCCGCTGCTGGACGGGCGAGCGGTACGTCGACCGCCCGGACGCCCCGCCCACCGTACGCGCCTGGTGCGACGCCGTGGAGATCGCCGACCTGCTCCTTGGCGGCCCGCCGCCGGTGCCCGCGCGCGAGGAGATCGTCGCCTTCCTGCGCGACCGCCAGGACCCCGCCACGGGACTGATCCCGGAGATCGGCGCCCCGGGCTCCCCGGAACGCACGCCCGACCAGGGCGGCGGCGGGCCGGAGGACTCCGGCGGCGGGCCGGAGCTGGAGGGCGTCACGGCGTACCACGTGCTCTGCGCCGGTTACGCGCTCGACCTGCTCGGCACCGGCTTCCAGCACCCCGTCCACGCCGTCCACGACCTCACCGGCAAGGACCTGACCGCCGCGCTCGACGCACTCGACTGGGACCGCGAGGCCTGGACGTCGGGCTCGGTGGTGGACGCCATCGGCACCGGCCTCTACCGCAACGTCGCCGGCTTCGGGCTGCGCGGCGACCTCGAGACCCTGTACGGCTGGCTGACCACCCGCTGCCGGCCGAGCCACGGCATGTGGGGCGAGCCCGACTCCGACGCCGGCTGGCTGATGGTGGTCAACGGCTTCTACCGGCTCACGAGGGGCACGTACGCGCAGTTCGGGCTGCCGCTGCCGTACCCGGAGCGGGCCGTCGACACCGTGCTCGCCCACGCCCGCGACCCCCGCTACTTCCATGGGGACACCGGCAACGCCTGCAACGTGCTGGACGTCATCCACCCGCTGTGGCTGGCGGGCAGGCAGACGGCGCACCGCCGCGAGGAGGGCGAGGCGTGGGCCCGGCGGCACCTGCGCCGCGCGCTGGGCGGCTGGCAGGACGGCGCGGGCCTCAGCTTCGCCCTCACCGGCGGCACCGGCGCGGCCCGCCTGCCGGGCCTCCAGGGCACGGAGATGTGGCTGGCCATCATCTGGCTGCTCGCCGATTACCTGGGTCTCTCCGGCGCTCTCGGCTACCGCCCCCGCGGCATCCACCGCCCAGAACCGCCCCCCGGTCTTGAGGTGTGACGGCACGTCTCCCACCACAGGGGTAGACCCCGGCGGGAGATTCCCTCTCGCAGGGGAGGACACGAGGTGCGGGACGCATGTCGACTGGTCACATGGGTTCCCCCGCGTTTTCTCCTGATCGTGCCGAAGCCCCCGCGCGACCCGGCACGCGTATCGTCGTGACCGGCCTGCTGGTGGCCCTGTGCTGCGTCGGCTTCGCCGTCGTCAACGTCATCTTCGAGCTGACCGGTCGTTTCGACGGCGGCCCCTACGCCGCGTACGCATCAGGCCTTCTCGTGATGAACTGGCTGGTCGTCGTCCTGAAGGTGGTGGGTGCGGGTGCGGCGTTGTCGTCGATCGCCGGCCGCCCCAGGACCCTCCCCCCGGCGGTTCTGGGCGTGGTGTTGTGGAGCGCGTTCGCCCTGCTGTCCATCTACGCTCTCGGCGCCGTCGGTCAAGCGATCGGCATGGCGCTGGGCCTGATGGGCTCGGCCGACCAGATCACCCTGGCCGGAGTCGCTTACGTGCTGTTCTTCACGTTGATGGCGATCGGATTCGGCGCCCTGGCGATCTCCTACTCGCGGCGCCTGCAGATTCGTAAGGGCGTCATCGCCCTCGGCGTCCTGGGCGGGCCCGTCGCCCTGGGGCTGATCCTGATGGCCATGCCGATGCTCCTGACCGCCCTCGGCGTCATGCCCGCCGCCTGACCTCAGCGGTGTGCTGCCTCCCCAGGACCGCGGCGGCCATCGACTGGTGGCCGGACGTGCTCGGGTGGAGGTGGTCGCCGCAGTCGTGGCGGGGGAGCAGGCGGGCAGGGTCGGCGGGGTCGCGGAGGGCGGCGTCGAAGTCGGCCACGCCGTCGAACGCGCCCGCGCTCCGGACGTACGCGTTGACCTCCTGTCGCGCTCGTTCCCCCTCCTCGGTGTGGTAATCGGCGCCCGCGTACGGGGTGAGCGTGCCGCCGACCACGCGGACCCCGGCGGCGCGGGCGGTCGCGGCGATGCGGGCGTACGCGGCGATGAGGTCACCCGCCCGCGCGCCCGCCCCGAGGTCGTTGAGCCCGGCGAACAGGATCACGACGGCTATGCCGGGTTTGGTCAGGACCTCGGCGGTCAGGCGGGCCTCGGCGGGGCGTCCGGTGCCCGCCGTCAGCACGCGGCCGCCGGAGACGCCCTCGTTGACCACGGCCAGTGGTGGCGATCCCTCGGCGGCCAGGTCGGCGAGGAGGTCCACCCAGCCGTGGCCGGTCTCGGAGCCGACACCGGTGGCGATCGAGTCTCCCAGCACCGCCACGGTCGACACGGGGGTGGGCGCGGTGACCGTCAGCGCGTCCAGCCAGTGCCAGACCGCCACCTCCTCGGTGAAGGCCCCCGAGCCCTCGTCGGCGGCATGGTCACCGGGGACCGACCGGTAGGCCGGCGAGGTGGCGGGTTCCCGCTCGGCGCACGAATGCCGGTCGCGCAGTGGCCGGTGGGCGTGGGTGGCGGGCTGCGGGGTGAGGACGGGCGGCGGGCACGCGGGGGCGGTGGCGCGGTTGCGGCCCGTCAGCGTCCCCGCCTCGCCCCGGACGTACAGGCTGATCGCTAGACGGCGGCGCGGGCGCACCCGTACGGGGAGCGGGTCGCTGAGAATCGTCGCGCCCGGCGGCACCGTGACCTCGGGGCTCCCGCCGAACGTCAGCATCCGGTTCGACCCCGGCTGCAGCGCCGCCCCCGCCGACGGGACGCCCACGCAGACGCGCCCGAACGTCACGGGCCGGTCCCCGAAGGCGTTGGTCAGCCGTACGCGCAGGCCGCTCCCGCCCACGGTGGTCCGCACGATGTTGCGCACGGTCAGGTCACGCAGGCCGCCGCCGAGCCGTTCGGCGGCGGCGGCCCACGTGGTGACGGGCCGGCCCGTCACCGTCCCCACGACGCGGTGAACGTGTACCGGCCCGACGCGACCCGGCACACCAGCGCCGAGCCGGAGACCCCGGCCGCCTCGACCCCCGCGACGCCCGAGACCCCCGAGACCCCCGAGACCTCCGAGACGCCGGAGACCCCCGCGACGCCCGAGACCCGCGCCCGCCGGTCGCCGGTCTGCGGTGCCGCCGGCCCGACGGTCACCGGCGTGCCGGACTCGCGGACCGACGCCGGGTCCGTGGTGGGCACGTGCACGGTGGCCAGCGCGCCCGGCGGGACGCGCACCTCCAGCGTCAACGCGCCCTCGGAGACCTCCCACCGGCTGCTCAGCCGCCCCAGCGGCGTGTCGTACGCCGCGGCCGCCCACCGCAGCCGGCCTCCGGGCAGCGGCCGGATGAGCGGCCGCCGGAACCCCACCGAGTCCTCCTCCTGCCCGATCCCCGCCACCCCGCTGTACAGCCACTCGCCCACCGAGCCCAGCGCGTAGTGGTTGAAGGAGTTCATCGCGACGGGCCCGAAGCCGTTCTCCTCCGTCCAGCCGTCCCACCGCTCCCAGATCGTGGTGGCCCCGCGCTTGATCGAGTAGCCCCAGGACGGGTAGCGGTCGTCGTGCAGCAGGTCGTAGGCGAGGTCGTGGCGTCCGTACGCGGACAGGACGGGGCCGAGCAGCCCCACCCCGGCGAACCCGGTGGTCAGCCGCCGCCCCCGCCGCTCCAGGTCGGCCACCAGGTGCCCCACGGCCGCGGGCACCAGGTCGTCGGGGACGAGGTCGTGCGCGAGCGCCAGCAGGTATCCCGTCTGCGTGTCGCCCGAGACCCGCCCGTCGGCGGACACGAACTCCCGCACGAACGCGTCCCCGATCCGCGCCCGCAGCCCCGCGTACCGTTCGGCGACGTCCGCGAGACCCAGCACGGAGGCGGCCCTGGCGGTGAGGTCGGCGCTCAGCGCGAAGTACGCGGTGGCCATCACGTCCCGGGAGGTGCGCACGCCCGCCTGCAGCCAGTCGCCGTAGTGGCTGCCCACCCGGTCACGCCAGACCAGGCCCGGGTTGTGGCGTTCGACGTGGTCCACCCACCGGCGCATGCTGGGCAGGCTGTCGCGCAGGACCCGCTCGTCGCCGTAGACCCGGTAGAGGTGCCACGGCACGACCGTGGCGGCGTCGCCCCAGCCGGGGGCGCCGTGCCGCTCCGTCATCACGTGCGGCACCACGTCGGGCACCGCGCCCTCGGGGGTCTGCGCGCAGCGCAGGTCGGCCAGCCAGCCGGTGAAGAACGCGGCCACGTCGGCGTTGTAGCAGGCGGTGGGCAGGAACACCTGCGCGTCGGCGGTCCAGCCGAGCCGCTCGTCCCGCTGCGGGCAGTCGGTCGGCACGGACACGAAGTTGCCCCGCTGGCTCCACCGGATGTTGCTCGTCAGCCGCCGCACCATGGCGTCGGAGCAGGAGAACTCGCCGGCGACCGGCGTGTCCGAGTGCATGGCCCGGCCGACCAGCTCGACGTCGGCGTGCCCGGTGACCTCCACGTAGCGGAAGCCGTGGACGGTGAAGCTCGGCTCGAACGTCTCCTCCGGCAGCCCCGCGGCCACGTAGTGGTCGGTCGCCTCGGCCGAGCGCAGGTTGGCGGTGTAGAGGCCGCCGCCGTCGTCGAGCGTCTCGCCGTGGCGCAGCGTGACGCGGGTGCCGGCCGGGGCGCCGCGCAGCGTCAGCCGCACCCGGCCGGCGATGTTCTGCCCCAGATCGACGATGGTACGGCCGTCGCCGTCCCGCCGGGTCTCGACGGGCACGAGGTCCTCGGTGACGCGGACGGGCCCGGCCGCGGCGGGCACGAGGACGTCGTGGTCGGTGTCCACGACGCGGACGGGGGCCCACGACGAGTCGTCGAAGCCGGGCAGGTCCCAGCCGGGCTGTTCCAGGCGGGCGTCGTACCACTCGCCCATCAGCAGGTCGGCGTAGCGCAGCGGCCCGGTGCTCTCCCGCCAGCTCCCGTCGGTGCCGACGACCGTGCGCGAGCCGTCGGCGTGCTCGGCCACGAGCTGGACGAGCAGTTCAGGACGCCTGCCGTACCGCTGGGCCTGCTGCCGGCCGTCCCAGCCGAGGCTGCCCGACCACCAGCCGTCCGCGAGCACCGCCCCCACGCAGGCGGGGCCGTCGCCGATCAGGTCGGTGACGTCGTACACCTGGTACGGGACGCGGTAGCGGTAGTCGGTCCAGCCGGGGGTCAGCTCGCCGTCGCCCACCCGGTGGCCGTTGACGCGCAGCTCGTACAGGCCGCGGGCGGTGCACGCGATCCGTACGGCGGTCACCGGTGACAGGTCGACGACGCGCCGGAAGTAGCGGGGCGCGGGCAGGGACCCGGTGCGTACGCTGCGGGGCTCACGGTCGTCGGCCGGCGGTTCGAACGGGGGCAGGGTCTCCGGGTCGTGGCCGATCCAGGCGGCCGCCCACTCGTCCGGGTGCAGCACGCCGGTGCCGAACCACGACTCGGCCGCCGCGACCGCGCCTTCGCTTGGGCCGTCCGCGGGCCGGACATGGACCTGCCAGGTGTAGCGGGCGAACGACGCCAGCGGCGCGCCCCCGTAAGAGGCGCTGGTGTCCTGGCCGTCGATCCAGCCGCTGTCCCAGGCCAGAGCGCCGCCGGAGCGGACCGTGATCCGGTACGCGGCCTGCGCGTCGCCGCGCCGGTCGGAGGCCAGCCGCCAGCTCAGCCTGGGCGCCCTGGCGGCGATGCCCTGCGGGGTGCCGAGGTGCTCGCAGCGCAGGTCGTACGGGTGCAGCGCGGCGCCGGCCGGAACCGCGGGGAGAGTCCATCCGCTCACCGCGTTCACCAGGCCCATTCCGTGGCCGGCCGGGCCAGCGTGTAGTGGCGCCGTGGCGCGGTGGGGTGGATCTTGCGCCCGCTGTACATCGGCCGGGCGGTGCCCTCGGGGCTGATGCCGATCACGTCGTCGCCGCGCCAGCGCACCTGGAACTCCCGGCCGGACGCGACCTCCGTGCTCGTCGACTCGGGCACGGGGAACGTGACGGTGACGCGCTCGCCCCGCCTGGGCGCGCGGACGGACAGGTAGCCGTCGGGCGCCCACGCCCCCGTCTCGGTCCCGCCGAACCCGTCGCCGTCGCGGGTCACGCGCACCTTGGCGTACCCGGCCCATTCGGGCACCCGCATCCGCAGCTCGCGCAGGTCCTGGTGCACGTCGAGGTCGACGCGGCCCTCGTGGGGGAGGTGGCTGAGCACGGTGACCCGCTCGGTGGCCCGGGTGAGCAGCAGGTTGACCCGCACGTCACGGTCGTCGCCGGTGACGATGGAGTTCCACCCCCAGAACAGCCCGCGCAGGCCGGAGCCGACGCAGCACGCCTGCACGTCGGCGGTGTGCCCGCGGCCCAGCTCGATGTCGCAGACGTAGTCGTTGGGCGCGCCGTACCCGGCGAAGGCGCCGCGCACCCGCTCGCCCACCCGCACATGCGTCACCCAGCCGGGCTCGTCGCCCGAGGTGTCGGGGGCCGACTCGACCCAGCCCAGGTCGAGCAGCTGGGACTCGACGAGGTGGTTGCGCAGGAACCGCTCCACCACGCCCCAGTAGCCGGTGTGCCCGGACCGGGCGAGCGTGACGCCGGTGCCGATCAGGTCGACCAGGGAGCAGCTCTCGTGCTCGTAGCGCTGGCCTTCGAGGTCGCCGGGCGTCCAGCCGAACCGGGTGGCCTGGGTGAGCGCCCAGTCGTAGGAGCGGCGTACGAACGCGGTCAGCTCGTGGTCGCCGGTGTGGCGGGCGTAGCGTGCCAGCCCTTCGAGGGTGCCGAGGCGGGTGTGGAAGTGGCCGCTGCGGTAGGCGCGGGCCGCGTTGAAGCTGCCGTCCTCGTGGTAGACGCCGCTCTTGTGCACGATCAGCCGGGCGAACCAGCCGCACAGCTCCAGCGCGTCCTCGTTGCCGGTCGCCTGGTGGTAGCGGAGCAGTGGCATGATCAGCCGGCCGCTGAACGACGCCGGGTCGGGGGCCAGGTGCAGCGCGATGGCGTTCGGGGACGGCCAGCCGTCGGGGGTGTACTCGGAGGCGGGGTAGAACCAGACGTCCCGCTCCTTGATCGCGATCCGCTTGAGCGCGGCCACGTGCCGGTCGGCCAGTTCCCTGGCCTTGGGGTCGCCGTCGGACACGTACCACGTGGTGAGCGACAGGAGCACGGCACGCTGGTCGATGAGGTTGGCGTTCGGGGCCCAGCCGGCGTCGGGGCGGGCCCGCCGATAGCTCAGCCCGTCGGGGCCGAAGAAGCTCGTCAGCCGCCGCCTGAAGCCGTCCTCGACCTCCCGCCAGGTGTCCTTGCCCGTCATGTGCCGGGCGAGCAGGCACGCGTCGAGCAGCCGGCCGTGGCTGGAGCCGTAGTCCCAGTCGCCGTGCCGCAGTGCCGCGGGCCGGGCGAGCAGGTCGGCGCTGAAGTACGGAATGCCGTCCATGTCCGCGTCGGGCAGTCCGGCCACCGCGTTCATCGCCAGCTCGGCCCGCTCTTCGAGCAGCACGGTGTCGGGGATCTCTGGCATGGGCCATCCCTTCGTCGCACATAAATATTCAACTGTGCATAGATGTCACATTCAGCCTGCTTCGCCGGTTGACTCGCGTCAAGGTGTGCATAGATATTCGTATCTTGTTGTATATGTAACGGTGAGGGAGGATGGTGGCATGAGCGTTGATCCGGTGGTGCGGCCAGGTGCTGGTGCGGCGGTGACCCTGCGGCCCGTGACGGGAGCCCGCCTCCAGGACGGGTTCTGGGGGGCGCGGCAGCGGGTCAACCGCGCGGTGACCATCCCGCTCGGCGGCGAGCGGGTGCGCGACTCCGGCGCCTTCGACAACCTGCGGCACGCCGCCCGCGGCGCCGGAGGGGAACACCCCGCCGAACACCGGGGGAAGGTCTTCGCCGACTCCGACGTCTACAAGTGGCTGGAGGCGCTGGCCTGGGAGCGGGGGAGGCGCGAGGACGACGGCCTCGCCCGGTCGTACGCGGAGGCGTCGGAGCTGGTCGCCGCCGCGCAGTGCGCCGACGGCTACCTCCACACGCACACCCAGCTCACCGGCCGGCGACGTTACTCCGACCTGGCCTCCAGCCATGAGCTCTACTGCGCGGGCCACCTCATGCAGGCCGCCGTCGCGGGCCGCCGCGCCACCGGCGACGAGACGTTGCTGCGGGTCGCCGCCCGCTTCGCCGACCACCTGGCCAAGGACCTCCCCGGGGACGCGCTCGACGGTCACCCCGAGGTCGAGATGGGCCTGGCCGAGCTGCACCGCGAGACCGGCGCGCCCGCGTACCTCGATCTCGCCGCCCGCCAGGTGGCCGCGAGGGGCCGCTCGCTCATCCAGCTCAAGGGCCACCACGGCCCCGGCTACCGGCAGGACCGCGTGCCGGTCGCCGAGGCCACCACGGTCGAGGGGCACGCCGTGCGCGCGATGTATCTCGCCGCGGGAGCGACCGACGTCGCCGTCGAGACCTCCGACCTCGACCTGCTCGCCGCCCTCGACCGGCAGTGGCGCGACATGGTGGCCACCAAGACCTACCTGACCGGCGGTCTCGGCTCCAACTGGTACGGCGAGGCGTTCGGCGGCCACCACGAGCTGGCGCCCGACACCGCGTACTGCGAGACCTGCGCGGCGATCGGCAGCATCCAGTGGTCGTGGCGGATGTTGCTGGCGACCGGCGACGCCGCGTTCGCCGACCTGATCGAGCGCACCCTCTACAACGCCGTGCTGCCCGGCGTCTCGCTCGACGGCGAGCACTTCTTCTACGTCAACGCGCTGCGCGTGCGCGCGGGCGCGGACCCCGACGACCTGCGCGCCCCCGCGCGGGGCCGGCAGGGCTGGTACGGCACCGCCTGCTGCCCGCCGAACGTGATGCGCCTGTTCTCCTCCCTCGACCACTACCTGGCCACCCGCGACGGCGACGGCGTCCAGCTCCACCTGTACGCGCCCGGCACCGTGCGCGCCGGCGGCGTGCTGCTGGAGGTGGAGACCGGCTACCCGTGGACCGGCCGCGTCGAGATCGTGGTCAAGGAGACCCCCGACCACCCGTGGACGCTGTCGGCCCGCATCCCCGCCTGGGCCGACGCGGCCGGTGTCGAGGCGGCCGGCATCGACGGGCGGCCGGCCGAGCCGGGCGGCTACCACCGCGTGCGCAGGACGTGGCGGCCGGGCGACCGGGTGGTGCTGGACCTCGCGATCCGCCCCAGGCTGACGGCCGCCGTGCCCCGGCTCGACGTCGCCCGCGGCCAGGTCGCGGTCGAGCGCGGGCCGCTGGTCTACT
Source organism: Nonomuraea deserti (assembly GCF_004348685.1). Taxonomy (GTDB): domain Bacteria; phylum Actinomycetota; class Actinomycetes; order Streptosporangiales; family Streptosporangiaceae; genus Nonomuraea; species Nonomuraea deserti. The sequence goes on along the minus strand of NZ_SMKO01000009.1, from coordinate 30,059 downwards.
GCCTGGAGCAGGCCGACCACCCGGGGGTGATCGTCGACGACCTGTGCCTGGCCGCGGCGGACCTCCGCGACGCGAGCGCGGTCGCCGGCCTGCCCGCCGACGTGGTGCCGGTCACCGCGCGCGGCCGGGTCCACGTGCACCGGGAGGACGACGGCGGTTTTCCCTACCGCACCGCCGTCGCCCCCCAGGACCCGGAGCACGCGGGCCCGGCCGATCTCACGTTCGTCCCGTACTACGCGTGGGCCAACCGCGGGGCCGGGCCGATGACGGTCTGGACGCCCATGCACCGGGCCTGACCCGCGTGCCGGCGCGAGCGCGTCCAGCCTGGCGCGCTCCCTCGCCTGGCGCGCTCCCTCGCCTGGCGTGCTGCCCCGCCTGCCCGGCCTCCCCGGCGGCCGGGCAAAGGAAGGGTCATGATCTGTGATCACAGGTGGAAAACGGGTATGTCGTAGCGGCCGTTCACGATGACTTCCGATCGCGCCATGCACAGCCCGAGAGCGGAGGCGGCCCCGATGGAAGCGGTGCGGTGGAAGCGGTGGACGGCGGGATGTGATGATGTCCCCAACGCTACGGGGAGGAAGCGATCGTGGGGTCCCTCGCGGGCAGCGGGCTGCCCCCGGATGACGTCGTCGTCTCCGCTCTTCGGGCGGGCGACGAGGAGATGTTCGCGACGCTGCTCGACACCTGGGCGCGGGGCATGCTGCGGGTGGCCCGCTCGTACGTCTCCACCGACGACTCCGCGGAAGAGGTCGTGCAGGACACGTGGCTGGCGGTGATCGGCGCCATCGACGGTTTCGAGGGGCGCTCGTCCGTGAAGACCTGGGTCTACCGCATCCTCGTGAACACGGCGAAGAAGCGCAGCGTGCGGGAGAGCCGTACACTGCCGTGGAGCGCCTTCGAGCGGGACGCCGGCCCGGCCGTCGATCCCGCCCGGTTCGACGGGATCGACGCGGCCCTGCCGGCAAGCTGGAAGGAGGCACCCGCGGCCTGGCCGACGCCTGAAGGGCAGGCGCTCGCCGCGGAGGTGCGGGGCCTGATCGGCGAGGCGCTGGCGACGTTGCCCCCGCGGCAGCGCATCGTGATCACGCTGCGCGACGTCGAGGGATGCACCTCCGAGGAGGTGTGCGAGATCCTGGAGATCTCCGCCGTCAACCAGCGGGTGCTGCTGCATCGAGCCCGTGCGGCGGTCCGCGATCTGTTGGAGAGTTACTTCGAGTCGGTGAAGCAGCCAGAATAGGTGAAACGGTTCAATACGCGGAAGGTAAGGCGGTTAACGTCGTGAAGCGGTTCACGTGCGGCGAACTGGTGGAATCCATTACCGCTTACCTCGACGACGCCCTCGACCCGCCCGACCGCGCCGGGTTCGAGACCCACGCGGCCTGCTGTGACGACTGCCGGCGCTACGTCCACCAGTTCCGCGTCACCATCCGGGCGGTCGGCGACCAGCCTCCGGAGAAGTTGACGGACCGCACGCGGGAGCGGCTGATGTCCGCCTTCAAGCAGCGGCGACAATCCTGACAATTCCCCCGTAACGCTCGCGCGGCTGGCGGCTCTATAGAGCCATGTGCCACGCGAGGGCAAGACGATGATCGGGCTCACGGCCGAGGGCTCGCCGCTCAGAGACGCCTCGGAGGTCGGGGACTACGCGCACCGGTGCTTCCGCTCCACCGGTGACGACCGGGTGGGCGTGGAGCTGGAGTTCCTCGTCTTCGACCGCACGTCGGCCACCCGCCACGTCCCCATGGACAGGGTCGAGCGGGCGTTGCCGCCACTGCCCGGCGGGAGCCGGGTCACCTTCGAACCGGGCGGCCAGCTGGAGCTGTCCGGCCCGGCCGGCTCGCTGACCGGCGCGATCGACGGCCTCACCGCCGACGTGGCCGCCGCCCGCCGGGCCCTGGCGCGCGACGGCATGGTGCTGGCGGGCGTGGGCCTCGACCCGATGCGCCCGGCGGTACGGCAGTTACAGCAGCCGCGGTACGACGCGATGGCGGAGTTCCTCGGCCGGCCGTACGGGGCGCTGATGATGTGCTGCACGGCGTCCATCCAGGTCAACCTGGACCTGGGGGAGCAACCCCGGACGCGGTGGGAGCGGGCGCACCTGCTCGGCCCGGTGCTGACCGCGGCCTTCGCCAACTCGCCGCTGAGCCGGGGCCGGCCGTGCGGATGGATGTCGGGCCGCCAGGCCGTGTGGGAGCACCTCGACCCCACCAGGACGGCGCCCGTACCCGCGTCCGCCGACCCAGCGGACGATTGGGCCCGCTACCTGCTCGACGCCCGCGTCATGCTGGTGCGGGAGGGCGAGGAACGCTGCCGCACCGTCCGCGACGGCTCGACCTTCCGCGACTGGCTGGGCTCGCGCGAGCGCCCGCCCACCGCCGAGGACCTGGCCTACCACGCCACCACGGTGTTCCCGCCCGTGCGGCCCCGGGGCTGGCTGGAGCTCCGCTTCCTGGACGCCCAGCGTCCGGCGGACTGGCCGGTGTGCGTGGCCGTCACCCACGCCCTGATCAGCGACGACCGCGCCGCCGACGCCGCGCTCGCCGCCGTCGAGTCCTGCCTGGGACCCCGGTGGCGGCAAGGGTCCGGGCCGGAGCGCGCGACCTGGGCGGCGGCCGCGCGCCGCGGCCTGTCCGACCCCCGGCTCGCCCGCGCCGCGGACGCCTGCTTCCGCGCCGCCCTCGAGGCGCTGCCCCGCCTGGGCGCCACCCCCGCCCTGATCGGCGCGGTGGCGGCGTTCGCCGACCGGTACGTGACGACCGGCCGCTCCCCGGCGGCCGACCTGATGGACCTGGTGAGACAACCGGGGCGGCGGCTGCCGGCCTGGCTGACCGAAGAGGCACAAAGTTGACCTACTCCCCACGGCCGAAGCCGAGGGTCTCTGACGAAGGAGCAGCCTTGACGAGCGACTTCAAGGAACGCATCGCGAACGATCTGCTCGCGGTGCGCAGCCGGTCCCTGACCTACACGGAGGCGGACGACGACCTGCTCGTACGCCAGCATTCACCGCTGATGTCGCCCCTGGTGTGGGACCTCGCGCACGTCGGCAACTACGAGGAGTTGTGGGTGCTGCGCGAGGCCGGCGGCATCACACCGCTCAGGCCCGAGATCGACGACATCTACGACGCCTTCAAGACCCCGCGCAAGGATCGCCCCAGCCTGCCCATCCTCGGACCGGCGGAGGCCCGCCGCTACATCGAGGGCGTGCGCGGCCGCGTCCTCGACGTCCTGGACGCCGTCGACTTCGACGATCCCGCGCCGCTGCGCCGCGACGGTTTCGTCTTCGGCCTGGTCATCCAGCACGAGCACCAGCACGACGAGACCATGCTGGCCACGCTGCAGCTGTCGAAGGAGCCCGGCCTGGTACGCGACGGGCACCTGCCGCCGGCCCGCAACGCCGGACGGGACGAGGTGTTGGTGCCCGCCGGCCCCTTCCTCATGGGCACCGACAGCCAGCCGTGGGCCTACGACAACGAGCGCCCCGCCCACCGCGTCGACCTGCCCGGCTACTGGATCGACCGGCTGCCCGTCGGCAACGGCGCCTACGCCGCGTTCATCGAGGACGGCGGCTACCACGACCCCCGCTGGTGGACCCGGGAAGGCTGGGAGTGGCGGCAGCGGATCGGCGTCTTCGCCCCGCTGTTCTGGACCAAGGACGGCGGCGCCTGGCACCGCACCCGCTTCGGCCGCACCGAGCCCGTGCCGATGGACGAGCCGGTGCAGCACGTGTCCTGGTACGAGGCCGACGCCTACGCCCGCTGGGCGGGCAAGCGGCTGCCCACCGAGGCCGAGTGGGAGAAGGCCTGCGGCTGGGACCCCGAGGCGGGCCGGGCACGGAAATACCCGTGGGGCGACCACGAGCCCACCCCCGACCTGGCCAACCTCGGCCACCGCGCCGCCCGGCCCGCGCCGCTCGGCGCCTACCCGGCCGGCGCCGGCGCGTACGGGACCGAGCAGATGATCGGCGACGTGTGGGAGTGGACCGGCACGTGGTTCGACGGCTACCCGGGTTTCCGCAGCTTCCCGTACCGGGAGTACAGCGAGGTCTTCTTCGGCCAGGAGTACAGGGTGCTGCGCGGCGGCTCGTGGGCGGCCGACCCGGCGGCGATCCGCACCACGTTCAGGAACTGGGACTACCCGATCCGCCGGCAGATCTTCACCGGGTTCCGCTGCGCCCGTGACGGGGAGCGGGCCTAGTGTGCCGGCACGCGGCCTGGCTGGGCGCCCCCCGCGCCCTGGCCACGCTGATCCAGGAGCCCGAGCACGGCCTGCTCGCCCAGTCGTACGCGCCCCGGCGGCAGCGGCACGGCACGGTCAACGCCGACGGCTTCGGCATGGGCTGGTACGACCCCGCCCGCGCCGAGCCCGTCCGCTACCGGCGCGCCATCCCGATGTGGGCCGACGCCAACCTGCCCGCGCTCGCCCAGGTCGCCCTCTCGGGCTGCCTGCTGGGAGCCGTACGGTGCGCCACCGTCGGCATGCCGGTCGAGGAGAGCGCCACCGCGCCGTTCACCGACGGCCCGTGGATGCTCAGCCACAACGGCCGCGTCGAACGGGACGCGGTCAGGGCGCTCGCCGACAGCGCCGAGAGCGCCTGCGACTCCGCCTGGCTCGCCGCCGCCGTCTTCCAGCGGTTGCGCGCGGAGCCCGACCTCGGGGAGGCCCTCACGGAGGTCGTCGCCCACGCCGGGGAGAAGGACCCCGGCGCCCGCCTGAACCTGCTCGCCTGCGACGGCGCGTCCATCGCCGCGACCGTCTGGGGCGACACGCTCTTCGTCCACCGTCACCAGGACGGCGTGGTCGTGGCGAGCGAACCGCTCGACGACCTGCCCGGCTGGCAGGCCGTGCCGGACCGCAGCCTGCTGCTCGCCTCGTCCGAAGGCGTGCGCGTCCAGCCCATGTGACCCTTTCCTGAGGAGACACCGTGCCCGTCAGCCATTCGACCGTGCGTCTGATCAACCACCTCGACCTCGACTACTTGCGCTCCTCCCTCGAAAAGGATGTCAGGATTGGCCTGACATCGACGCCGAAGTCCCTGCCGCCCAAATGGTTCTACGACGAGGCCGGCAGCGACCTGTTCTCGCAGATCACCAGGCTGCCCGAGTACTACCCGACCCGGCGCGAGCTGGCCATCCTGCGGGAACGCGCCGCCGAGCTCGCCACCGCCAGCGGCGCCGACACGCTGGTCGAGCTGGGATCGGGCACCAGCGAGAAGACCGTGCTGCTGCTCGACGCCCTCACCGCGGCCGGCACGCTGCGCGGCTACACGCCGGTCGACGTCGACGCGGTCACGCTCGCCGCGGCGGCGCAGCGGCTGGCCGAACGCTACCCGGGGCTGGCGGTACGCGCGGTGTGCGCCGACTTCGAACGCCACCTGCGGCTGCTGCCCCGCACCGGCCGGCGCATGGTGGCCTTCCTCGGCGGCACGATCGGCAACCTCGAACCCGACGCCCGCCGGGTCTTCATGAAGGAGTTGCGCGGCACGCTCCGTCCCGGGGACACGTTCCTGCTCGGGGCCGACCTGGTGAAGGACAGGAGGCGGCTGGTCGCCGCCTACGACGACGCGGCCGGGGTGACGGCCGCCTTCAACCGCAACGTGCTGCACGTGATCAACCGGGAGCTGGACGCCGACTTCGAGCCGGACGCGTTCGAGCACGTCGCCCGCTACGACGAGGAGCACGACTGGATCGAGATGCGGCTGCGGGCGTCCCGGGCCATGCGGGTGCACGTCGCGGCGCTCGACCTGGACGTGGACTTCGCCGAGGGGGAGGAGACGCGTACGGAGATCAGCGCCAAGTTCCGCCCTGACGGCCTGCGCGCCGAGCTGACCGCGGCCGGCTTCACCGTCAGCCGCTGGTTCACCGACCCCGCGGAGGACTTCAGCCTGGCGCTGGCCCAGGCATGATCGGCCAGGCGTGATCGGCAAGGCGTGGCGGGCGGCACGATCCGTCGTGCCGCCGGGCCATCTCGACGCGGCCGGCTGCAACGTACCCGGCGACCGGGTGTTCGACGCGGTCGCCGGGCACCTGCGGCTCGAACGCGAGCGCGGCGGCTACGCGGCCGAGCCCGACCTCACCGGGCCGAAGTCCGCCCTGGCCACCCTGATCGGCGCTAGCGGTTCGGTCGGCGCGATCGGCGAGGGCTTCGCGGCCGGTCCGGTCGGCGCGGGTGGCGAGGGTTGCGCGGTCGGGGCGGTCGGCGCGGGCGGCGCGTCTCCCGGCGATGTGGCGTTCGTGGAGAGCGGTACGGCGGCCATGGCGGCGCTGCTCGGCGGCTGGCGGCTCCCACCGGGCAGCCGCGTCGGCTTCGCCCGCACCGAGTACGGCAGCACCCTGATGCTCCTGCGCCGCCTGGCCGCCGGCCGCTCCTGGACGCTCGTCGAACTGCCCGTGGACGCCGACTCCCGCCTCGACCTCGACGGCCTCGATGCCGCGCTCGCCACGGGGCTGGACCTGGTCACCCTGGTCCACATCGCCTCCCACCGGGGCGTCGTCCAGCCCGCGCGGGAGGCCGGCGCGTTGTGCCGCGCCGCCGGGGTTCCACTGGTGCTGGACGCCTGCCAGTCCTTCGGCCACACGGACGTGAGCGGGGTGGGCGCGACCGCCTACGTGGGCACGTCCCGCAAGTGGCTCGCCGGCCCGCGCGGGGTCGGCTTCCTCATCGTGCCCGGGCTCGCGACGGAGATGGACGCCGCAGCCCCCGCACTCGGCGGCCATGCGTGGGCGGCGGACGGCAGTCCTGAGCCCCTGCCGGGGGCGATCCGCTACGAGGGTTCGGAGGGAGCGATCGCGTCCCGGGTCGGGCTCGGCGTCGCCGTACGGGAATACCAGGAGCTCGGCCCCGCGGACCTGCACGAGCACGTGGCGGAGCTGGGCCGCACAACCCGGCACCTCCTCCACGGCGCCGGCGGCTGGCAGGTGGCCGAGCCGCTCGACGAGCCCTCGGCCATCGTCACCCTCCGGCCTCCGGCGGGCGACTCGGTCGAGGCCGCACGGGCCCGGGCCGCGGCGGCGGGACTGCTCGTGGGCGCCGCACCCGTCGCCAGGGCGCCGCTGGACCTGCGAGAGCCCGTGCTCCGCGTCTCGCCCGCCCCCGGTACGGAGGCCGAAACCCTGCACACCCTGGCCCGCGTCCTCAGCGCGCCGTACGGACCGACCCGGCCGCCCGCGTGCTGACCTGCGCGGGCCCGGATACTGTGGAGCGAATCAGCAGAGGGAAGAGGATGGATGAACGCGCGTTCCGGGGCGGGCGACCGCCTCACCGCTCTGGGCACGCAGCTGCTCGAGGTGCACATCTGGCTGCGCGAGATGCTGGACGACCTCCAGGACGGCATCGACGACTACTTTGACGGCAACGGGCTGCCGCCCCGCGACCTGCGCGCCCACTGCCTGTCCTTCTGCACGGCGCTGACCCGCCACCACACCGGCGAGGACAGAGGCGCGTTCCCGGCGATCGCCGAGGAGTTCCCCGAGTTGCGCAAGGTGCTCTCCGACCTGCGCAGCGACCACAACCAGCTCGACTGGCTCATGGGAAACCTGCGCAAGCTCCTCGAATCCCTCCCCGAGCAGCCGGACCCCGCCACGGCCGCCAAGGTGCGCGAGGAGGTGGGGGCGCTGTCGGCGGTCATGCAGACGCACTTCATCTACGAGGAGAAGAAACTGATCTCCGCGCTCAACTCGATGGACGTTCCCGAGTGGCGCGGCAACCGGCCCGACTTCCTGCTGACCGACCACGAGGACGGCGCCTGACACCTCCTTTACCTGGGATGCTTGATCAGCCAGGTTGATGATCTTGCTACGGGCGTCGCAAATCTTCTACACTTGTTGCATGACTGCTATTCCAGCCCGAGAACTCCGAAACCATACGGCCGATGTTCTGCGGCGCGTCGAAAGCGGCGAGGAGATCGAGGTGCTCAGGGATGGTCAGCCGATTGCGAAGATCATCCCGTTCACGCGCCGCCGCCGGTGGATCTCTGCTGTCGAGGTCGGCAGTGAGCTGGCTCGCCTGGGCTCGGACACGACAGGTCTGGCAGGGGAACTGCGGGAAACCCTCACCGAGACGACAGACGATCTACCGTGGTAGAACGCAAGCGCGCATTGGCCGACACCTCGGTCTTCATTGGCTTGGAAGCAGAGCGCTTCGATGCCGCTCGGTTCGCTGACTACGAATGGGGCGTCTCAGTCGTGACCCTCGGGGAGCTCAGACTGGGCGTGCTGCAGGCTCGTGACTCCGAGACATCGGCCCGGCGGCTGTCCACCTACCAACTCGCCGAGCGCTTCGAACCCATCGTCATCGACGAGGCTGTCTCGGACGCTTGGTCCCTGCTGGTCTCCCGCCTCAGAGTCGCAGGGCGCAAGGCGCCCATCAACGACAGCTGGATCGCCGCCACGGCCATCGCCCACAAAGTCCCCGTCGTCACTCAGGATTCGGACTACGACGAGATGCCCGGCCTCGACGTGATCAAGCTCTAAGCTCCGGGGCTCGCCCTGCCGATGCCAGAATCGATGTCACTCCAGCCGGGAGCCTGGTGCCGTGGGCCGCCGTGAAAATCCCTGAGGCCCGCGTCCGGTTGGACCGGCGGGGGAGCGCAGTCTCACGGGGTTGTCGCGGCCCGCTCGGACTCGCTACGGTCGTGCAACCGTGACCGGTCCCGCGCAGCGCCCCTTGCTCTTCCTCGACGTCGACGGGCCGCTCATTCCCTTCGGCCCGCCACCGGAGCACCACCCCGACGGGCATCCGGCCTATCCGACGAGCGGCGCGTCACTGGAGTCGAATCCCCTCCTGGCCAGGATCAACCCCGCGCACGGGCCCCGGCTAAGCACACTGCCCTGCGAGCTGGTCTGGGCCACAACCTGGATGGAGGACGCGAACGAGTGCGTCGCGCCCATACTCGGCCTGCCGCGGTTGCCCGTGGTGGACTGGCCGGAGCCCTCCGACGTCGACGAGCAGGACGAGCGGAACGGGATGCACTGGAAGACCCGCGCCCTCGTCGGCTGGGCGGCGGGGCGCCCGTTCGCCTGGGTGGACGACGAGATCACCGACGTGGATCGCGCCTGGGTGTCCGCGCACCACCGGGGGCGGGCACTGCTCCATCGCGTCGATCCCCGCCAGGGCCTCGGCGACGCCGACTACGCCGTACTGACCGAGTGGTCGCACAGGATGCGCGGAAACGCCTCGCTCAGGACGGGCCGGGGTGGGTAGGCGTGGTGGTCCGGCATCTGGCACTGCCCGGCCAAGGCGGTCCCTGCCGATCCGAGCAAGCATGGGCCGCCGCCCCGCGACTCCAGGGGAGCTCCGCATGATGCATTGGCACGCCTACCAGTGGGTCGGCCCGGGGACCGACTGCGAGAACGAGGCCGAGCGGCGGCCGTCCTCGCCCGCCTTCTCCTCGTCGGTGCTGCCGCCGATGAGGACCGGCGACTGGCTGGCCAAGCCCGCCTCGCACGTCGCTGGAACGTTCCATGAGGTCGAGCAGGCGGTCGGCTGGCTGGCGGGGGAGTACGGCAAGGTACGCGACGCGCTGCGGCCCGAGGGGATCCCGCTCCACGAGCGGCTGGACACCGCCCGCGATCTGCTGTCCGGGGGCGTGGACGTGCAGTGGGGCGAATGGCTGCACGGCGGCCGGTTCGTCACGCTCGGAGTGATCTGCTGCCCCAACCGCCACGCCTCCCACCCATGCCCGCTCCGCCGGGGAACGGTCACCCAGGTCGTGCGGGGCCCACCTTGACGTCTGAGAGCGTCAACCCGGCCACGTCGCCGGCCACGTCCGCGCGCTGCACGTGGGCGAACGTGCTGTCCCTGATCGTGATGTCCCTCAAGGGCTGCTCGGGATACCCCCGCAGCAGGTACGCGCTGCGCGTCCGGTCGCTGCGCAGCCCTGCCACGTTGATGTTGCGGATGGGGGGCGGGTCGTCGCCGTTGTGGCCGTCGCCGTGGTAGAGGTCGATGGAGACGGCCTCCTTGGTCAGCTCGCTGATCTCGACGTCCTTGACGTAGACGTTCTCCACGTAGCCGCCCCGCACGGAGTTCGTCTTGATGTAGAGGCCGAAGTAGAGTCCGGGGCCGCCCCAGCGGCAGCGGCGGACGAAGACGTTGCGGATGCCGCCGGTGGTGTCCGTGCCGATGGCGACCGAGCCGTACCGGTAGCGCATGTCGCAGTCCTCGATCAGCACGTCCTCGCACGGCACCCCCACCCGCCGGCCGTCGGGACCGCGGCCGGCCTTGATGGCGATGCAGTCGTCGCCGACGTCGAAGACGCAGCCCGAGATCACCACGGAGCGGCAGCTCTCCGGGTCGCAGCCGTCGTTGTTGGGCCCGCGCGAGTAGATCGAGACGTTCCTGACCAGGACGTTCTCGCACCGTACCGGATGGATCTCCCACATGGGGGAGCGCACGATGCGCACACCCTCGACGAGCACGTTGCGGCACAGGTACGGCTGGATCATGTTCGGCCGCAGGTGGTGGCCCGCGCCGAACACGCGCTCCTCGACCGGCACCCCGTCCGCGGCCATCCGCTGCAACGCGGCCCAGTCGCCGGCCTCGTGCGGCATGCCCGGCTTCCAGCCGAAGGCCGGCGTGCCCACCCACCACCACCAGTGCTCGGGTCCGGCCCCGCCGTCGAGCGTCCCGGTGCCGGTGACGGCGATGTTCTCCTGGCCGTGGGCGTAGATGAAGGGGGAGTAGTTGTAGCACTCGATGGCCGAGAAGCGGGTGAAGACGGCCGGGAGGTAGTCGGCGGGATCGGTGCTGAACAGGATCGTCGCGCCCTCCCCCACGTGCAAATCCACGTTGCTGAGCAGGTGGATCGCGCCAGTAAGGTACGTGCCGGGCGGCACCCGCACGTGCCCGCCGCCCCTCTCGTGGCAGGCCTCGATCGCGGCCCGGAACGCCCCGGTCCACGTGCCCCCGCTCCCGAAGTCGGTGACGTCGAACCACCGGTCGGGGAACTCCGGCGGACGCACCCGGTCACGCAGCTCGTCCGCGTACCGCCAGGCCTCTTCCTCGTTCATGACACCTTCCTCGTGCGCAGCGCGTGGTGGAGGGGCAGGGCGATCACCCAGGACGGGTTCCACGTGTTCGCCTCGCCCTTGCGCTGCCAGTTGGTCTGGAAGAACCCCTCGCCCTGCTCCCCGGGCACGTCGAAGCCCCAGTCGCCGGGCTCCGTGCAGATGCCCTGGCCCATGGCGTGCAGGATCGTCTCGGCGCGTTCCACGTAGCGGGCCTCGCCGGTCATCAGGCCGAACTCCATCAGCTCGGACGTCGGGAAGAACACGTCGAGGTGGTGGTTCTGCACGCTGACCGCCGGCCAGCCGCACGCCTTGAAGCCGCGCCGCTCGAACGTGCTGCCCTCGTCGAACTCGGGCGACCACACGTAGACGAACGTCAGCAGCCAGTCGGCCGCCGTCTCCGCCCACCGCGCATAAGTCTCCCGCCCGGTGAGGCGGTAGAGCTCGAAGGCGGCCTGGAAGTAGTACATCCCGGCCTCCTTGTCCTCCCCGCTGGCGTCGAGGGTGGCGTGGGCGAAGGGCCGCTCGAACGTGGCCGCGTGCAGCCGGTGGTACTGGCCCAGCATCTCCTCAGCGCGCCGCAGCCACACCTTCTCGCCGCCCAGCCGGTACGCGCCCAGCAGGGCCTGCACGCACACCACCCCCGCCGCGGTGATCATGGGGGAGAACGGGACGCCGCCGGGCGTCCAGCCGAGCGGGACGATGCCGTCGGGCAGCCGGGTCCGCCAGAAGAACGCGGCGGCGTCCTCCACCGCCTCCTCCCAGGCCGGCGGCGCCGCCAGGCCCGCCTCGCGGAACCGCAGCGCGAGCTCGGCCAGGTCGGCGACCGTCTCGCCGTGGGCGCGGCTGGAGACGAAGCCGGCGCCGTCCTTGCGGAACGTCTCCCACCTGTCCTCGTCGAGCAGGTAGCGGCCGTGGCGCAACCCGCGTACGGAGGTCCGGCTGCCCTCGACGTAGAAGCCGGCGGCGCGGCGGGCGCGCCCGACCCGCTCCGGCTCGTCGCGGTCGAGGCCGAGTTCGGCGTCGCAGCGGGCCAGTTTCATGCACTGGCCCGTCCAGCCGTACAGGTAGGAGCGGGGCCTGCCCGGCCGGGTGCCGTCGTAGGCGAGGTAGCCGTCGCCCGCCCAGCGCGCGTCCATGGCGTTCGCCTTGAGCCGGACGATCTCGTCGCGGGACAGCGGCCTGGCGCCCCGGTCGTCGTAGAGGCGGGTGTGAACGAGTTTCGTGAAGCCGAGGCCGCGCGGCTCGACCGGGCCCCAGTCGAGGGTGTGGCGGGTGGTGACGGTCTCGCCGGGTGCCAGGTCGCGGTAGCCGAGGGGCCGGTCCGCCACCTCCGCCTTGCTGACGTAGCAGACGTCCGGCTTGCCGTCGAAGGCGATCACGCCGGTCATGGCCGCGACGGTGAGGCCCGGCGCCCGTACGACGCCGAGCGAGCCGTACGCGACCGTGCCGTCGTCGAGCCTGGTCGCCGTGGGGTGCGCGAACAGGCTGACGTAGCGGCCGTCCCAGGCGGCGTTGACGGCGGGGATGGGCAGGCGGTGCTCCTCGCCCACGAACCCCTCGCGGGGGACCTTCCTGCGCGGGTCGGATGAGGGGTTGCCGTTGTAGAGGACGCCGGGCATGGTGACGTGCGCGTCCGCGGTGGGGAGGGGCAGCAGGAGGCCGGCCGCCACGTCGGTGACCTCCTGATCGGCGTCGTTGCGCCAGGTGGTGGTGAGGGTGAGCAGGCCGCCGGGGGCGAAGGCCAGCTCGAGCCGGGCGCTCAGCGGCCCGAGCCCGGCCGTGACGACGACGGTCCCGCCCGCCGAACGTACGCGGACGGAGTCGCCGAAGGCGGGCTCGATGCGCCACGGACGGCCCGTGGAGGCGGTGAGCATGCCGCTCAGCGGGGCCCGCAGGTACGACCCGTCCATGTCGCGGCGGCGCAGCAGCATCTCGGGCCCGCCCGCGCCGGCCACCACCTCGACGACCTTCCCGCCCGGCTCCTCCACGGCCATGAGGACGTCCGCCGTCATGGGCGCCGCCGGATCCTGACGGCCTGGCCGACCGTCCCGGGCAGCGGCACCGCGATCGTCCCGCCGTCCAGCACCCCGAGCGGCGTGACGGTCATCTCCCACGTGTCGATCACCTCGACCTCGTACCGCCCCTCCGGCACCTCGTACGTCCTGTCGGGGAAGCGGTGCTCCCCGCAGTACTCGAGGTAGAACTCCCCGGGCACCTCCAGCATCGGAGCGTCCCGGTCCTGGTAGCGCGCCTCGTCCGGGGTCGCGGCGACGACCTGGCGCAGCAGCGCGAGCCTGGGCACGGCGGCGCCGGTGAGGGTGCCGCCGTCCTCCGACCAGGTCAGCCCGTCGTCGTCCACGTACGACTCGCCGTGCGTCAGGTGACGCCGCCGCACCGACCCGTCCCAGGCCATGGTGACGACCTTCTCGGGCGGCAGGCTCAGCGACGGGTCCTCGGCGTCCCCCTCGTACCCGCACGCGTCCATCAGCACCGGCTTGTGGTGGTCGCGCGTCGGCACCCACGCGTCGCGCGGGCTGGGCGCGCGGACGCTGCCGTGCGTGAACGTGCGCCGCCACAACAGCGGCGAGTCCGCGGGGACGGTGATCGACCGCGGATGGTGGCCGGGGTCCTCCTCGGCCACCAGGTCGGCCAGCCGCACCCAGTCGTGCTCGCTGAACGCCGGGAACCGCGAGGGGTCGGCGGCCAGCGACCACCACACGTTCGGATGCGCGGCCAGGCGGGGTACCACGTCCCGCACGTAGCGGGACGCGGTCTCGACGTCGGAGACGCCCTCGCCGGGGTGCATGAGGACCAGCTCGGCGGTCACGCCGATCCCGGCCAGCTCCGCCACCCGCTCCTCCAGCGCGTCCAGCGAGCAGCGGGTGGCGAACGCCGCCATCCGCACCCGGTCGAACGGCGACGACTCGAGCGTGGCGAGGGTGCGCGCCCGCCGCTTCTCGTCGTGCAGGTGCCAGCCGAGCGCGGTGGTCGCCATCGGCCCGATGTTCATCGGTCTCCCACTCTCGTCATCCGCAGCGCCAGGTACGGCCTGCGCGGCAGCCCGACCCGCACCCGTTCGCGGTGCACCCCGTCGACCGGGGTGATGGTCATGTTCCAGGTGTCGATCAGCTCGACCTCGTAGGCCTCGCCCGCCGGCAGGTCCACCGTGACCTGGGCCGGTTGCCGCCGGCCCAGGTAGCGCAGGAGGGTGCCGTCACGGCGCTGCTCCATGACCGTGCGCAGGAAGGCGATCCTGGCCGGGCTCTCGCCGTACAGGCCGCCGCCGTTGCCGATCCACGCGCGTTCCTGGAAGCCGGCCAGCGACTCGCCGTGGCCCACGTAGCCGCCGCGCGACATGCCTTCCCAGAACCGGTCCATCAGCTCCTGGGCGGTGACGTTGCCCCAGCGTTTGCCGATGTTCCCCTCGTAGGAGATCTCGTCGATCACGACGGGTTTGGGGCAGGCAGAAAGCCAGGCGTCCGTCGGGGTGGCGTCCCAGTGCTGGATGCTCTGGTGCGTGATCCACGGCTTGGTGAAGTCGTACAGCGACGCGACCTCGAACATGCGCGTCCCGTTGTGGATGGAGCGCAGGTGCTCGTACGGGTCGTGCCGCACGATCGTCCGGAGGATGTCGTCCCAGTCGGCCACGGTCTTCGACCGGTTGAAGTCGTACTCGTTGGCGGCCGACCACCACACGTTGCGGTAGGCGGCCAGGCGGGCGACGACGTAGCGCACGAAGGCGTGGTCGACCTCGCGGCCCATGTCCTGGAAACCGCGCACCCCGCCGTCGTACGGGTGGAAGAGGATCACGTCCGCCTCCACGCCGATGTCGCGCAGTTCGCGGACCCCGGCCTCCAGGTGGCGGAAGAACACCGGGTTGAACCGGGTCAGGTCCAGCCCGTCCGGGTCCTTCCCGGCGAACGGCACCTCCGGCGGCGCCATCGGCCCCGTCGGCAGCACGCACATGCGCAGCTTGTTGAACGGCGACGACTTGAGCGTCCGCAGCGTCTGGCGTTCCCGCTCCTCGTCCATGTCGTGCGTCCAGTGGTACGCGGTCGTGCCGAACGGCAGGTACGGCGTGCCGTCCGCGTATTCGAAGCCGGTGCCGGCGGCCCGCACGGGGCCGTGGTTGCCCGGGCCGGGCGGCCCCACGTCGAAGCCGCCCGAGCACCCGTCCAGCTCTTCCACGTTGCTGACAGTCGTGAACCGCCACGGGCCCACCGCGTCCGGCATGAACCGGACGCGGTAGACGCCGTCCCCGTCGTAGAAGCCGTCGGCCTCGACGACGCGGTTGCGGTACTGGTACCGGGCCGACAGGCGAACGTCCGCGAAGGGGTTGCCGCCGGTCGGTCCGGCCAGTTCGATCTCGTGGACGCCCCAGCGTTCCACGGTGGTGGAGAACGTCACCAGTCCTTGCCCGCTTCCGCCTGTGCCTTGATGTAGTTGGGGATGTCCTGCTGCTGGGAGAGGCTCAGCGCCTGGTCGGGCGTCCCGCCGTCCCGCAGGATGTGCTGGCGGTAGACCGACCACAGCGGCAGGTCCCAGTACTCGGTGTTCCGGTAGTTCGAGATCGCGGCGTTCTCGCCCCAGTAGACGGCCGAGGTGTCGATGCCGGCCAGCTCGGGGATGGCCTTGCCGAAGCTCTGCACGACCTTGTCGGTCTGCAGGACCGCCTTGACGCCGTGGCTGGACAGTTCGGTCTGGCCCTCCTCGGAGACCAGCCACTTCACGATCTGCAGCGCCTGTTCCTTCTTGGGCGAGGACGGCGGGACGAACGCGGCCCGCGTGTTCGGCTGGTAGGTCGTCTTGGACCCCCTCTTGAGCACCGGGATCGAGCTGACGCCGATGTCGACGCTCTTGGCCTGCTCGGCGAAGGACTCCTCGTCGCCGTCCTCGATGAACAGCTCGCTGCCGGCGTACATGTTCAGCCGTGACAGCGTGTCGACCGCCATGGCCAGGTGGCCCGGCTGGCTCATGTCGCCCTTGAAGAAGTCGGTGACGGTGGTGAAGTCGTTGCGCGGGATCTCCAGGAAGCGGTACAGGTTGTCGACGTACGTCTTCCAGGCGTCACTGCTGATGTCGACCTTGACGTCCTCGGGCGCGGGCTCCTCGCCCGTCGTCGGCAGGAACGGGTAGAGACCGGCCTGGTTGAAGTCCAGGTACTGGTCAGGGTGCTGCATGTAGCCCTTGTAGTGGTCCAGGCCGTCGTCCTTGGTCAGCTGCTTGGCCTTCTTGTACGCCTCGTCGTACGTCATGCCGGGCTCGGGATACTTCACCCTGAACTTGTCGAAGATCTTCTTGTTGTAGAGCAGCACGTGCTCGTCGATGAACAGCGGCACGCCGTAGATCCCGCCGTCGGAGCGCGACCTGGTCAGCTCCACCGCGGACTTGTTCAGCGTGTTCAGGTCGATGCCCGCCTTCTCGAGGTCGGGGGTGAGGTCGCCGACCCAGCCCATCGGCTCGAGGTCGCGGTCGATGCGGTTCTTCGGGTCCTCGATGATGATGTCCGGGGTGACCCCGGCGGCCTTGAGGTCCTCGTACCGCACGGGGTAGTCCCACGTCGCGTACTTGATCTTGACGTCGGGGAACGTCTCGCGCAGCTTGTTGCCGATGATCTCGTCGAAGACCCTGGTCGCAGCGCCCTGCTCACCCTCGACGGTCGACTCGAACGGCTTGTAGTTGACGGCGAAGATGAACAGCTCGTCGTCGCAGACGCTGAACGGCAGGTTGTACCTGTTGGGCACGTCCTTGCAGGCGGCCGACGGCTGCGGTGCGGCGTTCGCGGCGGCGGGGACGGCAGTGGTCACGGCGAGGGCGAGCGCGAGCAGCGCGAAGCCGCGGGACTTCTTCATGTGATCTCCCTGAGACTGTTTCGCAGGCCTATTTCGCGGGCGAGTAGCTGCACCGGCGCACGACGTTGCGCCGGACGCCGTTCTTGAACTCGGTGATCGTGTGCTCGGGCCAGTTGGACAGCAGGCCCACCGCGTCGCGGAGATACGGCTCGTTGAAGACCACGTGCCGAATGTTGTTGCGGTTGTAGGAATAGACCATGTGGATGAAGCCGTCGCCGCTCTGGGTCAGCACGGGATAGGTGAACTGCGGCCCCGACTGCGCCTCCACGTCGACGGAGTTCTCCCACGTGCGGCCCTTGTCGGGCGACAGCGACAGCCGCATGGGGGAGCGGTGCTCGACCCACGGGTTGTAGGCCAGCACGAGCTTGCCGTTGTCGAGCTTGAGCGCGGCGACGCGCGAGTTCGGGTTGCCGATGGGCTCGGCCACGGGCGCGCTCCACGTGCGCGCGAAGTCGGTCGAGTCGCTCGTGTAGATGGCGCCGTCGCCGGTGCGCATGTAGGCGCGCAGCCGTCCCGGCTCGACCTCCACGACGGTCGGCTGGATCGACCCCTCGGGCGTGCGGATCCAGCTGCCGTGCTCCTCCGGGTACGCCTTCCACGACGACATGTCCTCGCTGAAGACGTAGAAGCCGGAGCTGGAGCCGCCCTCGTCGTAGATGGGCAGCAGCACCTCGCCGTTGGACATGCGGATCGGGTTGGTGCCCACCATCCATCCCCACTCCTTGCGGATGGTGGTGGGATCGCTCCAGGTCCTGCCGCTGTCGTCCGAGGTGATCAGCCGGATCGGGGCCTGTTCCCAGCCGTGTCCCTCGATCGTCACGAAGAACAGGTGGAGCCGCTTGCCGTCCGACCACAGCACGGGGTTGCCGTCGGCCTTGTCGGGCTCGTCGAACACCACCTCGGGCGCGGACCAGGCGTGCTCGCCCGCAGCCAGCCGCGACATGTAGAGCGCCTGGTTCGGCGCCCCTTCCGTGGTGCCGCCGTAGTAGACGGTCAGCATGTCGCCGTTCGGCGCCTGCGCCAGCCCGGCCGCGTGCACCTTGGGGACGTCCGGGTCGGGCGCGGCGACGTCCTGGCGGCAGGCGTAGGAGCCGGTCGGCTCCACCCGTACGTCACCGTCACCGGCGCTCTCGCCGGTGCCGTTCGCCAGGTAGGAGGGGACCGCCACCGTCACCGCCAGAGCCCCGTATAACATGCTCTGCCGAAGTTTCATCACAGGCCAATCTCTTGATATTTGATGGTTTTCCGGAGGTAGGAGAAGGCGACGTCCACGCGCCCGTCCCCGCCGTCAATGACGCTCGGATAGGAGTAGCCGAGCTCGTTCTGCCAGTACTCGCGGTCGGAGTCCTGCAGGACCCGCCGGTACGGCCAGCTCTCGCCGCCGTCGTCCGACACCGCGAGCACCAGGGGCGTGCGCAGCGCCTTCTTGCGCTGCTTCCCGTTCTTGACCACCCACCTGTACTGCTCGCGCTCCAGGCTCGCGTCGTTGTAGACGAGCGCCAGCCGTCCGTCCCCGAGCTTCGTGAGCTGGACGGAGGAGTCGTTGTTCGGCAGGCCGGTCCGTTCCGGCGCCGACCACGCCCGGCCGTCGGCCGAGGTGGAGGCGTAGATCCGTCCCGCCCGCCGGTCGCGGTACATCGCCAGCAGCCGCCCGTCGGGCCGCTCGGCGACGGTCATCTGCACGAGGTCGCCGCTGTCGGGGACCGCGTGCTCGGCCCACGTGCGCCCGCCGTCGTCGCTGACCTCGACCACGCTGCGGTCGCCGGCCTTGCCGCAGTGGTAGGCGGGCAGCAGCCATGTCCCGTCGGCCAGGATGACCGGCGGGTGCCGGACGAAGATGCCCGGCTCGGCGAAGAGCACGTCCGGCTCGCTCCAGGTGCGGCCCGCGTCGGCCGACGTCCTGATGACGACGTGCGCCGTCGTCTGGTCGTACGGTTCGCTGGAGGTGTGCAGCAGCCGGATCAGCCCGTCGCCGCCGTCGAACAGCACCGGGTTCTGCTCGCTGCGCAGCGGGTCCGCGGCGACCAGCCGGGGGGTCTCCCAGCGCTCGCCGGCCAGCCGGGAGACGACCACGTTGGTGCCGGGAGCGCCCTCCTCGGGGCCGCTGAACCAGGTGCACAGCAGCTCGCCGTCCCGGGTGCGCAGCAGGTTGGCCGCGTGGTTGTCCGGTCCGTGCGGCGCGGGCAGCAGCGCCTCCCGCACGCCCGGCAGCGCGCCGGACGGGCGGATGACGCCGTCGAATCGGTTGTCGGTCATGCGGTCATCACCGGGTCCTCGCGCACGTCCGGGTCGGGGACGCCGCGCAACTCGAGTTCCTCTGCGAAATGGCAGGCGACGCGGCGCCCTCCGACCTCGCGCAGCGGCGGCGGGTCCGTGCGGCACACGTCCTTGGCGTACACGCAGCGCGGGTGGAAGGGGCAGCCGGGCGGCACGTGCGCCGGGTCGGCGATGTCGCCGAGCAGCTTGATGCGCTCGCGGCGCTTCCTGGCCGCCGGGTCGGGGTCGGGCACCGCCGACAGCAGCGCCTCGGTGTAGGGGTGGAGGGGGCGTCCGTAGAGCTCGCCGGTCGGGCCCTGCTCGACGACCTTGCCGAGGTACATCACCGCGACGACGTCGGCGACGTGCTCGATGATGCCGAGGTCGTGGCTGACGAACAGGAAGCCGATGCCCGACTCCTCCTGCAGATCGGTCAGCAGGTTGAGGATCTGCGCGCGGACCGACACGTCGAGCGCGCTCACCGCCTCGTCGGCGACGACCAGCCGGGGCGACAGGGCCAGCGCCCGCGCGATCCCGACCCGCTGGCGCTCGCCGCCGCTGAAGGCGTGCGGGTAGCGGTTGGCGTACTCGGGGCGCAGGCCGACGCGGTCGAGCAGTTCGCCGACGCGGGCGTGGATCTCCTCCTTGGCGCCGTACCGGTGCGCCCGCATCGGCTCGCCGATGATCTCGCGCAGCGTCTTGCGGGGGTTGAGCGACGAGTGCGGGTCCTGGAAGATCATCCGCACCTGCCCCCTGTACGGCTTGAGCTCCTTCTCGCTCAGCCCCGCCACGTCGACCACCGAGCCGTCCGGCCGCCGGTAGAGCATGCGCCCGCCGGTGGGGTCGTGCGCCCGCACGATGCACCGGCCCAGCGTGGTCTTGCCGCAGCCGGACTCCCCGACCAGCCCGAGCGTGGTGCCCTCCTCGATGGTCAGATCCACCGCGTCCACGGCCTTGACCGCGCCCACCTGCCGGCCGAGCAGGCCGGTGCGGATGGGGAAGTGCTTGGTCAGCCCTTCGATCTTGAGCAGGGGTTCCGTGCTCATGGACGCTCCTCCTGCTCGTCGTCGTAGAGGAGGCAGGAGACCTCGCGGTCGCCCACCGGGATGCGGCTCGGGGTCACGGTGTCGCACCGTCCGGTCATGGCGCTGTCGCAGCGCGGGTGGAACGTGCAGCCGGCCGGCCGCGCGAACGGCGGCGGCACCATGCCCTTGATCGCCGCCAGCCGGGTCCGCGAGGCGCGCCCGAGCCGGGGCATCGAGCGCAGCAGCGCCTGCGCGTACGGATGGCGGGGAGCGGAGAGCACCTGCTCGGCGGCGCCGTACTCGACCACCCGGCCCAGGTACATGACCGCCATCCGGTCGGCCACCTGCGCGGCCACGCCGAGGTCGTGCGTGATCATCATGATCGCCATGCCGAACTCCGCCTGCAGGTCCCGGAGCAGTTCCAGGATCTGAGCCTGGGTGGTCACGTCCAGCGCGGTCGTCGGCTCGTCGGCGATGAGCAGGCTCGGGCGGCACGACAGCGCCATCGCGATCATCGCCCGCTGCCGCATGCCGCCGCTCAGCTCGAACGGGTAGGCGTCGACGCGGCGCCGCGGTTTGGGGATGCCGACGCGGTCGAGCATGTCGATCGCCCGCTCGCGCGCCTCGGCCTTGCCGACGTTCTCGTGCAGCCGGACCGCCTCGACGATCTGGCTGCCGATGGTGTGCACCAGGCTCAGCGAGGCCATCGGCTCCTGGAACACCATCGCGATGTCCCGCCAGCGGACCTGCCGGAGCAGCCGCTTGTCCGCCCCGACCAGCTCGACGGGTCCGTCCTCGCGGTGCAGCGTGATCCGCCCGCCCTCGATCTGCCCCGGCGGGTCCACCAGGCGCAGGATCGAGCGGGCCATGACGCTCTTGCCGCAGCCGGACTCGCCGACGATGGCCAGCGTCTCGCCCTTGCGGACGCGCAGGTCCACACCGTCCACCGCGCACACCACACCGTCGTCGAGCAGGAAGTGGGTACGCAGGTCCTCGATCTCAAGCAGCACGTCGTCTTCGGGCACGCCTGCTCACCTTCCTGTCGCCGTGTTGATGGTCGCGCTCGCTCGCCGCCCCGCGCGGCCACGCCAGAAGGGTTTCTTCCTCCGGGCCCGGCCCGCCGAGCCGTACGGGTCGGCCGCGTCTCTCAGGCCGTCGCCGAAGAAGTTCATGGCGACCACGACGACCACCACCGCGACGCCCGGCGCCAGCAGCCACGGCGCGTTCGCGACGACGCGCACGTTCTGCGCGCCCTCCAGCAGCACGCCCCAGCTCACCGCCGGCGCCTGCAGCCCCAGGCCGAGGAAGCTCAGGCTGGTCTCGCCAAGGATCATGGCCGGGATGGCCAG
Source organism: Nonomuraea deserti (assembly GCF_004348685.1). Lineage (GTDB taxonomy): Bacteria > Actinomycetota > Actinomycetes > Streptosporangiales > Streptosporangiaceae > Nonomuraea > Nonomuraea deserti. The sequence continues at coordinate 8,571 of NZ_SMKO01000009.1, read as the reverse complement.
CGACAGCGAGGCGATGATGTGGCTGGCGAACGACGGGATCATGTGCCGGAAGATGATCGACAGCCGGCCGACGCCGTCCAGCCGGGCGGCCGTGACGAAGTCCTCCTCGCGCAGCGACAGGAAACGCCCGCGCACGTCTCTGGCCAGCCCGGTCCACCCGATCAGCGACAGCAGCACCGTGATGGCGAAATATCGGGTCAGCGGCCCCCAGTCCGTGGGGAGCGCGGCCGACAACGCCATCCACAGGGGCAGCGTCGGGATCGCCATCAGGAACTCGATGACCCGCTGCACGACGTTGTCGACGCCGCCTCCGAAATATCCGGAAATGCCGCCTATAAGCATGCCGAGTAAGAAGCTGGCGGCGACCCCGACCAGCCCGATCGACAACGACACCCGGGCGCCGTGGATGAGCCTGGACAGCAGGTCCCGGCCGTTCTCGTCGGAGCCCAGCAGGAAGAACTGCTCGCCCTTGGTCACGGGGCCGATCAGGTGGATGTCGGACGGGATCAGGCCGAGCAGCTTGTACTCGTCGCCGTGCACGAACAGCCCCACCTCGATCACCTGGGTGGGATCCTCGGTGTAGGTCTGCGCGTACGTCGTCGCGTCGCGTTCGGTCGTGTACCCGTAGACGTGCAGGCCGTGCTCACCCGAATACCGCACCACCTGCGGCGGCGCGTACGTCATCGACGTGTTCGCCGTCGAGCTGGACATCGGCGCGAAGAACTCCGCGAAGATCGCCACGAAGTACACCGGGATCAGGATCGCCGCGCCGGCCATCGCGAGCCGGTGCCGGCGGAACTGCCGCCACATCAGCCGCCACTGCGGCAGCGTCCCTACTTCCTTGGTCGGTCGCCTGAGGAACATGTGGCGCTACTCTCTCTTGTACCGTTTGCGAATTCGCGGGTCCCACCACGCCAGCGCCAGGTCGCTCACCACGGTGCCGACCACGGTCAGCGTGCTGAGGATCATGATGAAGCTGCCGACCAGGTACATGTCCTGGCTCATGACCCCGCTGAGCAGCAGCGGGCCCCCTGTCGGCAGGCTCATGACGACCGACACGATGGTCTCCCCGCCGATCAGCCCCGGGAGCAGCCAGCCCACCGTGCTGAAGAACGGGCTGAGCGACATCCGCACCGGGTACTTCAGCAGCAGCTTCCACTCCGGCAGCCCCTTGGCCCTGGCCGTGTGCACGTAGGGCCGGTAGAGCTCGTCGAGCAGGTTCGCCCTGGTCACCCGGATCATGCCGGCCGTGCCGGACACCCCGATGACCAGGATCGGCACCCACAGGTGTCCCATCAGGTCCAGGACCTTGCCCAGGTTCCAGGCCGCGTCCTGGAACTCCGGTGAGAACAGGCCGCCCACGCTCGCCCCGAAGAAGCGGAACCCGATGTACATGAGGACCAGCGCCAGCATGAACTCGGGGACCGCCATCCCGATGAAGCCGAGGAAGGAGAATCCGTAGTCACCCCAGGAGTACTGCTTGACCGCGCTGTAGATCCCGATGGGGAACGCGATCGCCCAGACCATGAGCAGGGAGCTGATCGACAGGATCGCCGAGAGCGCCACCCGCTCGCCGATGAGCGTGGCGACCGGCTGATTCCAGGCAAACGATTGACCGAAGTCGCCGTGGAGGAGGATGGCGGTGATCCAGCGCCAGTACTGGACGAAGATCGGATCGTCCAGGCCGTAGCGCAGCCTGAGGTTCACGATCTCCGCCGGAGTGAGGCCCTCGCCGCCCGCCTGCGCGTTCGCGATCAGCGTCGAGACATAGTCGCCCGGCGGCAGGTTGATGATGACGAAGGCGGCGATCGAGATCGCCCACAGCGTCACCACCACGTACAGCAGGCGGCGGCCGAAATAACCCAGCATGCCGGCGCCTCAGAAGGAGTACTGCTCGGGCTGGGTCGGCCCGGGGTTCACGGGACAGACGGACATGGAGTCGGGCACGTTCTTGACATCGTTGGAGACGATGCCGTACTCGTCGGGGTGCGAGCTGATGCCGATCGCGTAGAACTGGTCCTTGGAGATCCGCACGACCTCCTTGGCGTGCTCCAGCGCCTTGTTGACGTCCGGCTCGGTGCGCATCGCGGTGAACGCGTCGAGTTGCTTGCGCACCTCCGCCGGCGGCTCGTCACCGTTCTTGCCCTTGCTGCCGTACCACAGGGCCCAGCGGATGGCGTAGCGGGCGCTGCCCGAGTTGCTCGGCACGTAGTAGTGGCTGCCGCCGGTGCCGGTGATCACGTCGAAGTCGCTGCACGTGAACGTGGACGCCTGCGGGTTGTTGCCCATCGTGCGCTCGGTGAACAGCGTGTCCGAGACCGGATCGACGCGCAGGCTGATCCCGACCGCCTCCCAGTGCTTCTTGACGAACTCCAGCGCCTGGACGTGGTGCGGGAACTCCGCGCTGGTCATGACGGTGATGATCAGCGGCTTGCCGTCGGGGCCCAGCCGCCTGCCGCCGGCGTCCTTCTTCGTCAGCCCGGCCTTGTCCAGGTACTCGCCCGCCTTGGCGACGTCGTACTCGGTGTACTGCTTGGCGAACTCCGCGTCGTAGACGGCGTTGTTCTTGGACGGCGCGGCCTGCCAGGGCTCGCCCTGCCCCGCGTACACGCCGTCGATGATCTCCTTGCGGTTGATCGCGTACGACAGCCCGATCCGGAAGTCCTTCTTCTGGAACAACTCGCGCAGGTCGTCGTCGCCGATCGTCTGGTTGAACTGGATGATCATCGTGTTGCTCAGCCGGCTCGGCACGTTGAACAGCCGGTACTTGCCCTTCCCTGCGTTCTGCGCGACCAGCGGCTTGTTCTCCGGCGTGTTGAAGTTGCGGAGCTGCATGTGGATCTCGCCGTTCATGATCTTCAGCAGCTCCACCTCGACGTCGCCGAGGAGATCCGACCTGAACCGGTCGATGTAGGGAAGCTGGCGCCCCTGGTCGTCGACCTTCCAGTAGTACGGGTTCCGCTCGGCCACCACCGCCGTGCCGTCACCGATCGCGGTGGTGATCTTCCACGGGTGCAGCGTGGGGATGTCGGCGTTGTGCGCCCAGTCGTTCTTCTGCATGAACAACTGGGTCCAGTCCTCGAACTGCTGGTCCTTGGCGAGCTTGTCGGCGTCCGGGTTGTACTTCTTGTGGAACTGCTTGAGGTAGTGCTTGGGCAGCAGGAGACCGGTGGCTCCGCCACGCTCGAACGTGGCGACCGCGATCTGGAACAGCAGGCCCGCCTTCGGCTCCTTGTAGACGTAGCGGACCGTCCGCTCGTCCACCTTCTCCACCTTGACCAGCTGGTCCGTGGTGCCGTTCTCCAGGAAGAGGTCGTAGACGCCGGTCGTGTGCAGGCCTTTGTAGACGGTCACGTCCTCGAAGGCGAACAGCAGGTCGTCGGCCGTGCAGGGCTGCCCGTCGGACCACTTCAGGCCGTCGCGCAGCCGGAAGACGTACTCCCGGCCGTCGCCCTTGACCTCGAACTCGACCACGTTGGGGATGATGTCGCCCGGGCCCTTCTGGCCGTTGGTGCCGGGCCTGAGCCGGACGAGGGGCTCGTAGGCGAGGGTGTAGATCAGCCAGTCCCAGTCGTCCTCGCCCACCATGGCCGAATTCCACGTGCCGCCGTAGTTGCCGGGCTCCTTCAGCGGCTTGACCACCAGGGGGTTCTTCGGCAGGCGCTCGGCGAGCGGCGGCAGCTTGCCGTTCTTGACCAGCTCGGCCAGCGCGGGGGCCTCCTTGGCCGACGAATCGACCGCCTGCGCGACCTTGCCCCCCGTGTCGGGGCTGGTGTCGAAGAAGCCGCATCCACTGGCGGACGCCAGCAGCAGGAAGCCTCCGCCGGCGAGCAGACCCCTCCTCGTCAACGGTTGTGGTGTCATGAGCATGCTCCTGTCTTGTCAGCCATTGATCTTCACGAGGCTGAACTGCGCCGTGGTGTAGTTGCGGACGGCGATCGCCTCCTGGTTCCCGTCGACCGCGAGGCCGATGTAGAACCGGCCGCTGCGCATCGCGATGCGCTCGTAGCCGATGCGGTCCCAGTTCAGCGAGTTGTCGGAGAGGAAGGCCTCGAACTCGTTGTCACCGGTCGGCAGGCTCCGGCAGACCAGGCGCAGCCAGTACGGCTTCACGCTCAGCGGATCCTCGCCGTCGTACGGCCAGAGGCCGACGCTGGGCTCCTTGCCGTTCGAGGCGACCCTGATGGCCTTGGCGCGCAGGCCGGCGCCGTCGTCGCCGCTCGCGGAGTAACCGATGCCGGCCATCATGAACGGCGAGTTCGGCGCGAGGTCCTGGCGCACCATGACGCCCGCCACGGCGTCGATGTGACCGGTGCTGATGTTGTCCAGCCGCGCGGTGATCTCGACGACCTGCCCCCGCTTGGTGAACCCGACCGCCTGGTGGGCGAAGTGGAAGGAGTCCTTCCAGCCGGCGATCTTCCCTGATCCCTTCAGCGTGAGCACGCCGTCCTTCAGCGCCGTGCTCCCGGGGATGGGCACCTCGCCGATGTCCTGCGCCTTCCACGGCTTGTGCGTCCTGGTGCGGGTGACGTGGATCGGCACCAGCGACGAGGTGGTCGCCGACCCCGTGCTGTCGGTCGCGCGGGCCGTCAGGCAGTAGGTGCCGTCGGCCGCGTCCGCCCAGGTCACCTGGTACGGCGCCGCGGTGGCCTCGCCGATCTTCTTGTCGCCGTGGAAGAACTCGACCGTGGCGATGGACGCGCCGTCCAGGGCCTTGGCGTCGGCCTCGACCACGATGGACTGCTTGTCCTGGGCGGCCGCGAACACCTGGTCGGCCTTGGGGGAGAGGATCGCCACCTGGGGGTTGCGGGCCCCGGCCCGCTGGATGGAGTTCAGGTAGCGCTCCAGGTTCGTGTACCCGCTGCCGTCCACCGTCTTGGCGTCGTCGGCGTTCTGCGGGTCCAGCCCCTGCGCGGTCTCCCAGTCGTCCGGCATGCCGTCGTGATCGCTGTCGGCGGGAGCGGGCACCTCGGACGGCAGCGGCAGCCGGCCGCCCACGTCCTTCTGCGAGTTGATGTGCCGCCCCGTGCCGGTGCGCGCCTCGTTGACCACCCGGGCGTCGACGGCGTCCCGCCGCGGCAGGGTGGCTCCGGCCTGCTCCAGGACCGTGGCGTACGCCTGCGCCGGGGTCTGCTCCGTGATCCCGTTCTCGAACTCCACCGGCCTGGGCAGCAGCGTGATGCCGCCGGCCGGAAAGGTGATGCCGAGCGTGTTGTCGGCCGTGATGTCGTCGTGGCCCTCGACCGTGTTGCCGCTGACGTGCCACTGGCCGAACCGGCCGGGCGCCACGATGGTCCTGGCGATCGGGGGCCGCGTGTTCGGGCCGGGCTTGTAGTAGTTGCCGACGATGTTGATGCCGTTGGACCACTCGCCGCCGTAGCAGGACGTGATGCCGGGGTTGTAGATCACGTTGTTGCGGTGGTCCACGACCAGGCTCATGCCTTCGGTGAAGCTGAAGCGCGGGTTGCGGCCGTTCTCGTGGACGAGCAGGTTGTGGTGGTAGGTGATGGTGTCGCCGCCCCACAGGCCGCCCATGCCGTGGCGGCCCTTGGGGTGCACCGAGTTCACCAGGCCCTCGGAGATGATGCACCACTGGACGGTCACGTTGGTGTTGCCGTAGACGGAGAAGCACTCGTCCACGCCCCAGCTGAACGAGCAGTGGTCGATGATGAGGTCCCGCACGCCGCGGGCGCCGAAGGTGTCGATGGCGGTGCCGAGCTCGTCGCCGCCGCGGAAGCGCAGGTGGCGCAGGATGATGTTGTCGCCCTTGATCTGCGTCTCGTTGCCGGTGATGGTGACGCCGTGGCCGGGAGCGGTCTGGCCGGCGATGGTGAGGTTGGAGCCGGTGATGTCGAGCCCGCCCTTGATGCGGATGTCACCGGCGACCCGGAAGACGATCGTCCCGTCGGACTTCGCGACCGCCTCGCGTAACGAGCCGGGGCCGTCGTCGTCAAGGGTGGTCACCTCGTACACGGCGCCGCCCCGGCCGCCGGTGGTGTACATCCCGGCCCCCTCGGCGCCGGGGAAGGCGGGCACACCCTTGGCCCGCTCTTTCGCCTCGACCGTGGGGGTGGGGCTCGGGCTCGGCTTCGCCGCCACGCTCGATGTGCTCGCCCACGCCACGGCGGGTGGGGCCAACGCCGCGGTTCGCACGAAAGCCCGGCGGCTGAATGGTGATTGATGGCGATCGAAGCCAAGGGCCTCGGTCATGCGAAACGCTCTCTTTCCGCCCCGAATAGACAGGGCTGTGCCGTCTTTCGGCACGACTCCGGAACCACGCTGGCGCTTGTTGAGAATTTTTATTCAGGCATGAATGGAGTGGATTCATCACATCGTGAACGACACGGTTGTGGCTGTCAAGAGTGGTTACGTACGCGGATGAAACAGTCAGTTAACAGACCCGTCACGGCGTCCTGGGAGCGCAGACGGCGAAGGCCGCCGGGCCAGATGCCCGGCGGCCTTCGCGCACGTGAGAGCCCCAGGGCGGGATCCGCCCAGGGGAGCGGGGGGTCAGTCCTTGAGCAGCTGCTCGGCCACGCCCACGTCCGTGATCAGGGTGTTCACCCAGCCGCCCCTGAGCGCCGCGCGGATGGCGGCCGCCTTGCGGCGACCCCCGGCGATCGCGATGCGCCGGGGCACCCGCAGCAGGTCGGTGGCCGGGATGCCCAGGATGCGCCGCTCCAGCGGCGAGTCGATCAGGCGACCCTCGGCGTCGAAGAACCGCAGGCACACGTCGCCCACCGCGCCCAGACCGCGCAGCGTCTCCAACTCCTCCTCGTCGATGGCGTTGCCGCTGTCACGCAGCAACGGCGACGGGTCGAGGCTGCCGATGCCGACCAGCACGGTCGTCAGCCGCGACCACGCGTCGACGACCTGCCGCACCACATGGTCCTCCGACAGCGCCTGGCGCGCCTCCGGCGTGCCGACCAGGCCGGGAGCGGGCAGGAACACCGGTTCGGCGCCCGTCAGATCGGCCAGGTGGGCGGCCAGCCGGGTGGCCTGCACCTGCGCCGACCCCTTGCCCACGCCGCCGATGAGCTGCACGACCTCCTCGGCCACCCGCACCGGACGGCGCTGCATCGCCTCGACCGTGGCCAGCAGGCTGGCGCTCCACGACGAGATGCCGAGGTGCTCGCCGCCGATGAGGGTGGCGTCGAGGTGGGTCGCCCCGGCCGAACCCAGCGCGGCCACCACGTCGTGGTTGTCACCCGCGGCGTCCACCACGATGATCTGCTCCACGCCGTATTTGCGTTCGAGGTCCTCCTCCAGCAGCGCGTGCACGCCGCTGGGCACCACGACGACCGTGCGCACGATGCCGATCTCCGCGGCCTCCTTGAGCAGCCGGGACACCCGCGGCTGCGAGATGCGCAGCTGGGCGGCGATCTGCGGCTGGCGTACGCCGTGCTCGTGGTAGAGGCGCGCGACCCGCACCAGCAGCCGCATGCGCTCGGACTCCTGGCTGAGCCGGCGCCCGGTGTATCTCACGGGCTCACCGCCGGCGCGGCTCTTCTCGAACTGACTGTCAGCTCCCACGATCGCTGGCCTCCGCTTCGGCTCCGCCGCTCCTGCTGGTCCGGTGGCGAGCCCGGGCCACTGCTGAGTGCCATTCTGCTAGGGCGCGGCGGCGCTCGCACACCGGAAGGCCGGGCGTGTAGCACCGGCCGTGGCGGGGCAGCCCGGACAGCTCCCGGCGGGACCATACACCGGACACCACCCCGGCCAGGTATGCGGCCCCCAGCGCGGACAGCTCGGGCCGCCGCGCCACCCGCACCGGGCGCCCGGTCACGTCGGCCTGCCACTGCATGAGGTCGGCGTTGGCGGTGGGACCCCCGTCGGCCAGCAGCTCGTCCACCGGGCCCGCCGCCCGCTCCAGGGCCGCCACGACATCGCCGACCTGCAGCGCGATCGAGTCGACCGCCGCCCTCGCGAGGTCCTCCCTGCCGCTGCCCAGGCCGAACCCCGTCATGACCGCCACCGCCTGGTCATCCCACCACGGCGCGCCGAGTCCGCCGAACGCCGGCACGAGGTGCACCGCGCCCCTGCGTCCCCGGGTCGCCAGCCGCGCCAGCTCCTCCGGCTCCGTGCCGAGCACCCCGGCCAGCCAGGTGATCGTCGCCCCGGCGGACAGGATGTTGCCCTCCAGCGCGTACGCGGGCGCCTCGTCCTGCCAGCCGATGGTCAGGCACAGCCCCTCGTCCCCGCCGGTTCCCGGGTCGGCCAGCCCCATCACCGAGGAGCCCGTGCCGTACGTGACCTTGACCCGTCCCGGGCGGCCCGCCGCGTGCGCGAACAGGGCGGCGTGCGAGTCGCCGAGCACCGCGCCGACCGGCACGCCGGCCAGGGACGGGTGCAGCGCGGCGGCGTCGGCGTGCGCCCCGGCGGAGGGCACGATCCGGGGCAGCGTCTCCTCGGGGATCCCGAACAACTCCAGCAGGTCCGGGCTCCAGCGGCGGGCCCGCACGTCCAGCAGCTGGGTACGCGAGGCGCTGCCGACCTCGATCACGTGCCCGGCGCCCAGCCTGGACAGCAGCCACGAGTCGACCGTGCCCAGGCAGAGGCCGCCCACCCGAC
>NZ_SMKO01000099.1 GCF_004348685.1 Nonomuraea deserti | reverse complement strand
GGCCCGCCCCCTGGCCCGCCGGCTGCGGGGCCGCCCTCCGGTCCGCCGGCCGTGGGTCCGCAGGGCGCAAGTCCGCAGGGCGCCGGAGGCCCGGTTCCAGGTCCGCAGGCCGTGACACCTCAGGCCGCTGGGCCGCAGGGTGCGGGTGGCCCGGTCACCGGCCCGCGGACCGCGAGGTCTCAGAGCGCCGGTCCCATCACTTTTCCGCGGATCGCCGCTGCCCCGGCCGCCGACCCTCGGAGCCCCGGTCCCCAGGCGGCCGGACCTTCCGGACCCCAGCCTTCCGGACCCCAGCCTGATGGGCCTCTGCCTTCTGGGGCGCAGCCTTCCGGGCCACAAGCCTCAGGGCCTCAGACGCCCGCCGGCCCTTTCCCGGTGGCCGCGCCGGGTCCCCTTCCCCAAGGGCCCGCCGGGTCTCCGCCGAGCGGCGTCCACCCCGCCGGCGCCCACCAGGACCGGCACGGACACGGCCAGGAGGCCCCCGGAACGCCGGGCCGGCCGGTGCCCGATCAGGGCGACCCCCAAAACCGGCAGGCGCCCGGTCAGAGCGAGCCCTCGCAGGGCCGGCAGACCCCCGATCGGGCCGAGCCTTCGCAGAGTCGGCAGGTTTCCGGTCAGAGCGAGCCTCCGCAGGGTCGGCAGATTCCCGGACAAGGTGCGCAGGAGTGGCAGGGCGGTGACGCGGCCCAGGCCGCATGGCAAGGGCCCGCCCCCGTGCAGGGCGTCCCGGCACACGGATGGCACGGGCCCGACGGGGCCGGGGCACCAGAAGGGTGGCAGGCGTCCGCCCCGCAATCAGGCGGGCACTCCGCCGAAGGTGTCCCGGCAGCCGGTCCCCCCTCAGGCGGTCCACCGGCGGCCCCCGTGGCCGGTGTCCCCGCGGGCACTCCTCCGGCCGGTGCCCCGGGCGGGCCGGCCGGTGTTCCGGGCGGTGACGGGGCATGCCCGCAGCACGTGACGCGGATCGTGCACGTGCCCGACGCCGAGGCGGCGGCCGCCGAGCTGGCGGGGTGGCTGCGGCAGGGTGACGCGGTGCTGATCAAGGGGCCCAGGGCGATGGGTCTGGAGCGGACGGCCGAGCTCGTGCTCGGAGGTACCTCCCAGTGACCAACATCATCATCGCCGGTGCGGTGGGCCTGATCCTCTCGATGCTGGGCACCCCGCTGGCGATCCGGCTGTTCTCGCGGCGCGGCTACGGCCAGGAGGTCCGCGAGGAGCTGCAGCAGGGCGGCCACCACAGCAAGCGTGGCACCCCCACCATGGGCGGCACCGTGATCGTGCTGGCCGCCCTGCTCGCGTACGGCGCGTCGCACCTGGCCATGCTCTCGACGCCCACGGTGTCGGGCATGCTGGTGCTGTTCCTGATGACGGGGCTCGGCGCGGTCGGGTTCCTCGACGACTTCATCAAGATCTACAAGCAGCGCAGCCTGGGCCTGCGCAGCGGTGCGAAGGCCCTCGGCCAGCTCGTCGTCGGCGCCGTCTTCGCGTTCCTGGTGGTACGCCACCCGAACGTCTACGGCATCACCCCCGCAGAGACGAGGGTGTCGTTCCTGCGGGACATCGGCCCGTCGATCGGCATCGTCGGCTTCACGATCTGGGTGCTCATCATGATCGTCGGGTTCTCCAACGCGGTGAACCTGACCGACGGTCTCGACGGCCTGGCCAGCGGCGCGACCGGGGTGGTCCTCGGCGCGTACGTGCTGATCGGCAACTGGCAGCTGCGCAACAACTGCATCGACCAGCTCGGCCCCAACTGCTACTGGGTACGAGATCCGCTCGACCTGGCCGTGGTGGCCGCCGCCGTGCTCGGGGCGCTCATCGGCTTCCTGTGGTGGAACGCACCGCCCGCCCGGATCTTCATGGGCGACACCGGCTCCCTGGCCCTGGGCGGCGTGCTGGCCGGGCTCGCCATCGCCACCCGAACCCAGCTGCTGCTCATCATTCTCGCCGGCCTGTGCGTGATCATCACGCTGTCGGTGATCATCCAGGTCGGTTCCTTCAAGATGACCGGCAAACGGGTGTTCAGGATGGCGCCGCTGCAGCACCACTTCGAGCTGAAGGGCTGGGCGGAGACCACGATCGTGGTCCGGTTCTGGCTGATCGCGATGCTCTGCGCGGCGCTCGGTCTCGGGCTCTTCTACGTCGAATGGATGCCCAGGTGATGAGTCTCACCTGTGTCGCCGGGCTCGGCGTCTCCGGCACGGCCGTGGCCAGGGTGCTGGCCGGTCGCGGCGAGCGGGTCGTGGTCGTGGAGGCGGCCGAGGGGGAGCGGCAGCTCGCCGCGGCGGCCGAGCTGGCCAGGCTCGGCGTCGAGACCCGGTTCGGGGAGATGGTGCTGCCCGAAGGGGTCACCCGGCTCGTCACCACGGGCTGGGCGCCGCACCACCCGCTGATCGCCGCCGCGCTCGCGGGCGGGGTCGAGGTGGTGGGGGAGGTGGAGCTGGCCTGGCGGCTGCGCCCGGCGCAGGCGGCCCCGTGGCTGGCGCTGACCGGCACCAACGGCAAGACCACGGCGGTGCGCATGCTCACCTCGATCCTGCTCGCGGCCGGGCAGAAGGCCGTGGCGGTCGGGAACGTGGGCGTTCCCGTCGTGCGCGCCGTCGCCGAGCCGTACGACGTGCTGGCCGTCGAACTGTCCAGCTTCCAGCTCCACTGGTCGGGCACGCTGGCCCCGCACGCCGCCGCCGTGCTCAACGTGGCCCCCGACCACATCGACTGGCACGGCTCCATGGAGGAGTACGCCGCCGCCAAGGGCCGCGTCTACGAACGCGCCGGCACCGTGATCTTCAACGCCGACGATCCCGAGGCGACCAGGCTGGCCGCGCCCTATCCCGGGGCGGTCGGGTTCACCCTGCGCGTGCCCAAGCGGGGCGAGATCGGCGTGGTCGAGGATCTGCTGGTGGACCGGGCGTTCGTCCCCGACCCGGTGGAGGGCGCGGAAGAGCTGGCCACGCTGGACGACGTACGGCCCTTCGCGCCGCACAACGTCGCCAACGCGCTGGCCGCCGCCGCCCTGGCGCGTTCGCTCGGCGTGCCGTCCGAGGCCGTGGCCAGGGGACTGCGCGACTTCGTGCCCGATCCGCACCGGCTGTCCCACGTGGACAGGATCGGCGAGGTCGACTACATCGACGACTCCAAGGCGACCAACCCGCACGCGGCCGCGGCGGCGCTGGCGTCGTACTCGTCGATCGTGTGGGTGGCCGGCGGGCAGCTCAAGGGCGCCGACGTCGACGACCTGGTACGTCAGGCGGCCCCGCGGCTGCGCGGCGCGGTGCTGCTGGGCGCCGATCGGGTCACGATCGCCGAAGCCGTAGCGCGACACGCCCCGGATGTCCCCGTAGTGGACATCGCCGATCGCGACACTGGGGTGATGGAAAGAGTCGTCACCGAAGCCGCGCGGCTGGCCTCGCCAGGGGACACCGTGCTGCTTTCCCCGGCGGGGGCCTCCCTTGACATGTTCGCCGGTTATCCAGCGCGAGGGGAGGCCTTCGCGCGTGCCGTGCGCGAGCTGAGGCTGCGACGTGAGCGCGACCGCTGAGGAGGGGCCGGGCGGCTGGGCCCGTGAGCAGCTCGGCTCGCTGAAGGAGCTGCTCGACAAGCCGCTCACCACCTACTACCTGATCATCATGTGCAGCGCGCTGCTGCTGGCGCTCGGGTTGATGATGGTGCTGTCGGCCTCCAGCATCGAGGCGCTGCAGAAGACCGGCAGCCCGTTCTCGTGGTTCATCAAGCAGTCGTTGTCGGCCGCGGTGGGCTTGCCGGTGATGTGGGCCTGCTCGCGGCTGCCGACGAAGTTCTTCCGCTGGGCGGGCTACCCCCTGATGGCGCTGTCCATCCTGGCGCTGGTCATGGTGCTGTTCATCGGCTCGTCGGAGCTGGGCGCGCAGCGGTGGATCTACATCGGCCCGTTCACCCTCCAGCCGTCCGAGCCCGCCAAGCTCGGCCTCGCGCTGTGGGGGGCCGACCTGCTGGCCCGGCGGGCGCGGCAGGGCAAGATCGAGTGGCGGCAGATGCTGATCCCGCTCATGCCCGGTACCGCGATCCTGGCCGTCATGGTCATGCTGGGCAGCGACCTGGGCACCACGCTCGTGCTCTTCATGATCTTCCTGGCGCTGCTGTGGGTGGTGGGGGCGCCGGTCAAGTTGTTCGGGGGCATCCTGTCGCTGGCGGTGCTGGCCGCCCTCATCATGATCAAGGTGGAACCCTACCGGATGGCGCGCATCAGCTCCTTCCTCGACCCGTGGGCCGACGCGCAGGGCGCCGGATACCAGGCCGTCCAGGGGCAGATCGCGATGGGCTCCGGCGGCTGGTTCGGGCTCGGCCTGGGCAGCAGCCGGCAGAAGTGGAGCTGGCTGCCGCACGGCGAGAGCGACTTCATCTTCGCCATCCTGGGCGAGGAGCTGGGGCTGATGGGCACGCTCATGGTGGTGGCGCTGTTCGGGCTGCTCGGCTACGCCGGGCTGCGGGTGGCCGTGCGGGTCAACGACTCCTTCATCAGGCTGGCCGCCGCCGCCATGGTGGCCTGGATCGTCGGCCAGGCCACCGTCAACATGGGTGCGGTGCTCGGCGTGCTGCCGATCACCGGCATCCCCTTGCCCCTGGTCTCGTACGGCGGATCGTCGCTGCTGCCCACGCTCGCCGCGCTCGGCATGCTGCTGTCGTTCGCCAAACGCGAGCCCGGCGCGCGTGAAGCCCTGGCGGCTCGTGGCCCCGGACCCGCCGCCCGGGCCCTAAGCTGGCTGGGCCTGGGGGCTATGACCAAAGGCCGAGTGACACGTTAGGGAGTGACCGAGATGAGGGTGGTCCTCGCCGGAGGGGGGACAGCCGGGCACATCGAGCCCGCGCTAGCCCTTGCTGACGCGCTGCGCCATCTTGACCGCAGCGTCGGCATCACCTGCGTGGGCACGGAACGCGGCTTGGAGACGCGGCTCGTGCCCGCCAGAGGCTACGAGCTTGAGCTGGTGCCTGCCGTGCCCCTGCCCAGGTCGATCAGTCCGAGCCTGTTGACGGTGCCGGGCAGGCTGGCCGGCGCCATCAATGCCACGGCCGCCATACTCGACCGGGTCGAGGCCGACATCCTCGTCGGCTTCGGCGGCTACGTGGCGACCCCCGCCTATCTGGCGGCCAAGCGGCGCGGCCTGCCGATCGTGGTGCACGAGGCCAATCCGCGCCCCGGCCTGGCCAACCGGCTGGGCGCCAGGCTGACCGACCACGTGTTCACCGGCTTTCCCGAGGCGCAGCTGCTGCCCAAGGCCGAATACATCGGCACGCCGCTGCGGCGCGACATCGTCAACCTCGACCGGCTGTCCATGGGCGACAAGGCGCGCTCCTGGTTCGGGCTGGAGAACGACCGGCCGACGCTGCTGGTGTTCGGCGGATCGCAGGGCGCCAGGTCGGTCAACGACGCGGCGCTCGCCGCGGCGCCCGTCCTGCGCCGGGCCGGCGTGCAGGTGCTCCACGTGCTCGGCCCGAAGAACACGGTCGAGCACGAGCCGCCGCCGGGCGATCCGCAATACGTGCTGCTGCCCTACCTCGACCGCATGGACCTGGCCTACGCCGCCGCCGACGTGGCGCTGTGCCGCAGTGGCGCGCTGACGTGCGCGGAGCTGACCGCGGTCGGGCTGCCCGCCGCCTACGTGCCGCTGCCGTACGGCAACGGCGAGCAGCGCATGAACGCCGAGCGCATCGCCCAGGGCGGCGGCGGCATCCTGGTCGACGACGCGGGCCTGACCCCTGATTGGATCATCCAGAACGTGCTGCCGATGCTCCACGATCCCGAGCGGGTCGCCGTCATGTCGGAGGCCGCCTCCCGGCTGGGGCGCAAGGACGCCGATATCATGCTTGCCAGGAAAGTGTTGGAGATAGCCCGATGAGTCTCGTGAAGCTGGTCGATCCCGTCGCCGTCGACGATCTGGGGCGGGTGCACTTCATCGGCATCGGCGGCGCGGGCATGTCGGGCATCGCCCGCATCCTGCTCAAGCGGGGCGTCCCTGTGTCGGGCAGCGACGCGCGCAGCTCCGAGCTGATCACCGAGCTCCGCGAGCTGGGCGCGACGGTGCACATCGGGCACGCCGCGTCCCATATCGGAGACGTCGACACCGTGGTCGTCTCGACCGCCATCCGCGACTCCAACCCCGAGCTCGGCGAGGCGCTCAAGCAGGGGCTGCGGATCATCCCGCGGGCCGCCGCGCTGGCCAGCGTCATGGCGGGGCGCACCGCCGTGGCCATCGCGGGCACTCACGGCAAGACCACCACCACCTCGATGCTGACCGTGGCGCTGCAGAAGTGCGGGGCCGACCCGTCCTACTGCGTGGGCGGCCAGCTCGTCACCACCGGGCTCGGCGCCGACGACGGCCAGGGAACGGTGTTCGTGGCGGAGGCCGACGAGAGCGACGGCTCGTTCCTCATGCTCGCGCCCGACATCGCGGTGGTCACCAACGTCGAGGCCGACCACCTCGACAACTACGGCGACCCGCGGGCGGTGCACGACGGCTTCGCCAGGTTCGCCGACCGGGTCGGCTCGCTGCTCATCGTGTGCGCGGACGACCCGGGGGCGGCCGAGCTGGCCGGCCGGGCGCGGGAGCGAGGGCTGCGGGTCAAGACGTACGGCCTGCGGGGCGAGGACTACCGCGTCACCGGGGTCGCGCCCGACGGGTTCGGCACCGTGTTCGCCATCGAGGGCAAGGGCGACGTGCGGCTGGCCGTCCCCGGGGCGCACAACGCGCTCAACGCCGCCGCGGCCATCGCCGTGGCCGACGAGCTGGGGCTGCCGTTCGAGGAGATCAGGCAGGGCCTGGGAGCCTTCACCGGGGCCAAGCGGCGCTTCGAGGCGAAGGGCGAGGCCGGCGGCATCGCCGTGTTCGACAGCTACGCCCACCATCCGACCGAGCTGACCGCCGACCTGCGCGCCGCGCGCGACGTGGTCGCCTCCTACTCCGGCACCGGCCGGGTCATCGCGGTCTTCCAGCCGCACCTCTACTCGCGCACCCGCTTCTTCGCCGACGAGTTCGGCGCGGCGCTCGGGCTGGCCGACGAGGCCATCGTGCTCGACGTCTACGGCGCTCGCGAGGATCCCGAGCCCGGCGTGTCCGGCGCGATGGTGGCGGGGCGGGTGCCGCTGCCGGCCGAGCGGGTGGCGTACGCGCCCGACCGGGCGGCGGTGCCCGGGATGATCGCCGAGCGGGCCAGGCCCGGCGACATCGTGCTCACCATGGGCGCGGGCGACATCACCGAGCTCGGCCCGCAGATCGTCGCCCGCCTGTCTTGAGCCGCCGCCGTTGGGCGTGGCGTGCGGTGTTCACCCACCCGGCGGCGTAGGTTGTGCCGACATGCAGGGGAGGGCGATGAAGGCACGGACGGCGTTCCTGGTGCTGCTGACGGTGGGAGTGGTGGGCACGGCGGCGTGGCTGGTGTTCTTCTCTCCCGTGCTGGGCGTGCGGTCGATCGAGATCGTGGGAAATGTCACAGTGACCGGCGAGGAGATCAAGCAGCGCGCCGGGGTGGCCGACCTCCACCCTCTCGCCACCGTCGACCTGGCGGGCGTCGAGAGCCGTGTCAGGGGCATCAGACGGCTCGCCGGGGCGAAGGCCGAACGCGTCTGGCCGGGCACGCTCAAGATCGAGGTCGTCGAGCGCAGGCCCGTGGCGGCCGTCCCCGTGGGCGACCAGGTGGCCGTCGTCGACAAGCAGGGCGTGGTGATCGAGGTCAAGACGACGGTGCCGCCCCTGCTGCCACTGATCAAGGTGGACCGCCCGGCCGAGGGCGATCCGGCGCTGATGGCGGCGCTCCAAGTCATCCAGGTGGTGCCGGGGTCGGTGGCGGTCAGGGTCAAGGAGGTGCGCGCGGGCACGGCCGAGGGCGTCACCCTCCAGCTGTCCGACGGGCGTACCGTCATCTGGGGTGGCGCCGACCGGCCCAAGGAGAAGGGGCGCATCCTCACCTCGCTGCTCCGGCGCGAGCGCGACGCCACCCGCTATGACGTGAGCTCCCCGGACGTGGTGACGCTGAAGTGACGGTGATCGTCAGGGTCTGGCAACCGCGCGGCAAGAGCATCGCCGAGCCTGTGCGGGGTGGGGGGCGCGCCGTGAGAGCCTGTAGACCGGACGTTCGGCAGAGGAGGGCCCCGACCAGGCGCGACTTCGGAGCGAAACGGACAGCCCGCGACACGCCGGACGTGCTTGCGGCGCGGTTAGTTGACCCGCCTGGAGCGTAACTCCTACTGTCCGTATCAATCCTCAGGTTGACATAAATCTAAATCTCAACCTGAGGTTGAGAGTTACCCGAACTGACAAAAAGCGGAGACGATCCGCACCGAAATGGCAAGTCAACGAGCGGAAAGGCCCCTCGTCGTGGCAGCACCGCAGAACTACCTCGCGGTCATCAAGGTCGTCGGCATCGGCGGCGGCGGAGTGAACGCCGTCAACCGGATGATCGAAGAGGGACTCAAGGGCGTCGAGTTCATCGCGATAAACACCGACGCCCAGGCGCTGCTGATGAGTGACGCCGATGTGAAACTCGACGTGGGCCGCGAGCTCACGCGCGGACTGGGCGCGGGCGCCAACCCCGACGTGGGGCGCAAGGCGGCCGAGGATCACCGTGAGGAGATCGAGGAGGTCCTCAAGGGGGCCGACATGGTCTTCGTCACGGCGGGCGAGGGCGGTGGCACGGGCACCGGCGGGGCGCCCGTCGTGGCCAACATCGCCAGGTCGCTCGGCGCGCTGACGATCGGCGTCGTGACCCGGCCGTTCAGCTTCGAGGGGCGGCGCAGGGCCTCGCAGGCCGAGGCCGGCATCGAGACGCTGCGCGACGAGGTCGACACCCTCATCGTGATCCCCAACGACCGCCTGCTGTCCATCTCGGACCGCCAGGTGAGCGTGCTCGACGCGTTCAAGGCGGCCGACCAGGTGCTGCTCTCCGGTGTGCAGGGCATCACCGACCTCATCACCACCCCCGGCCTGATCAACCTCGACTTCGCCGACGTCAAGTCGGTCATGTCGGGCGCCGGTTCGGCGCTCATGGGCATCGGCCACGCCCGCGGCGACGACCGCTCGGTGGCGGCGGCCGAGATGGCGGTCTCCAGCCCGCTGCTGGAGGCCAGCATCGACGGCGCCCACGGCGTGCTGCTGTCCATCGCGGGCGGCTCCGACCTGGGCCTGTTCGAGATCAACGAGGCCGCCCAGCTCGTGTCCATGGCGGCCGCGCCCGACGCCAACATCATCTTCGGCACGGTCATCGACGACGCCCTCGGCGACGAGGTGCGCGTGACGGTGATCGCGGCGGGTTTCGACGACGTGCCGACCGTGGCCGACAAGCCGGCGGCCCGTCCGGTGGGGCGTCCCGCCGCGCCGCCCGTGTCGTCTCCCGCCCGGCCGAGCGTCTCGGCGCCCAGCGTGAAGTCCGAGCCGCCTCCGGCGCGCCCTGAGCCGCGCGCTGAGCAGCGTTCGGAGCCGCGCGGGGACTTCAGGGCCGAGCCGCGCGCCGATCTCCGTCCTGAGGCCCGTTCAGAGCCGCGTACCGACTTCCGCCCTGAGCCGCGGCAGGAACCGCGCGCGGAGTTCAGGCCCGAGCCGCGTGCCGAGTTCCGGCCGGAGCCGCGGCAGGAGCCGCGCTCCGACTTCAGGGCCGAGCCGGCTCCGGAGCCGCGCCCCGAGTCCCGTCCGGAGCCGCGCCCCGAGCCGGTGCGGCCTGTGGAGCCCGCGCAGGCCTCCGAGCAGGACGCCGGGGAGGCCGTCGCCGACGAACCGTCCGGCCCCGTCTCCATCCCCCGGCCCACGCCGGAGCCCGCCAACCCGCCCACGCCCATCACCTCCCGCATGTCGGAGCCCGCCAAACGTCCGCGCGTGGTCTTCGAGGAGCAGGAGGAGGAGCTCGACGTCCCCGACTTCCTCAAATAGCCGGTCGCCTGACGCCGCTCCCCGAAGGGAAACGGGAGCGGCGCCGTCGTGTTCACGGCGGACGTGCCACAGGATCGGGAACGAGAGGAAGAGGCAGTGAGAAGGGACGAGATCGCGGCCGGGCTCGCCGAGGTCGAGACGCGCATCGCGGCGGCCTGCCAGGCCGTCGGGCGCGACCGCGGCGAGGTCACGCTGATCGCCGTCACCAAGACCAGACCCGCCGAGGACGTACGCATCCTGTGCGAGCTGGGCGTACGCGACGTCGGGGAGAACCGCGACCAGGAGGCCGCCCCCAAGGCGCGCGAGCTCGCCGATCTGCCGCTGACGTGGCACTTCGTGGGCCAGCTCCAGACCAACAAGGTCCGCTCCGTCGTCGGGTACGCCGACGTGATCCACTCCGTCGACCGCCTCAGGCTGGTGGAGGCGATCAGCAAGGAGGCGGTGCGCCAGGGCCGCACTGTCGGCTGCCTGCTGCAGGTCGCGCTCGACGACGACCCGGCCAGAGGCGGCGCGCGCCTGGGCGACGTGCTCGCGCTCGCCGACGAGGTGGCGCTCGCCGAAGGCGTGTGGCTGGGCGGCGTGATGGCGGTGGCCCCGCTGGGGGAGGAGCCGGCCAAGGCCTTCGCCGTGTTGCGGGAGGTGGCGACCCGCGTACAGGAGCAGCATC
The DNA here is from genome assembly GCF_004348685.1 of Nonomuraea deserti. Classification (GTDB taxonomy): domain Bacteria; phylum Actinomycetota; class Actinomycetes; order Streptosporangiales; family Streptosporangiaceae; genus Nonomuraea; species Nonomuraea deserti. Next base: position 23,558 of record NZ_SMKO01000099.1, on the reverse strand, counting down.
CCCGGGCGACGATGGTTTCAGCCGGTATGAGCGAAGACCTCACCGAGGCCGTCGCGTACGGCGCGACACACGTGCGGATCGGTACGGCGTTGCTCGGTCGTCGCAAGCCCTTCGTCAGGTAATGTCCCCTCAAGTGGGTCTTCAGGTCCATGACCGAGTAGAGGTCGATCAGCGGTGAGCTCCAGGGGGGTACGCCTACCGCCTCGGCGCCCGGAGACGGGCCCGAGCGAGTGCGACCATGAGCAGGAGGACGACGTAGCTATGGCCGGCGCGATGCGCAAGATGGCGGTCTACCTCGGTCTCGTGGAGGACGACCGCTACGAGAGATATGAGACCTACCCGGATGAGTACGCCTACGAGGACGACGTGCAGCGAACCGGCGAAGAGCGGCCTGTCGCGGTCCCGGACCGCGACGAGGACGCGGAGACCGGGGTGCCCGCGCCGCGGCCCGCGACGGCGATCGTGGAGCGCCGCACGACCGATCTCGCCCGCATCACGACCCTTCACCCCCGCACGTACAACGAAGCGCGTACCATAGGGGAGCACTTCCGGGACGGCACCCCGGTCATCATGAACCTGACCGAGATGGTCGACAGCGACGCCAAGCGCCTTGTGGATTTCGCGGCAGGTCTGGTCTTTGGCCTACATGGCAGCATTGAACGTGTTACGAACAAGGTGTTCCTGTTGTCCCCTGCCAATGTCGAGGTGACCGCCGAGGACAAGGCCCGAATCGCGGAACGCGGGTTCTTCAACCAGAGTTAGAGTCTCTGTATGTCTATCGCACCCAACCAGGTCTCGCCGAGACCGGGAGGGCACATCAGAAGTGGAGGCGCGGCCGGGCCGTGGGGATCGTCAGTCAGATCTTGGTCGTTGTCCTGTCTCTCTACCTGGTGCTGCTCATCGGCAGGATGATCTTCGAGACGGTGCAGGCTTTCGCTCGCCAGTGGCGCCCCACGGGCGTCGTCCTGGTGCTGGCGGAGGCCACATACACCGCAACAGACCCACCACTCAAGTTCCTCCGCCGTTTCATTCCCCCGCTCCGGTTGGGTACGGTGGCCTTTGACCTAAGCTTCACTGTCCTGTTCATCGTCGTGCTGATCCTGATCCAGATCGCGGGAGCGCTGCGCTGAACGGGCCGATGTCGTGCCGGTCGTGATCCAACTCGTGTCCGCGCTGAAGTGATTCGGGTTACCGTCCTCAGGACAGACTCCAAAGCGCGCCAAGGAGACCAAAAATGCCGCTGACGCCCGCTGATGTGCGGAACAAGCAGTTCAGTACCACCCGGTTGCGGCCGGGCTACGACGAGGAAGAGGTCGACGCCTTCCTCGACGAGGTGGAGGCTGAGCTCGACCGCCTGATCCAAGAGAACGAGGAGCTCCGCGCCAAGCTGGCCGAGTGCCTGCGGGGGAAGGTGCCGGGCGGCATGAACATGCCCATGGCCTCCGCCCCGGTCCAGGAGCAGCAGCCCAAGCCCGAGATGATGGCGCCGCCGCAGCCGGAGCCCATGCGGGCCCCCGAGCCGCCGCCGGTGCAGCAGCAGCCGGTCCCCGTGGCCATGAACATGCCTCCGGCGGAGGACAACATGGACACCGCGGCCCGCGTGCTCGCGCTCGCCCAGCAGACCGCCGACCAGGCGATCTCCGACGCCCGCCGGGAGGCGGACGAGACGGTGACCCGCGCCCGGCGCGAGGCCGACGAGATCCTCACCAAGGCCCGCCGCCAGGCCGAGCAGGTCATCGGCGACGCCAGGGCCCGCGCGGAGACGCTCGAGCGCGACGCCCAGGAGCGCCACCGCCAGGCGATGGGCTCGCTGGTGCAGACCCGCGACGAGCTCGAGCGCAAGGTCGAGGAGCTGCGCAGCTTCGAGCGCGAATACCGCAGCAGGCTCAAGCTCTACCTGGAAAACCAGCTCGCCGAGCTCAACGTCGCGGCCGAGGGCAGCGGCGGGTTCCCGGTGATGTCCGGCGGCCCGCAGGGTCAGGCCGCGGCGCCTGCCATGTCGCACGCCGTGCCTCAGGGAAGTGGCCAGCAGCCCCTGCCCGGTGGCCCCAACCCGTTCGGCGGCGAGGCTGCTCCGCAGGGCGCCTTCCCCGGCGGTGACGGTCCCCACAACGACCGCCGGTAAAGTACAGGGTCACTAGGACCTGTCACTCGAAAGAGCCCTCTGTGATCCTCATCAGTGCTGGTTTGGTGCTCGCGGCAGTGGTCTTGCTGATCGCGGGCTTCGTACTGGCGAAGCCGTTCCTGATCATGTGGTCCATCGTGGTCAGCGTGCTGTCCGCGCTGTTCCTGGTGATCGGGGCCTTCTTGCGGCGAAACGAGCTTTTTCCCGGTGGCGGGCAGGCCGCTGCGCCGGCCACCCCCCCGAAAGGGCTCACCCCGCCCGGCATGCCGTACACCCAGACCGGTGCCATGGCTCACCAGCCACCACCGCAACCCCAACCGCATCCGCATCCGCGTCCGCGGGCACCCCAGCGGACGGCGACGGTTCCCGCCGCTTCCGCCCCGCGCCGCCCGGCGGCCGGGGGCATCTCGCCGGATGCGATCGTGCTGGTGATCCCGGGGCGCAAGAGATATCACGTGCCCGGCTGCCGACAGCTCAGCGGCCGGCCCAACGAGGAGCTCACGTACGAGGAGGCGCGCGAGGAGGGCTTCACGCCCTGCACGACGTGCCTGCCCGACGCAGCGCTCGGCGGACGGCAGCTGCCGCCTGCCGCCGACCCCGAGCCCGCCGTCGCATCCGGCTCCGCCATCAGCGCGGAGAGCCGGGCGGAGAACTCCGCGGAGACCCGCGACCTACGTCCGCCGGTCGCCCCGCCGAAGCCCGACACGAAGGCTTCCACCCCCAGCCCGGAGCCCGCCGCCGCCCACGAGGAAGGCGCCGGGTGGTTCGGCCGCTCCGCCGCCCCCGACTCGGACGAGGAGCAGGCGGAGACCCAGACTTCTGTTTTCCGGCCGCACACGCTCAGGGCCGAGACGCCGCCTTCCAGCGCGCCGCCCGAGCCGTCGACCGGCAAGCCTTCCCCTGGCAAGGCCTCTCCCGGCCAGCCCGTGTCCAAGCCCGGGACCCCGCCAGGCACCCCCGCGAAGACGTCCGGCCAGTCCGCGCCCGCGAAGCCCGACGGCCCGTCCGGCCGGCCCGCCCCCGGCACGTCGCCCGCCCAATCCGCCCGCGCATCCGAGCAGCCCGGCGCCGGGTCGGGGCGGCCGAGCGGCGCACCCGAGCGCCCCGCGGGCAAGCCCGAGCGGGCCGCGGGAAAGCCGGCACAGGCCTCGGGCAGGCCGGTGCCGCCCGCCGAAGAGCAGGAATCGTCCGCGGAGTCGCCCGCGCGGACCCCGGGCAAGCCGGGGCAGTCCGCCGCGAGCCCGCAGCAGTCCGGTGGTAAGTCCGGGGTGAGTCCGCAGCAGTCCGGTGGTAAGCCGGGGCAGTCCGCCGCGAGCCCGCAGCAGTCCGGTGGCAGGCCGGGGCAGTCCGCGGGTGGCGCCAAGCGTCCTCAGGGCGCCACGGGTGGGGCGGAGGACGACGACTCCGCGGGTCCCGCGACCGCGCCCCAGCCCCGGGTGCCTTCCTCCGCCACGCCGGGCCGTCCGGGAGCGTCAGGGCCGTCGAAGCGTCCGTCCGAGGGTGCCGACACCTCCGCGACGGTGGGGCAGACCCTCATCCTGCCTGAGCGGCCCGCGTCCTCGGCCGAGTCGGAGGCCAAGCCCAAGGGGCCGCTGCCCACGGGCGCCACGGCCAGGTCCGAGGACCGTCCCTCGGGCGCGCCCGCCAAGCCCGGCACGGCCCCGAAGGCGGGAACACCCGCAGCAGGGGGAGGGCCCTCCGGCGCCGGCCCGAAGAACGCGACTTCCGGCACCGGCTCCAGGCCTGGCGCGCAGGGGACGGCTCCGGCGTCAGAGCCCTCCGACGGCGACCCCGGCACGCGCGCGGGCGGCTCTCCGGCTGCTCGCCCGCAACCGTCCGGCACCCCGCAGAAGGGCGCCCAGCCTGCCGGCAAACCACAACAAGGGCAGGGCGACCGAGGGCCGGGCCAGCCTCGCCAAGGGCAGAGTGCGCAGGATCCCGGCAATCCGTGGCAACGGCAGGGCGACCAGGAGCCGGGCAAGCCCCGGCAGGGTTCCCAGCCTTCCGGGGGTACACCCGCGAAGTCCCCGGCCGCCGGCTCCAAGTCTCCGGCCGCCGGTTCCACCGGTGAGGGCTCCGGGACGAGGACGGGCGACGAACCCAAGGGCGGCGACAGGCGCACGGTGAAGGTCATCGTCGGCACCCGCCGCTACCACAGCACCAACTGCCCGCTGATCAGAGGCGCGGGCGAGTCGGGGGTGGAGACGATGGCGATCGCCGCTGCCGAGGCGGCCGGGCTGACGAGCTGCTCGGTCTGCCAGCACGACCGCGAATCCGTCAGCTGACCGCCGACACCTCCCCGGCCCGTGAGCGCACGGCGCGGGCACCGGGTCGGTCGGCGGGTGCTGGACGAGCAGTCCACGGCCTGGAGCGCACGGCGCGGGCACCGGGTCGGTCGGCGGGTGCTGGACGAGCAGTCCACGGCCAGGAGCGCACGGCGCGGGCCCTGGAGGGGCGGGCGTGGCCGGGCCGTACGTGGCCCGGCCTGCCCCGTGTCAGATGCGGCGGAGCTGGAAGGTCAGCCCGAGGTCCTCGTCCGCGTGGGACGGCAGGCCGGCCGCGGTGCCGTCGGCGGCGCCCTCCGTGACCGACGTCGCCAGCACCTCCTCCGCCACGACCTGCCAGCCCGACCGCAACGCCGCGGCCAGGTCAGGCGAGGACGCGGTCCACCACAGCTCGATGCGGTCCGTGATGGACAGGCCGGTCGACTTGCGGGCCTCCTGCACCAGGCGGATGACCTCGCGCAGCAGACCCGCGCGGCGCAGGTCGTCGGTGAGCTCGAGGTCGAGGGCGACCGTCTCGCCCGTGCCCGTGCCGATCGCTCCGGTCTCCACCGCCCAGCCCGAGCGGGGCTGCTCGTTGACGATCACATCGTCGGGACCGAGCGTGACTTCGCCCAAGTCGCCCGCCTCCACCGTGACCGTGGAGCCCGAGCGCAGGGCCCTGGCCATGTGGGTGGGGTCGGCGGCGGTCACCGCGGCGGCCACGAGCTTGGTCTGGGAGCCGAACCGCTTGCCCAGGGCCCGGAAGTTGGGCTTGACGGAGTAGGACACCAGATCGGCGCTGAAGCCGGACATGTCCTCCAGAGCCTGGACGTTGAGCTCGTCGGCCACCAGGCCGCGCAGCTCGGCGGGCAGCGACGGCCAGCCGTGCGCGCCCACCAGGGCCCGGCGGAGCGGCTGCCGGGTCTTGACGCCCGACGAGGCGCGGGCCGAGCGGCCCAGCTCCACCAGCCGGCGAACCAGGGCCATCTGGTCCGACAGCGCCGGGTCGAGCAGGTCGTCACGCACTTCGGGCCACGAGGCCAGATGCACCGAGGAGGGCGCGTCTCCCGGCCGCAGGATGTCCCACAGGTAGTCGGTGACGAACGGCGTCACGGGTGCCATCAGCCGCAGCACCGTCTCCAGGCACTCGTACAGGGTGGCGAACGCGTCCTGCTCTCCCTGCCAGAAGCGGCGGCGGGAGCGGCGGACGTACCAGTTGGACAGGTCGTCGAGGAAGTCGGCCAGCCGCCGCCCGGCCCGCTGGGTGTCGTAGTCGTCGAGCGACGCCGTCACCTCGGCCACCGTGCGGTGCAGCTCGGCCAGCGCCCAGCGGTCGAGCAGCGGGCGCTCGGCCGCAGGTGTGGCCTCCCGCAGCCGGGACGGCGACCACGACTCGGCGTTGGCGTAGAGGGTGAAGAACGACGCGGTGTTCCAGAGCGTCAGCAGGACCTTGCGGACGATCTCCTCGAGGGTGTTGTGCCCCACCCGGCGCGAGGCCCACGGCGAGCCCGAGCAGGCCATGAACCAGCGCAGGGCGTCGGCGCCGTGCTGGTCCATCAGCGGGATCGGCTCGAGGATGTTGCCCAGGTGCTTGCTCATCTTGCGGCCGTCCTCGGCCAGGATGAGGCCGAGGCAGAGCACGTTCTCGTAGGAGGACCGGCCGAAGACGAGGGTGCCGACGGCCATCAGCGAGTAGAACCAGCCGCGCGTCTGGTCGGTGGCCTCGCAGATGAACTGCGCGGGGTAGACGCCCTCGGGCCTGCCGCGCTCGCCCCACTGCGCGAACGGCATGGAGCCCGAGTCGTACCAGGCGTCGATCACGTCGGGGACGCGCCGGGCCTCCGCGCCGCAGTCGGGGCAGGCGAAGGTCACGTCGTCGACGTACGGGCGGTGCGGGTCGAGGGCCGAGATGTCCTGGCCGGCCAGCTCGCCCAGCTCCTGCAGCGACCCGACGCACGTCACGTGGGACTCGTCGGCCGAGCACACCCACAGCGGCAGCGGCGTGCCCCAGTAGCGCGAGCGCGACAGCGACCAGTCGACGTTGTTGCGCAGCCACTCGCCGAACCGGCCCCATTTGATGGTGTCGGGATACCAGTTGGTCCTGGCGTTCTCGGCCAGCATCTGGTCCTTGACCGCGGTGGTGCGGATGTACCAGGACGGGAGCGCGTAGTAGAGCAGCGGGGTGTGGCAGCGCCAGCAGTGGGGGTAGCTGTGGTCGAAGTGGCCGCCGCGGAACAGCAGCCCGCGGGCGCGCAGGTCGTCGGTGAGCTCCTCGTCGGCGTCCTTGAAGAAGCGCCCGCCGACCATGGGCACGTCGTCGAGGAAGCGGCCGTCGGGGCCGATCGGGTTGACGATCGGCATGTCGTACCGCTTGATGACGGCCAGGTCGTCGGCGCCGAACGCGGGGGCCTGGTGGACCAGGCCGGTGCCGTCGTCGACGGTGACGTAGTCGCCGAGCACGACGTAGTGGGCGCCCGGGATGTCGACCAGGTCGAACGGGCGGGAGTAGGCGGTGTGCTCCAGCTCTCGCCCGGTGTAGCGGGCCACCTCGGTCGTGCCCTCGCCGAGCACGGACAGCAGCGGCTCCGCCACCACCAGCACCTCGCCGCCGGCGGTGCGGGCGGCGACGTAGGTCACGTCGGGGTGCACGGCGACCGCCGTGTTGGACACGAGCGTCCACGGCGTGGTCGTCCAGATCAGCAGCGCCGCGCCCAGGTCGGCCAGCGGGCCGGACGTGACGGGCATGCGGACGTAGACCGACGGGCTGGAGACGGTCTCGTAGCCGCCGGGCTGGCCCAGCTCGTGGTCGGACAGGCCGGTGCCGCAGCGCGGGCAGTAGGGGGTGATGCGGAAGTCGCGGAACAGCAGGCCCTTGTCGAAGACGACTTTCAGCGACCACCACACCGACTCGATGTAGGACGGGTCCATCGTCCGGTAGGCCTGGGACAGGTCGATCCAGTAGCCCATGCGCTCGGTCAGCTGCTCGAACGCGTCGACGTGCCGCAGCACCGACTCGCGGCACTTGGCGTTGAACTCGGCGATGCCGTACGTCTCGATGTCCTTCTTGCCGGAGAGGCCGAGCTCCTTCTCCACGCCCACCTCGACGGGCAGGCCGTGGCAGTCCCAGCCGGCCTTGCGCGGGACGCTGAACCCGCGCATGGACTTGTAGCGCGGGAAGAGGTCCTTGAAGACGCGCGCCTCGACGTGGTGGACGCCGGGCAGGCCGTTGGCGGTGGGCGGGCCCTCGTAGAAGACCCACGAGGGGTTGCCGGTGTTCTGCTCGACGGACCGCTCGAAGATCTTCCCGTCCCGCCAGCGGTCGAGGACCTCGCGCTCGAGCGCGGGCAGGTCGACCTGCGCGGGAAGAGAGCGGAATGTTGGGGACATCTCGGGCGTGACCTCCACGCTTGATCGGCCGGCTGGCTGGCGTGAAGGGACGAAGCCGTGCGGCTCCGCGGTACCACCCTTCTTGGCTCCGCGCTGTGGCGAGGCCCTCTTCATTTGCTCTGCTGCCGGGTCTAATGAGCTCGGACGAGCCGTTCTTCCGGCGGCTCCGGGGTGATATCCCTCACAGTCGGGCCCCATCAACGCCTTGCAGGTTCAAACCATAACGCAGAGTGGGGGTGAAGGCTTCCCGGTTCCCCTGGTGGGACGCGTTACGACCAAGGATGTCCCGACATGTCAGTCCGGAAGTCGTAAACGGCGACAAAGTTGTGGGAATGGACGCCGCTGAGGAGGAGTTGAATGCGCGAGGCGGGATAGTACGGGGGAGGTAAACCGTCCGGCGGGTCGTTTGCCGTTCCGTTATCCGGATCCTAAGCTGCCCGCACCATTAACGGCCTTGATCAGCAATGGGAGGCAGCCATGGCGGCAGTCACGCAGACCGCTACACCGTCGATGTGGTCGGACGAGGAGCTGGCCGAGGTACGCGGCAGGCTGCAGAGCGAGATCGACGAGCTCAACGCGGACATCCTCCGCCACGAGTCCGAGATAGCCTCTGGAGACGTCACCCAAGGAGCCGGCGACGACCAGGCGGACGCCGGCGCGAAGACGTATGAGCGCGAACGCGAGATCGCCCTTACCCTGAATGCGCGCGATCTGGTCGCGCAGAACGAACGTGCGATCGCCAGGATCGACGCAGGGACCTATGGAGTGTGCGAATCGTGCCACAAGCCGATCGGCAAGGAACGCCTTCAGGCGTTCCCGAGGGCGACGCTGTGCGTCAAGTGCAAGCAGAAGGAGGAACGCCGGTAGGCAGCCCACGCCGGCGCCTCTTCGCCGTCCTCATCGTGCTGGCGGCCGTGATCTACGCGGCCGACCTCGTCACCAAGACGGTGGTGCTGCGCACGCTCGAGGGCGAGGCGCCGCTGGTCGTCATCCAGGACGTCCTCCAGTTCCGGGTGATCTTCAACCCCGGGGCCGCCTTCAGCATCGGCACCGGGATGACGTTCATCTTCACCATCATCGCGGCCGGCGTGGTGGTCGCCATCGTGCGCACGGCCCGCAAACTGGGCAGCAGGGCCTGGGCGGTCACGCTCGGCCTGCTGCTCGGCGGGGCGTTCGGCAACCTCACCGACCGTCTCCTGCGCTACCCGTCGGGCATCGGGCGCCCCACGCAGTTCCAGGGGCACGTCGTCGACTTCATCGAGGTGCTCCCCGGGCACTTCCCCGTGATCGACTATTTCCCCGTCTTCAACGTCGCCGACTCCGCGATCGTCTGCGGCGGCATCCTGGCGGTGCTCCTGGCCTGGCGCAACGTGCAGATCGACGGCTCCAAGGAGGTGGCCGGGGATGACTGAGCAGCGGAGCCTGCCGGTCCCCGACGGCCTCGAGGGCGAGCGGCTCGACGCCGCCCTCTCGCGGTTGTTCGGCTTCTCCCGCACGCGCGCGGCCGAGCTGATCGTGGCCGGTGAGGTGCTGGTCGACGGCAGGCAACCGGCCAAGAGCGACCGGGTGCACGCGGGCGCCTGGCTCGACGTGACGATGCCGCCGCCGGTCACCACGCCCATGCCGGTCGCCGAGCCGGTGCCGGGCATGACGATCGTCCACGAGGACGACGACATCGTGGTGGTCAACAAGCCGATCGGGGTGGCGGCCCACCCGACCGTCGGCTGGACGGGCCCCACCGTGATCGGCGGGCTGATGGGGGCCGGGCACACGATCGCGACCAGCGGCGCCGCCGAGCGGCAGGGCATCGTGCACCGGCTCGACGCCAACACCACCGGCGCGATGGTGGTGGCCAAGAGCGAGCACGCCTACTCCCATCTCAAGCGCGCTTTCAAGGAACGCACGGTCGACAAGCGCTACCACGCGCTGGTCCAGGGGCACCCCGACCCGTTCAGGGGCACCGTCGACGCGCCCATCGACCGGCACCCGTCGGGCGACGGCAGGTTCGCCGTGGTGGCGGGCGGCAAGCCGTCGGTGACCCACTACGACACGATCGAGGCGTTCCGGGCGGCGTCGCTGCTGGACATCAAGCTGGAGACCGGACGTACCCACCAGATCAGGGTGCACATGTCGGCGCTGCGCCACCCGTGCGTCGGAGACCTGTTCTACGGCGCCGATCCCACGCTCGCGGCCAGGCTGGGCGTCACCCGGCAGTGGCTGCACGCGGTCGCGCTGGGGTTCGAGCACCCGGCGACGGGCGAGTGGATGTCCTTCGGCACCGACTACCCCCAGGACCTGCAGAAGGCCCTCGACATCGTCCGCGCCGAGTCCTGATCAGGACTCGGTCCCGCTCTCCTGGTTCTCGTCGGCCGCCGCCCCGGCGTCCTCGGACCCCTCGACCTGGCCGGGCGTCCGGCTGGGGCTCTCCACCTTCTCGTCCTTGCGCGGGTTCTCCGTCTTGCGCGGCTTCTTCGCGGACTCGGTGGGTTTGGGCGCACGCGTGGTACGGCCCCGTTCTTCGCTCGGAGTCCTCGGCCGCTCACGGGCCGTCGGCGGCGCCGGCGTCTCCCCGCTCGGCTCGGAGAGCGGGCCAGGCCTGGACACGGGGCCGCTCCGCGAGGACCGCTCCGGCGACGCCTCCTCCGACGGCGCCGCCGATGACGCCTCCTCCGTCGGCGTCGGGTCGCCCGGGGTCGTCACCACGGCGGGCACCTGCTGCTGTGCCGGGGCGTCATGCGGCCGGTGCGAGAGCCACGCCGTGCCGCCCGTGACGAGTCCCACGAGCAGCGCGCCTCCCGCGACCGCGGCCAGCTGCTGCCCGCGCCTCCGTCGCGCCGTCTCCGGGACCGCCGGTGGCGGCGCGCTTCCGCGCGTTCCCGGCGCGGCGAAGGGGCCCGTGGGCTCGGGTGCCTCGCCAGCGATGATCGCGGCCAGCCGCCGCTCGGACTCCTCCAGCGACATGCGCTCGGCCGGATTCTTGCGCAGCAGGCCGAGCAGTACGGGAGCCAGCGCCCCAGCGCGCGACAGCGGTTCCGGCTCGGCGTGCATGACCGCGCCCAGCGTGGCGAGGGCGTTCTCCCGCTGGAAGGGCGACTCGCCCTCCACGGCCAGATAGAGCGTCACGCCCAGCGCCCACAGGTCCGAGGCCGGTCCCGCCCGGCCGCCCGCGGCGCGCTCCGGCGCCATGTAGGCGGGCGTGCCGATCAGGATGCCCGTCCTCGTGACCGGGGCCTCGTCCTCCGTGGTCGCGATGCCGAAGTCGGTCAGCACCGCCCGGCCGTCCTTGGTGAGCAGTACGTTGTCCGGTTTGACGTCCCGGTGCAGCACGCCCGCCGCGTGGGCCGCGCGCAGCGCCTCCAGCAGTTGCAGCCCGATCCGGGCGGCCTGGAGCGGGGGCATCGGGCCGTCCTCGCGGATCGCCTCGCCGAGCGTGCGGGAGCGGACCAGCTGCATGACGATCCACGGGTGCCCGCGCTCCTCCAGGACGTCGTACACGGCGGCGACGCTCGGGTGCGCCACCCGCCCGGCGGCCCTGGCCTCGCGGAAGGTGCGTACGGCGAACACCTCGCGTTCGGAACCCGTCAGGTCGGGAGGCGGCAGGACCTCCTTGACGGCCACGTCCCTGCCGAGCACTTCGTCGTGCGCCTGCCACACCGTGCCCATGCCGCCCTGGCCGATCGTCCTGACCAGCCGGTACCGTCCACCGACCATCCCCGCTGCATCGGTCATGCACGAGCGACTACCCAGTAAAAATCCGGACAAGCGCGGTAATGACCGCCGCGACCGCCAGAACTACCAGGAACGGTGCACGCAGCAGCAGGGCGACCACCGCCGCGCCGAGACCCGCCGTACGGGCCGGGTCGAACCGCAGCCCGCCCTCCTCGGTGAACATCTGCACCGCGATCAGCGCCGCCAGCAGCGCCACCGGCACCAGCTCGGCGAACCTGCTCACCACCGGATGCTCCAGCACCCGCTGCGGCGCGGCCAGCCCGGCCAGCTTGAGCGCGTAGCAGCCGGCGCACAGGGCGGCGATGGCCCACCACAACGTCATCGGGCCATCACCACCAGAACCGCCGCGGCCGACAGCAGCACGGGGACGCCCGGCGGCAGGAACGGGGTCGCGCACAGGGCGATCACCGCCCCGGCGCCGGCAAGCAGGCGCAGCTCGGCGCTCTTCGCCAGGCGGGGCCACAGGATGGCCAGGAACGCGGCCGGGCCCACCACGTCCAGGCCCAGCATGTCGGGGTCGCCGAGGAACGACGTGCCGTACGCGCCCGCCAGGGTGGTGAGGTTCCAGGTGACGTAGAGGCTGGCGAACGTGGTCGCGAAGCCGGTGCGCGCCGCCTCCGGGGTCGGCTGGGCCAGGGAGACGGCCGTGGTCTCGTCGATCACGCCGTGCGCGGCGACCAGCCGGCGCGGCCCGCGCACCCGCAGCAGGTCGGCCAGGCGCAGGCCGTACAGGGTGTTGCGGCCGCCGAGCAGCAGCGCGCCGAGGGTGGCGGCCACCAGGTCGCCGCCGGCGCCCACCGCGCCCGTCAGCGCGAACTGCGAGGCGCCGGTGAACGTCAGCAGGCTCAGCACGCACGCCTGCGGCACGCTCAGGCCCGCGGTGACCGCCGCGGCGCCGAAGGCGAGCCCGGACAGCCCCACGGCCAGGCCCACGCCGAGGCCGTCCCGCACGGCGGCGGAACGGTGTGTTGTCTGTTCCATGCCGCCGAGGCTAGGCGTGGAGTCAAGCGCCGGTCTTGTACGTTCCTGCGGCGCGCTGGTAGGCGGCGGGCGGTACGCCCACGATGCGCTTGAAATGCCGGTTGAGGTGGGCCTGGTCGGTGAAGCCCACCTCGGCCGCCACCTGCGCGGGGCGTACTCCGGACAGCAGCAGCCTGCGCGCCTGGCGTACCCGGAGGGAGGTGAGGTAGGCGTGCGGCGGCATGCCCGTCGCGGCCTTGAACGCCCGCAGCAGCGCGAACGGCCGCGCCCCCACCGCGCCGGCGAGATCGTCGAGCGTCGGCGGGTCGACGAGGCTGCCGTGGAGCAGCTCGAGCGCATCCCGGACGGACCGCCTGCCCTCGGCGGGCAGGGCCGCGGCCGGCTTGGGCGCGGCGTGGCGCGTCAGGAGCCGGGCGAACAGCGTGCGGCTCAGCGTCGAGGCGGCCAGCGCGTTGCCGCGCTCGGCCGCCTGGTGCGCCCGCCCGAGCAGGGCCGCCACCTCGTCGTCGCGCACCACCTGCTCGGGGAAGTGCGGCGTCGCGTAGGGGGCGCCCAGCTCGGCGGCGATTCCGGTCAGCGCGTCGATCGACGGATAGAGCATGCGGTACGCCCACCCGCCGGGCGCGCCCGCCTGCCCGGTGTGCACCGAGTCGGGGTTGACCAGCACCAGCTCCCCCGTGCCTGCCCGGTGCAGGGTGCCGCGGTAGTCGAACTCCTCGACGCCGCCCACGATGACCCCGATGGCGTAGCCGTCGTGCACGTGCCGGGAGAAGCGGTGGGTGACGTAGCGGGCCTTGAGCAGGTCGGTCTCCGGCACTGCCGGGTGCCGCCAGAAGTGTGCCTGTTCCTTCATGGTCATTCGGGTCTGAACGTCTTCGCGAACGCCGCGAAGTAGTGCCGGTCACGCTGCCAGCGCGACTGGGTGGTTTCCCAGTACAGAGCGTACGGGCGGCCGTCCTCGGTGTGGAAACCGCGGTTGAGCACGTGGATGGTCAGGCCGTCGCGCTCCCGGGTGAACTCCCAGTCGGCGGCCTCGAGGCCGAGGAACCTCGTGGGGGTGATGCGGATGCGCTCATAGCCCTTGAACAGGTCCTTCGCCAGGATCTCCTTCTCCAGGCCGATCCAGTGCTCGCGCGGGTCGTCCCACGGGATGTCGGGGACGGTCCACTCGACGATCATCGTGCCGGACGCGCCGGGGCGGGAGAAGGAGACGCTGTCCCTGGTGGCGTGCTTCTCGGCCCTCCACTGCCGGGGCAGGGCGATCGAGAAGCGGCCCGCGGCGCTGGTGTACGTCCGCCAGCCCGCCGGCACCGCAGCTCTCGTGGGGTCCGGCTCAGTGGTCGGTTCAGGCGTGGGCGTGGGCGTCGCGGTGGGCTCGCCGCCTGTGGGGCCGGTCGTGGGGCCGGCCGTGGGGCCGGTCGTGGGGCCGGCCGTGGGTGTCGCCGTCCATCCGTCGGACAGCAGCGCGCCCGCCGTGCCCAGCACCGCCACCCCGATCACCGCCGCGGGCACCGCGATCCACCAGGTCCTGGCACGCTCACGCCGGCCGGCGGCGGTGGGATGCCGGTCCCCGGCGGGTGACCGGTCGCCGGTCGGCGTGCGGTCGCCGTCCGTCCGGCCGGGCGCTTCGGCCGGGCCGCCTGCCCGGCCGGGCAGGGCCGGGCCGCCTGCCCTGCCCGGCGCCGCGGGGCCGGGGGCCGCCGCCGGCCGGTCGGGTGCGCCGGCGGCGTCGTACAGGAGCCTGGCGGCCTCTTCCGCGGGCATCCTGGCGGTGGAGTTCCTGCGCAGCAGCCCCATGATGACCGGCTCCAGCGCTCCTGCCCGCTGCGGCGGCTCGGGCTCGTCACGCAGCACCGCCGCCACCGTCGCGGCCCACGAGTCGCGCTTGAACGGCGGCTCGCCCTCGACGGCCGCGTAGAGCGTCGCCCCCAGCGACCACAGGTCGGACTCGGGCCCGGCCGGATCGCCGTTCAGCCGCTCGGGAGGCATGTAGGCGGGCGTGCCCACCACGTTGCCGGTCGCCGTCAGCCCCGCCTCAGCCTCCAGCGAGGCGATGCCGAAGTCGGTGAGCACCACCCTGCCGTCGTCGGCCAGCAACACGTTCTCCGGCTTCACGTCGCGGTGCAGCACCCCGGTGGCGTGCGCGGCCCGCAGGGCGCCGAGCACCCGGCCGCCGATCACCGCGACCTGCCCCACGCGCAGCGGCCCGCTCTCGCGGATCACCTCCGCCAGGGAGCGGGAGGCGACCAGCTGCATGACGATCCACGGGCGGCCGTCCTCCTCGACGACGTCGTGGATGACGATCACCGACGGGTGGTCGAGGCGGCCCGCCGCCCTGGCCTCCCTGATGGTCCTGCGGGTGAGCTCGGCCCGCCGGGCGTCGCCGACGCCGGAGTAGCGGACCTCCTTGATCGCCACCGTGCGGTCGAGCAGCTGGTCGTAGGCTCGCCAGACCACGCCCATCCCGCCCTCGCCGAGGGGCTCGAGGAGGTGGTATCGGTTGCTGACCTGCCTTTCCACGCAGGGAAGCCTACTTCGCCGGTTTGAACGTCGCGCAGAACCCTTCGAAGAAGTCGTAGTCGGCCTTCCAGTGGCTGTTCAGGGTGTGCCAGTAGATCGCGTACGCCCGTCCGTTGTCGGTGGTGAAGCCCCGGTTGCGCACGCGGGTCTTGCCCGTGTTGGTGTTCCAGGTGAAGTCCCAGTCGGCCGCGGCCTTCATGTAGCTGAACTTCTCGGTGTCGACCTTCTTGATGTCGATCTTCTTGTAGCCACCGAAGTTGTGCTTGAGGTGCGGCTCCTGCTTCTTCCAGTCCTTGTACGGGTCACTGCCCGGCTTGGCCGCCTCTTCGATCATCAGATAGGCGTTGGACGCCGCGCCCGGCCCCTTGAACTTGACCTGCCTGCCGCCGCGGTCCCAGACGTCCCAGCCCTTGGGTAACCCGATGGAGAAGCCCAGTTCCTTGTCCTTGTACATCTTCCACCCGTCGGGCAGCGCGTTCGCCGTCTCGGTGGGCTCCGGCTCGGAGGTCGGGCTGCTGCCGGGACTCGGGGTGGGGTCCCCGGACGGGCTTTCCGACGGCGAGGCGCTCGGTGAGGCGCTCGGCGACGCCTGCTGGAGCGTCGCGGACGCGGAGGAGACCGGCCCGCCCGCCGTCTGGTCGTCGGGGACCGAGCGCAGGCCGAGGTAGCCGCCCACGCCGGCGACGAGAACGACCGCCGCGGCGGCCGCGACGACCATCCCGGCCCGCACCTGGCCCGGCCTCGCCGCGTCCACCGTCGGCTCCGCGGCCCGCCGGGGCTCCTCCGTCATGGGGGAGATCCGGGCGCCGGTCTCCGGCAGGGCCCGGGCCGCCGCTGCCGCCAGGGCCGGGTCGGTCGGGGTCTCGTCCACGGCCGGAGCGGGCGCCGGCCGCGGCCTGCTCGCCGACACGGGCGGGAACGGGACCTTGCGCGGTTTGGCTGGCGTACTGGCCGGCGGGGGCACGTCGAGCGGCTGGGCGGCGGGGAACTGCGCCGTCGGCGGCGGACTCGCCTGCGCGATGGCGGCGCGCAGCAGCCGCATCGTCTCCTCGTACGTGAGCCGCTGCACCGGCTCCTTCACCAGCAGCCCGCTGATCACCTCGGCGAGCGGGCCGGCGTGCGGCATGGGATCGGGATCGTCGGTGAGCACGGCGTGCATCGTGGCCAGCGCCATCCCCCGCTCGTGCGGGGAGCGGCCCTCCACGGCCGTGTACAGCGTGGCGCCCAGGGACCACAGGTCCGACTCGCGCCGCGCGGGCAGCCCCTTGAGCCGCTCGGGCGCGATGAACGCCGGGGTGCCCGCCAGCCCCGTCACCGTCAGCTGCGTCTCCGTCTCCAGCGTGGCGATGCCGAAGTCGGTCAGCACGACCCTGCCGTCGTCGGCGAGCAGCACGTTCTCCGGCTTGACGTCGCGGTGCAGCACACCCGCCTCGTGGGCGCGGTGCAGCGCGTCGAGCACGGCCAGGCCGATCTCGGCCACCCGCTTGGGCGGCAGCGGCCCGTCCTGCTTGATCACCGTGCCCAGCGAACGTGACTGGACGAGCTGCATGACGATCCAGGGCCTGTCATCCTCCTCGATCACGTCGTGTACGACGATCACGTTGGGATGCTCGAATCTCGCCGCCGCTCTCGCCTCGCGCATGGTGCGCCGGTTCAGCAGCTGCACCTCATCGCCCAAGGCGGCGGCGTACCTGACCTCCTTGACCGCGACCGTGCGGTCAAGGAGCTCGTCGTAGGCACGCCAGACGATGCCCATTCCGCCCCTGCCGATGGGTTCCTGCAGCTGGTAGCGGCCGGCGATGCGGCGTCCGTCCTGCTTGCGATCCGACATCAACGGCCTCAAACCCTCCTCTAGGCCAAGAAATACTCCCATAGGCAGGGATCAACGGCGACTCACCGGAGGGCCAGTCCGTCATGTGAGAAGCATTGTCCAGCAGGTGGAGGCATGGGTGTAAGGTTTCAGACATGACTTGTCGCTACGCGTTTATCGAGCCGGCTCCAGGAGGGCCGGTCGGCGGCTAGCGACCACCTGGAGTCGGCAGAGGCAGAGACGCCCCGTCTCTGCCTTTTTGGTTTTCCTGCCGGTTCCAGTGAGCCGGCCCGAGCGAGGGATCGAGATGTCATCGACCTTGGAACGGCACGCGGTGGCGGTGGGCGGGGTGCTCGTGGGCGAGGGGCCCGCCGTGGTGATCGACGGCCGGGTGAGCCTGCGGGAGCGCCACGGGCGGACGGACGCGCACGAGGTGCTGCGCGAGCGGGCCGCGCGGGCGGCTCCACTGCTGGTGGAGCCGCACTCGGCGGCCGACCTGCCGGCGATCGCCGCGCTCGCCGGCGCGGTGGTGGTGGGCTCGTCGTGGACGCGCGACATCCCGCTGGTGCGGGCGGCGGCGGGGCTGGGGCTGCCGGTCGTGGTGGAGCGACGGGCCTCGGGGACGCTGGAGGAGTGGCTGGGTCTGGCGGACTACTGCGCGGCCGAGGGGGACGGGCAGGTGATCCTCTGCGAGGGGCATTCGCTGGATCTGGGGCTGATGCGGGCCGCGCGGGTGGCGTCAGGGAGGCCGGTGCTCGCCGACGTCTCCCGCAATGTAGGGCTATCCGCTGCCGCGGTCGCGGCCGGCGCCGACGGCCTCCTCCTTCACGTCCCCGCGCCCTCCCCGAGCCCGGGCGGCCCGACCGCCGCCTCCGGCGCCGGCGCCGGAGGTCCCGGGAGGTCCGGCGGCGCTGCGGGCGCGCCAGGGTCCAGGAACGGTGAGATGGAGCCCGCGGGGCATGCGGGTGCGGCCGGTTCCGGCAACGGCGGGACGGGTCCTGCCGGGCGCGGGGGCACGTCCGGTTCCGGCAACGGCGGGGCGGCTGGTCCGGGGCACGCAGGCAAGGGCGAGCCGGCGGGGGTCAGGAGGGCCGGTTACGCGGGCGTCGTGGCGCGGGAGTTCGCGGCGGCAGGCGGAATCGGACTGCCGGGCGTGATGGCGGACCCCGGGGCGATCCCCGAAGCCGACCCGGAGGCGTCGCTGCGGGTGGCCGAAGAGGCCGTGACCGTCGTGGGCGCCCTGCTCCGTCCTGAGGCGCCCCTCACGCTGCCGGAGTGCAGGGACGCGATCGACCGGGTGGACGCCGCGCTGGCGACGCTGCTGGAGCGCCGAGCCGCGCTGGCGGGCGTCGTCCAGCGGATCAAGCCCGTCGGCGGCTTCGCCGGGCGCGACCTCGACCGGGAGCGCGCCCTCGTGAGGCGAATGGCGTCGCGCGCGCCGTCGCTGGGGGAGTCGCGGCTCGCTCCCATCATGAACGCCGTCATCGAGGCGGGCCTCCACCTGGCCGAGGAACGCGCCCGCGGCTGAGCGCACACCCTCGCCCTCCGCCGCCCGCTTCCGCGGTGTCCGCCCGCTTCCGCGGTGTCCGCCCGCTTCCGCGGTGCCCGCCCGTCTCCGCGTTCCCGTCGCGCCCCTGGCCGCGTTCTGCGCTCGCGGGATCCACGGGCGGCCGGTCGCTTGCCGGGAATGGCGCTGGCCGCTCTGGCAGGGTGGTGGCGGTAAGCACCGGGCCGGTCCGCCGACCCGCCGCGCGGGTGCGTGACGGGGTCAGGGGGTCGTGAGGCGGACGTTGTGCATCGGCCGGCCGGGACCCTTGGCGATCTGGCGGGTGATGAGGTCGGCGAAGCGGCGGTAGCCCGCGCCCGTCGGGTGGTAGCTGCGGGCGTTGACCCGAAGATCGCCCATGTCCACGTGCAACCCGTTGAGATACGGCTGGGGCCGTCCCACCTCGTGCCCGGTGAAGGCGTCGTAAGCGTCCACGTACTCCACGCTGCCGGGCGCCTCGAAGGCGGCGAGCATGCGGTCGAAGCCGGCGGCCACCGCGCCCACCGTGTCGTTGAGGCGGCGCGTCATGCCGTTGAGCCACCGCTGGTCCTGCGGGCTGAGGTTGTCGACGGTGCGCACCGGGTTCGCCGGGAACGGCCGCGGGTAGCCGAGGACGATGACGCGGGCGCCCGGCGCGCGTACGCGCAGCTCCCTGAGGACCGTGAGGACGCTGGAGCGCAGCTCCTCGATGCGGCGGTTGACGGCGGCCGCCTGCTCGACGCAGGCCGACGAGCCGGGCAGCTTGACGATGCAGCCCGTGAGCACCTTGGTGAAACCGGCGTCGTTGCCGCCGATGCTGAGCGTCACCAGGCTGGTCGCCGGGCTGACGCGGCTGACCTGGGATTGCCGGCCGTGCTGGCCCGATAAGAGGTCGGTCGTGGTGGCGCCGCTGCAGGCGAAGAAGGCGGTTCCGCCGCCGAACCGGTAGGCCTTGGCCACGAGCGGCACGTACGAGCCCGTCGCGCGGTGGCAGCGGTCGGCGCCGTCGTTGACCGGCTGCTCGTCCAGGTCGTAGACGCCCTCACCGGAGGAGTAGGAGTCGCCGAGCGCGACGTATGCGCCGCTCCGCGCCACCTCCACGGGCGTCAGCCGGGTCACCTGCGGCAGTCGGCCGGGCGCCTCCCGGGCGGTGGAGCAACCCGTGTCCAGCACGGCGCAGGCCAGCTTCTCGAAGACGCCCAGCGGCAAGCAGGCCAGGGCCAGCGCGACGCCGAGCGCGGCCGCGGCGACGGTCTGGGCGATCCTCCGCTTCGCCTCGTCCAGCGTGCCCTCCCCGAACGACCACTCCAGCATGCGCCATCGAGCCTACCCATCCGGTGATCCATCCGGGCGGCCCGCGCGGCCCGATATCCTGGCAGGGCGACGCGGTGGCGGGCCAGGGCCCCGGAGTGTCGGCCGGGACCACTAAAGTCGGATCGCACAACCCGTCGAGGCAGGGAGGCGCCGCTCCATGTCGTCCAGCGACTCGTTCGTCCATCTGCACGTACACACCGAATATTCGATGCTGGACGGGGCCGCCCGCCTCAAGCAGATGTTCAAACAGGTCGGCGACCTGGGCATGCCGGCGATCGCGATCACCGACCACGGCAACATGCACGGCGCCTACGACTTCTACAAGCAGGCCACCGGCGCCGGCATCAAGCCGGTCATCGGCATCGAGGCCTACGTCGCGCCCGAGCTGCGCCACAACAAGAAGCCCGTGCTGTGGGGCGAGCCGCACCAGAAGAGGGACGACGTCTCGGCGGGCGGCTACTACACCCACATGACGATCTGGGCGCGCAACAAGACGGGTCTGCACAACCTGATGCGGTTGTCGTCACGCGCCTACACCGAGGGGTTCGTCCGCAAGTGGGCGCGGATGGACGCCGAGATCCTCGCCGAGCACGCCGACGGCCTGATGGCCACCACGGGGTGCCCGTCGGGCGAGGTGCAGACGAGGCTGCGGCTCGGCCAGTACGACGAGGCGCTCAAGGCCGCCGCGAAGTTCCAGGACATCTTCGGCAAGGACAACTTCTACCTGGAGATCATGGACCACGGCCTCGACATCGAGCGCCGGGTCCGCGACGGGCTGACCAGGATCAGCAGAGAGCTCGACATCCCGCCCCTGGTCACCAACGACTCCCACTACACCTACGAGTCCGACGCCGCCTCCCACGACGCCCTCCTGTGCATCCAGACCGGCAAACAGCTGTCCGACCCCGACCGGTTCCGCTTCGACGGCAGCGGCTACTACATCAAGACCGCCGACGAGATGCGCGCGGTCGACTCCTCCGACCTGTGGGCCGAGGGCTGCCGCAACACGCTGCTGGTCGCCGAGAAGGTCGACCCGGCCGGGTTCTTCGAGTTCAAGAACCTCATGCCGACCTACCCCATCCCGGAGGGGATGACGGAGCAGCAATACTTCCGCCAGGAGGTGTGGAAGGGCCTCGAGCGGCGCTTCCCCGGGGGCGTCGACGAGGAGCACCGCGCCTGGGCGGAGAAAGAGCTGGGCGTCATCATCCAGATGGGGTTCCCGAGCTACTTCCTCGTGGTCGCCGACTTCATCATGTGGGCGAAGAACAACGGCATCCGCGTCGGCCCCGGCCGTGGGTCCGCGGCCGGTTCGCTGGTGGCGTACGCGCTGGGCATCACCGACCTCGACCCCATCCCGCACGGCCTGATCTTCGAGCGGTTCCTCAACCCCGAGCGCGTGTCCATGCCCGACGTCGACATCGACTTCGACGAGCGCAGGCGCGGTGACGTGATCCGCTACGTGACCGAGAAGTGGGGCGCCGACAAGGTCGCCATGATCGCCACATTCGGCACCATCAAGGCGAAGGCCGCCATCAAGGACGCCGGCCGCGTCCTGGGCTATCCCTACGCGCTCGGCGACCGCGTCTCCAAGGCGTTCCCGCCGGCCGTCATGGGCAAGGACATCCCGCTGTCGGGCATCTTCGACAAGGATCACCCGCGCTACGCCGAGGCCGGCGAGCTGCGCAAGCTCTACGAGGAAGACGTCGACGTCAAGGCGACGATGGACCTCGGCAAGGGCCTGGAGGGCCTGATCCGGCAGACCGGCGTGCACGCCGCCGGCGTGATCATGTCGGCCGAGGTGCTGACCGACTACATCCCGATCATGCGCCGCGACTCCGACGGCGCGATCATCACGCAGTTCGACTATCCGACCTGCGAGACGCTGGGCCTGCTGAAGATGGACTTCCTGGGCCTGCGCAACCTCACGATCATCGACGACTGCCTGAAGATGATCGAGTCGACCAGCGGCGAGAAGATCGACCTGCTCGAGCTGCCGCTCGACAACCGCAAGGCGTACGAACTCCTGGCGCGGGGCGACACGCTGGGCATCTTCCAGCTCGACGGCGGCGGCATGCGCTCGCTGATGCGGCTCATGCGCCCCGACAACTTCGAGGACATCTCCGCCGCCCTCGCGCTCTACCGGCCCGGCCCGATGGGCGCCAACTCCCACACCAACTACGCGCTGCGCAAGAACGGCCAGCAGGAGATCACCCCGATCCACCCCGAGCTCGAGGAGCCGCTCAAGGAGATCCTCGACACGACCTACGGCCTGATCGTCTACCAGGAGCAGGTCATGGCCATCGCCCAGAAGGTCGCCAACTACTCGCTGGGCGGCGCCGACCTGCTGCGGCGGGCGATGGGCAAGAAGAAGAAGGCCGAGCTGGACAAGCAGTTCGTGACCTTCGAGAAGGGCATGCAGGACAACGGCTTCTCCGCCGCGGCCATCAAGGCACTCTGGGACATTCTGCTGCCGTTCTCCGACTACGCCTTCAACAAGGCCCACACCGCCGGCTACGGCCTCGTCGCCTACTGGACCGCCTACCTCAAGGCCAACCACCCGGCCGCCTACATGGCCGCGCTGCTGTCCTCGGTGAAGGACGACAAGGACAAGTCGGCCCTCTACCTCAACGAGTGCCGCCGCATGGGCATCAAGGTGTTCCCGCCGGACGTCAACGACTCCGACTTCGACTTCACCCCGCGCGGCACCGACATCCGGTTCGGTCTGTCGGCCATCCGCAACGTCGGCGCCAACGTCGTCGACGGCATCATCGTCGCCCGCAGGGAGAAGGGCCGCTTCGCCGACTTCAAGGACTTCCTGCGCAAGGTGCCGGCCATCGTCTGCAACAAGCGGGTCATCGAGTCGCTGATCAAGGCGGGAGCGTTCGACTCGCTCGGCCACGTGCGCAAGGGCCTGGTCATGGTGCACGAACCAGCCGTCGACGCGATCATCGACATCAAGAAGAACGAAGCCATCGGCCAGGACTCCCTCTTCGGGGCGATCGAGGGCGGCGAGGACCAGACCTTCGACGTGCAGATCCCGCTGGGCGAGTGGGACAAGACCACGCTCCTGCAGTTCGAACGCGAGATGCTCGGCCTCTACGTGTCCGACCACCCGCTGTTCGGCGTCGAGCACATCCTCGCGGCGGGAGCCGACTGCTCGATCGCCGCCGTCCAGGACGAAAGCCGCTCCGACGGGCAGGTGGTGACCGTGGGCGGCATCCTGAGCGGGGTGCAGCGCAAGGTGACCAAGAAGGGCGACACCTGGGTGCTGACCCAGCTGGAGGACCTCGCGGGCTCGATCGAGGTGATGATCTTCCCGTCCGCCTACCAGCTCTGCTCGACGATCCTGGCCGAGGACGCCATCGTGTTCGTCAAGGGGCGCATCGACAAGCGCGAGGACGTCGCGAAGATCATCGCCATGGAGGTGACGGCCCCCGACCTGACCCAGGAGGCGGGCGGGCCGCTGCTGGTGAGCCTGCCCCTGACCCGCTGCACACCACCTGTGGTGGGGCGGCTGAAGGAGATCCTGACGACGCATCCGGGGACGTCCGAGGTGCACCTGCAGGTGCACAACGGGCCCAAGACGACGGTGATGCGCGTCGACGACCGCCTCCGCGTGACCCCGTCCCCCGCCCTCATGGGCGACCTGAAGGAGCTGCTCGGCCCGGCCTGCCTGGGCGCCTGACCGGGTCTCCTCCCCGTGAGGCTCCGCTCCTTTCCTTCCTTTACGGCTCCGCACGGGAGGGCCCACCCGACGCACGCGGCCGGGCCCCGTCCAGGGTGACGCTCACCGGGTGTGCGTGGCGAGGCGCCGTGACGCGCGCCCCGTGGGCCGTCCACGCGCGCCACTTCGCAGGGCAGCAGCGCGTTGTCCGGCCCTTCCTGTAGCCACCCGCCACCCGC
>NZ_SMKO01000098.1 GCF_004348685.1 Nonomuraea deserti | reverse complement strand
CCACCGCCCCGACCACCGCCGCCCGCGCCACCATCACCCGGGACGCCACCACCCGGGGCACCACCACCCGGGACGCCACCGCGCAGGCCGGCATCGCCGCCGCCCGTGGTGGAAGTGCCACCGCCCGAGCCTGGAGCGTCGGGGTGTGGGGGCGGGTCGTTCGTCGGTGGGGTGCCGCGGAGCGCGGCGGCTTCCTGGGTGCCGCGGGGGTCGTTCCACCACAGGAGCGGCGTGAGCGGGCGTCCCGAGGCGTCGAGGGGTACGCCGGTCTCTGCCATGCCCGCGATCCCGATCGCGTCAGGACCGCGCCCGGCGCGGGCGGCGCACTCCGCCAAGCCTCCACGACGGCGGCCACGAGGGTGGGCAGGTCGCGCGGGGTCGGGCGGCGTACGGAGGTGACACAGCCGCCCCCGTCGTCGAAGAAGCCCACCTTGACGTGGGTGGTGCCCACGTCGATCCCGCACAACAATGCCATGTTGTCACTATAAGTCCATAAGATGGCCGAAAAACGCCAGCTTATGGTGCATCATGGTCATATGAGTGACATGGAGGCGAGCCTGCGCTACTCCTCGGCCCCGCACCGGCGCGAGGCGATCCTGCGCAGGATCGAGCTCGACGGGTACGTCGCCGCCGCCGACCTGGTCACCGAGCTGGGAGTCTCCCCCAACACCGTCAGGCGCGACCTGCGCAGGCTGGCCGGTGACGGCCTGGTCAGGGCGGTACACGGGGGCGCCGCAGCAGCCGACATGGCTGCCACGCCGTTCACCGACCGCTCCGTTCAGGCGTCCGCCGCCAAGCGGGCGATCGCCGTCGCCGCCGTCCGCCACGTCGAGCCGGGCACCGCCATCGCTCTCGACTCGGGCACCACCACGCTGGAGATCGCCAAACTCCTCCCCTCCAGGGCGAACCTCACGGTGATCACCCACTCGCTGCCCGCCATCGCCGTGCTCGCGCCGCGACCCGACATCACGCTCATCGGGGTGGGCGGCCAGTACAGCAGGGACACGCGCTCGTTCGGCGGGCCGGAGACCCTGGCAGGGCTGGAGCACATGAGCGTGCGCACCCTGTTCCTGGCCGCCACCTCGCTCGACGGAACCGGCGTCTACGGGGCCACACCGTACGAGGCCGAGACCAAGCGCCGGCTCATCGCCCTCGCACGCAGGACGATCGTGGTGGGCGACGCGCGCAAGTTCGCGCTGAACGCCCCGATCCGGGTGTGCGGCTGGGATGCGGCCGAACTCCTGGTGACCGACGGCGTGCCGCCCGGGTTCAAGGATGTCGCCGTCGAACTCGCGTCACCAACCCCCGCCTGAGGACCCGTCCTCCCCTGCCCACCTCGACCAGCCTGCAACCCGCGTCACGCGACCGCGTCGCCGACAGCGGTCCCGGGTGCGGTCGCGGTGGTGGAGTGGCGCGGCTCGGCGTGGCGGGTCTCAGAACGGCGCGGCTCAGAGCGGCGCGGCTCGGCGTGACGCGGCTCGGCGTGACGCGGGTCGGCGTGACGCGGGTCATCGGCGCTGCCGAGGAGCCGGTACCGGCGGAGCCGTGCGGTGAGCAGGTCCGGGCGGCGGACGTGCAGCAGGACGGCGAGCTCGCGTTCCAGTTCGCGCCCGACGCGGCGGCAGAACGCCTGCGGTTCCTCGGCGGCGTCCGGGTGCTCGGTCACGATCCGGTCGGCGATGCCGCCGGCGAGCAGGTCGGCGGAGCGGACTCTTTGGGCGGCCGCGATCTGCTGAGCGTGCTCGACGTCCCGGTGCACGATGGCGCTGGCTCCCTCGGGAGGCAGCGGGGACAGCCAGCCGTGCTGGGCGACGAGCACCCGGTCGCACGGGATGAGCGCGAGCGCGGCGCCCCCGCTGCCCTGGCCGAGGAGGAGGGAGAGCGTCGGCGTGTCGAGGTCGACCAGGTCGGCCAGGCACCGGGCGATCTCGCCGGCGAGCCCGCCTCGCTCTGCCTCGGGTGACAGGTCCGCGCCGGGGGTGTCGATGACGGTGACGAGCGGCAGCCCCAGTTCGCTCGCCAGCCGCATGCCACGCCGGGCCACGCGCAGGGCCGCGGGCCCCAGCGGGCGCACGTCCTCTTGGTGGCGGCGGTCCTGGCCGAGGAGTACGCACGAGACGCCGCCGAAGCGGGCCAGCGCCAGCAGGAGCGCCGGGTCCGTCTCCCCCGCCCCGGTGCCGTTCAGCAGCAGGACGTCGGAGGCGGCGTAGCGGAGCACCTGCCTGACGCCGGGCCTGTCGCCGCGCCTGGAGATGGTGATCGACTCCCAGGCGGGGACGTCAGGAAACGGTTCCTGGGGCGGATGCACGGCCTCGGGCTGCGGCGGTGGCGCCAGCAGGACCCGCAGCGCCCGGTCGGCGGCCTCCGCCAGGTTCTGGACGGGCAGCACGGCATCGATCAGGCCGTGACGGTGCAGGCTCTCGGCGACCTGGACGCCCTCGGGGAACGGCTGCCCGTGTAGGGCACGGTAGACGCGCGGGCCGAGGAAGCCGATCATCGCGCCGGGCTCCGCGGCGGTGATGTGGCCGAGGGAGGCCCACGAGGCCAGTACGCCGCCAAAGGTCGGGTCGCGCAGGTAGACGAGGTAGGGCAGGCCGGCGGCCTTGTGCCGGGTGACGGCGGCCGTCATCTTCACCATCTGCAGGAACGCCATCGCGCCCTCCTGCATCCTGGTGCCGGCCGAGGCGGGAGCGGCGAGAAGCGGAAGCCGCTGGGCGGTGGCCCGTTCCACAGCGGTCACGAGGCGTTCGGCGGCGGCCACCCCGATGGAGCCGGCCAGGAAAGCGAACTCGCACGCCACGACGGCGACGCGGCGCCCGCGCAGCAGCCCCTCTCCGGTGATCACGGCTTCGTCCAGGCCGGTCCGTTGCCTGGCGGCGGCCACGTCGGCGTCGCCGGCCGGGCGGAGGGGCTCGTCCCAGGTGCGGTAGGAGCCGTCGTCGAGCACGAGTTCGATCAGGTCGGGTGCGGACAGCCTGCCAGACACGCGCGGATCTCCTCTTCGTCGGCGTTCAGCACGGGAGGTGCGGCACGGCCGACGCCGGTGGTCTTCACCTCGCCGTCCGGTCCGGCCGGGTCGAAGGACCGCGCGGGCGAGCCGGGCACCGCGACCGACGCCCGCGTGCTCGGCGAACGGACCCCGGGTCCGGGTCCGGGTCCGGGTCCGGGTCCGGGTCCGGGTCCGGGTCCGCGGCCAGGCGTACACCTCCCCCACGTTTCGTACCCGGCCGGCGGGCCCGTGCCCTCGGGGGTCATGACAGCCTGCCCGGCACGATCAGGACAAGCCAGCACAGAAGCGGCGCGGCGACCACGATGGTCATGCCCCACGTCATCAGGTGCTTGAACACGTCGTCCCGTATCGTCACGTCGGCGTTCGCGACGATCAGCGCGCCGTTGGTGGAGAAGGGGCTGCAGTCCACCACAGAGGAGGAGATCGCCAGCGCCGTGACCATGCCGACCGCGCCGACCTGCCCGGTCTGCAGGAAGGGTACGGCGAGCGGGATCAGCGCGCCCAGGATGCCGGTCGTCGAGGCGAAGGCGGACACCACGGCACCGATCAGGCAGATCAGCAGGGCGGCCAGCAGCGGAGCGCCGACCCCGGCCACTCCGTCGCCGAGCCACTTCACGGTGCCCTGGTCCTGCAGGAGGGCGACGTACGTGACGATGCCGCCGACCAGGAGCACCGTACCCCAGCTGATCTTGTCGACGGCGCCCCGGGCGGCGGAGGGGAAGATCAGGGTCAGTACGACCGCCACCGCGAGCGCGAGGAAACCGATGTCGAGGTCGAAGACGAGCGCGCCCACCGCCAGCACGAGCAGGCCGATCAGCGTGAGCGCCCGCTGCGCGTCGAGGCGGGGCAGGGCGTCGTCCACGGGGTCGTCGCCACCGTCGGAGGCACCGCCGGAGCCGGCGCCGCTGCCGGCGAGGCTCATGACCGCCGTCTCGGACGACTGCCGGTCGCGCTGCAGCAGCTTGGTGCCTCCGAGGGCGAGGAAGCCGACGAGGCTGATGAGAGCGCACGCGCCCAGCACGCCACCGAACAGGACGGCCGCGTTGCCCGGCAGTTTGCCCTGGTCGACGACGCCGTTGGTGATCGCCCCGAAGATGCCGATCGGCGAGAAGCTCCCACCGGTCGAGCCCTGCACCACCATCAGGCCCATCATCACGGGGTGGATCCGGTAGCGGGCCGCGAAGCCCATCGCCACCGGCGCCACGATGGCCACCGCGGCCGGGCTGGCGGCGCCGATCGCGGTGATCGCGGCGCAGACCGCGAACATCACCCACGGCATCAGGGCGACGCGGCCACGCACCGCGACCACCGCCCGGTGCACGATCCAGTCCACGGTGCCGTTGGTCTTGGCCAGCGCGAACAGGTACGTGACGCCGACCAGGATGACGAACAGGTTCGCCGGGAAGCCGCCGAGCACGTCGTCCACCTCCACGCCGAACACGGAGGTCCCCACGACGAAGGCGGCCACGAGTGCCAGCGCGCCCATGTTGATGGATCGGATGGTGGCCACTAAGAACACCAGTACGAGCACGATCAGCGCGATGATCTCCGCTGACATCGGCAGCTCCTCAGGGGGTCGGGTGCCTGACCCGGTTACGTGCGCCATTTCCAGATTGGCCTAGCCTCTGCTCCACTGAGGCGGGCTGTCAATAGACTGTCCACCGTGACCAAGAAGCGCCCGCAGACCTCCGCCGTTCCAGGACGCCTGGAACGACCGCGCCTGTATGTGCAGCTGGCCGATCACATCGCGCGCTTCATCGAGGCTCAGGGGCTCTCCCCCGGCGACCGCCTGCCACCCGAGCGGCTCCTTGCCGCCGAGCTGGGGGTCAGCCGCGCGTCACTCAGCCGCGCGCTGGTGGCGCTGGAGGTTCAGGGCAAGGTCGAGGTGCAGCACGGCAACGGAGCCGTGGTGCTCGCGCCGACGCTGGGTGACGACAAGCCGGCCCTGTCGTCGTTATGGGCCGAGCGCGATCCCGCCGACCTCGCCCGGGCGCGGGAGGCCGTCATGGCGGGGCTGGCGCGCAGCGCGGCGGCACACCCCGACAGGAGCCTCCGGCTCGCCCTGCTCGACGCGGACGGCTCTCCGGTACGCTTCTCCGACACCTGGCCCTGCGTGCGCCGGTTGTCGGGGCCGAGCCTGCTGGCCGAGCTCGACGACCTGCTGGCGGAGGTGGCGCCGGTGGACGAATCCCAGATCGCGGCCGATCGCCTGGTGGCTCTGGCCCGGGCCGTCGTGGTGGGTGACGAGGAGGCCGCCGCCTCCGCCTGCGCCGGCCTGCTCCACTTCTGACGCCCCTGCCCGGCAGGGGCCGAGATCGCCCACATCGGGCAGTCACAAGCGTCGGGTCATGGCCGCGGCAGGCGCGGTCATGGCAGTCATGGGCGCCACAGTCACATGCGCCGGTTGCACGGTCCGCCGATCACGGCTGCGGCAGGCACGACCTACACCGTGACCGTTGCAGTGGCCGCTGCCGTTGCCGTGACCGTGGCCGCTGCCGCGACCGCGGGCGTGGGCGTGGGCGTGGGCGTGGGCGTGAAAGAGCGCGGTGGTGGCGGGCACGACCGTGGCGGGCGGGCGTGATCGTGGTGGGTATGGCAAAGCGAACGACGACCGACGACCGTGAGTTATGCGTTTCGACGAGTTATCAATTCACATCCGGACAAGTCGCATAAATCGGTAAATCATCGTCGATACGTACCCTTGACAAATTGCCAGAGCGACAATAGCCTCCGGGATCATTATATCGATTTAATCCGCCAGGGTGCGGGGCAACCGCATCCGTGCGGGCGTCACCCCGAGGAGCCCGTGACCATGAGACCCCCCAGCGGCATCCGCCGCGCACTCATCACCTCCTTAGCCGCCCTGCTCTGCCTCCCCCTCACCGCGGCCCCGGCCGGCGCGGCGAGCGGGGACGGCCACGGACGGCCGGGCACGGGCGTCCGGCTCGAACTCCTCGACCGCGGCCTGGTGGCGGCCACGACCAGCGACGGGGTCTTCCTGAGCTGGCGACTGCTGGGCGACGAGGTGACGGGGTACGGCGACACCGGCATGAAGGGCCCCGCCTTCCGCGTCTACCGCGACGGCCGCCCCATCGCCATGGTCTCCGGCAGCACCAACTACCTCGACGCCGCCGGCACCCAGGCCTCGCAGTACCGCGTGGCCCCGGTCATCAGGGGCCGGGAGGGCCGGCGCAGCGCCTCAGCCACGCCCTGGGTTAAATCGTTTTACGACCTCAAGCTGCGGAAACCGGCCGACGGCGTGACGCCCGCGGGCGAGGCCTACACGTACACGGCCAACGACATGAGCGTCGGCGACGTGGACGGCGACGGCCGCTACGAGTACGTCGTCAAGTGGGACCCGTCCAACTCCAAGGACGTCTCCCAGCGCGGCTACACCGGCAACTCCTACATCGACACCTACGAGCTCGACGGCACCCTGCGCTGGCGGCTCGACCTGGGCGTCAACATCCGTTCCGGCGCTCACTACACCCAGTTCACGGTCTACGACTTCGACGGCGACGGCCGTTCGGAGATGATGCTCAAGACCGCCCCCGGCACGAAGATCATCCGGTACGGGAGCAGGGGCCAGGTCGTATCCGAGCATTACGTCACCATGCCGCGCCAGGACGTCGAAGCGGGTTACTCGCACCAGGACGACTATCGGATGAGCGCAGCAGACTATTTCGACCACGTTGCGGAAATGTTCGCGAAATGGCACGAGCACCCGGAGGTGGTCGCGAAACGCTGGCCGGCCACGCTGGAAGAGGCCTTCGGCATCGAACCGGCCCACGAATATCCGCTCTCCCATGAGGACGCCGTAGAGCTCGCCACCTACTTCGTCGACGTCTACGCGCCGGGCCGCAGCGGCAACAACCGGCTCCGCGAGTTCGAGGGCTTCGTCCTCACCGGCCCCGAATACCTGTCGGTGCTCGACGGCGCCACCGGCAGGGAACTGCAGACGATCCCCTACAAGCCCGGCCGCGGCGACGACGGGCTCATGTGGGGCGACTACGCGATGTCCAGGATCGAGCCGGGCAACCGGGTCGACAGGTTCCTGTCCGCGGTGGCCTACCTCGACGGCAGGCGTCCCTCGGCGGTGTTCGCCCGCGGCTACTACACCCGCACCACGCTGGTCGCCTACGACTGGAACGGCCGGCGGCTGGAGGAGGTCTGGTACGTCGACAGCGGCCACGCCCCTATGGCGAACCCGTTCAACGCCTCACCCCACGGCGTCCCCGGCAGCAACCCGGAATATGCCGACCTGACCACGCAGGGCTTCCACTCGATGAGCGCGGCCGACGTGGACGGCGACGGCAGGCAGGAGATCGTCTACGGCGCCGCGACCATCGACGACGACGGCGACCTGCTGTACTCGTCGTTCGCCGAGGGCCCGCCGCAGAGCAGCGTGCCCGGGCAGAACGTCCGGCTCGGCCACGGCGACGCCATGCACGTGGGCGACTTCGATCCCGACCGGCCGGGCCTGGAGATCTGGACGGTTCACGAGGGCGGCGCGTGGGCGCCGTACGGATGGGCGCTGCGTGACGCGGCCACCGGCGAAGTGATCCACGGCGGCTACAGCGGCAGGGACACCGGGCGCGGCATGGTCGGCGACGTCGACCCGGCGATCCGCGGGGTGGAGTCGTGGTCGTCGACGCCCCCCGACCAGGAGATCCAGGCGGGCCTGTGGTCAGCCCGCGGCGAGCACCTGGGCCGTGGCACGCCCGGCACGAACATGAGCATCCGCTGGGCCGCCGACATGACCACGCAGCTCGTCAACGGCACCGCGACCACCGAGCTGCAGACGCCGACGATCGACGACTGGAGGCGCGGCACGGTGCTCACCGCCGAGGGCACGCTGACGAACAACTGGACGAAGGGCAACCCGGGGCTGGTCGCCGACGTCTTCGGCGACTGGCGCGAGGAGCTGCTGGTCCGTACGGCGGACGGCGAGGCGGTGCGGATCCATCTGAGCACCGAGGTGACCGGCAGGAAGATGTACACGCTGATGCACGACCCGCAGTATCGCGCCGACGTGGCCCGGCAGCAGACGGCCTACAACCAGCCGGCCTACCCGAGCTTCTACTTCGGCTCCGACATCGACTGGTCGCGGGTTCCCGTGCCGGACATCCGCACGCCCAGGGGATAGGCACGGGCGCGCCCGCCGGCCGTACCCGGGGTCGGTGCCGCGCGCCCGGCTCACGTCGCCCCGGTCGTGACCGCCGCCGCGATACCGGCCGGACGCGCCGGGTCAGGCGGGAAGCTTCACCAGAACCGGCGTGGTCGCGGGCCGGGTGTCCTTCTCGGCCCACGCGCCGGTCGAGAAGGCGACCGGGTGGTTCTTCTTGCCGACCCCGTCGCCCCACTTGGTGACGACGTAGTCGATCTTGATGTGGCCCTTGCCCCCGTTGTTCTCGACGCCGAGCGTCTCGGGGTCGAACGTGCCGCCGGTCAGGTCGGCGAAGGTCTTGGCGTCCAGGTCGAGCATGACCCCGCGGCTGGAGGGGTCGCCGGGGCCGCGGTCACCGACGAAGAACGGCACCTTCTTGCCCTGGTAGATGACGTACCCCTCGGTCATGAGGGGCCAGCTGGGGCTGGCGGCCAGGCCCTTCTGCATGGGCTTGCCCGCGGCGGGCAGGCCGGTGTCGCCGGCCCGGCCGGAGGCGTCGTCCCAGAAGTACGACGCGGTCGTCGAGCCCTTGAGCATGACCTGCTGCACGGTGCCGGAGTCGGCGTGCGCCGGAGCGGCGCCCATGGTCAGGGCGGTCGCGGCGGTCGTGGCCAGCATGGCGAAGGTACGCAGGCGAGCTGTCATGATGATGTCAGGTCCTTTGTTAGGGGACGATGGCAGTTCGCGCTCGCTTGGACGGACGTAGCCGGGCGGCACGCCATACGGGACGCTACGCGGAGCACGGGGGAATCCAGCGGAGGGATCCGCGGTTCCGGCGCCCGTCGCCGCGGCTGCGCGGGCACGGGTCATCGCCGGACATGCACCAATCTAGCCCCTAAACCGGACAAAGGCAAACATATCACCACGAAACGGATATAGATCTACCTCAGCCGACCTCTCTGCGCATCGTCCGCACCATGCCCGCGGCCATGGGAAGCACGATCCACGCCAGCGCCGACACGGCCAGCCGGGCGGCGTCGCCGCCGGTCATGTCGCCGTTCACCAGCGGGATGGTGGCGGTGTTGAGGTCGAGCCACTCCATCGCCGTCTCCCCCGCGGAGCCCAGCCGGCCCACGACACTCCATATGACCGTGCTGGACAGGCAGATCACGATCGCCGCTGGCGCGTTCATCAGCACCGTCCCCAAGGCCAGCCCCTGGGCGGTGAGCAGGACCGTCGTCGCCGTCCATCCCGCCAGGGACAGCGGCGCGACCCGCCAGTCGGCCGGCACGCCCTGCGCCGCCGCGACGGCCGCCGTCACCGGCACCGCGACCAGCATCGCGAACGCGCAGGCCGCCACGGAGGCGACCAGGGGCGGCAGGCACTTGGCCGCCATCACCCGCCCTCTGCGGGGTTCGAGCGTGAACGTGGTCAGCGCGGTGCGGTGACTCCACTCGCCGGTGACGGTGAGGATGGCGAGCACGGGAAGCAGGATGCCGAACACGATGCCGGCCGTCCCCGCGACGGTATGGAGTTCAGGACCCGAGACGACGCCGCGGCCGACGACGGCGCCGACCGCCAGGGCGACCAGCACGCCGGAGATGATCTTGCTGCCGCGGGTGTCGAAGAGCTTGCGCGTCTCCACGCGCAGCAACGTCGGGAACGGGATGCGTCGGGTGTTCATGCCAGGCTCCTGTCGGCGGCGGCGGTCAGTTCGAGGAACGTCTGCTCCAGGCCACGGCCCTGGCCGAGCTCGGCCGGGGTGCCCTGGGCGAGCAGGCGGCCGCGCCCGATCATCACGATGCGATCGGCGACCTGCTCCACCTCGTGCAGCAGGTGCGAGCTGAGCAGCACCGCGCATCCCGAGTCGGCCAGGTCGCGCAGCAGCCCGCGCATCCAGTGGATGCCCTGGGGGTCGAGGCCGTTGGCGGGCTCGTCCAGGACGAGCGCCCGGGGCCGGCCGAGCAGGGCGTGCCCGATGCCGAGCCGCTGCCGCATGCCCAGCGAGTAGCCGCCGACGGCCCGCCGCCCCTCCTTGCCGGTCAGACCGACCAGCTCCAGGACGTCGTCCACGCGCGAACGCGGCAGGCCCAGCATCATCGCGCCGAGCGTCAGGACCTCCCGTCCGCTGCGGCCGGGGTGCTGGGCGGAGGCGTCGAGCAGTGTGCCCACCTCGTAGCCGGGGCGCTCCAGCCCGGCGTACGGCCGCCCGAGCACGGTGGCGGAGCCGGAGGTGGGACGGGACAGCCCCGCCAGGATGCGCATGGCCGTCGACTTCCCCGCCCCGTTGGGCCCGAGGAACCCGGTGACGGAGCCGGCCGGCACGGTGAAGGACACGTCGTCGAGCGCCTTCACGTCGCTGTACCTCTTGCTGAGGCGTTGAAATTCGATCACCCCCACAGTCCATCGAAGGCGCGCCCGGCGTACATCGGACCTGGGTCCACGACGGGTGGCGGCCCGGCCACACCCGTCGCCCGCGGTGTGGACCAGGGTCTGCAGCGCGATGGACCCCGGTCGCTAAACAGCGCGGCTACGGGTCCTTAGGCTGGTGGGCGTGCACGACGCCGACGAACATCAGCCGCCCCTCGACAGACTGGGCGTCACGCTGCGCTACCTGTTCGCGGCGCTGCCGCTGCTCCTCTACGTCGTCATGCTGGTCCTGCTGTCGGGCCGCGACGTGCCGATGCCGTACGGCTCGCTCGGCTGGGTGCTGGCCGACATGGGGCTGGGCGCGGCGGGACTGGTCCTCATGCGCTGGCGGCGCAGGTGGCCGTGGCAGATCGCCCTGGCCCTGGCCCTGATGACCGCCGTCTCCACCACGGCGGGCGGGCCCGGGTGCGTCGCCTACATCTCGCTGGTCACGCACCGGCGCTGGCGCCAGATCGTGCCCGTGGCCGTGGTGACCTGCCTGAGCATGGTCGTGTCGAGCCTGCTGGTGGGCACCTCGTTCACCACGTCCGCCATCGGCGCGGCGGCGACGGGCGGCGTCGTCATCGCCGTCGCCACCGTCGTCGGCCTGTACGTGCGCGGCCGCCGTGACCTGGCGGCCTCCGAGCGGGCGGCGGAGGCGGCGGCCCAGCGGCAGCGGGTCGAGCAGGCCCAGCTCGCGGAGCGGCTGCAGATCGCCCAGGAGATGCACGACGTGCTGGCCCACCGGATCTCGTTGCTGGCGATGCTGGCCGGCGGGCTGGCGTACCGGAAAGACCTCACCCCCGAGCAGACCAGGGAGACGGCACTGGCCATCCAGGAGAACGCCCACCAGTCGCTCAACGAGCTGCGTGCCGTGCTCGGCACGCTCAGGCGCGACGGCGGCACGACCGGCGGCCCCGAGGGCCCGCAGCCGACGCTGGACCATCTGGGCACCCTGTTCGAGGAGGTGCGGGCGGCCGGGCAGCGGGTCGAGGTGGACGACACCATCGACTGCCGCGAGCGGTTGCCCACCCAGACGGGGCGGCACGCGTACCGGATCGTGCAGGAGGCGCTCACCAACGCGCGCAAGCACGCGCCGGGCAGCCGGGTGACGGCCGAGCTGGGCGGCCGGCCGGGCGAGGGGCTGCGCATCAGGGTGAGCAACCCGGCGCCGCCCGGCCCGTCGGCGGGGCCCGGCAGCCGGCTGGGCCTGGTAGGCCTGGCCGAGCGCACCAGGCTGGCCGGCGGCACCATCAACCACACCGTCCGCCAGGGGCGGTTCATCCTCGACGCCCGGCTGCCGTGGGAGGCTTGAGCTTGTGACCCGCCTTCGTATGGTGATCGTGGACGACGACCCGATGGTGCGCACGGGGCTGCGCCTCATCCTGGGCGGCGAGCCCGACCTCGAGCTGGCCGGGGAGGCGGCCGACGGCAGGCAGGCCATGGCCGTGATCCGCGACCTGCGTCCTGACGTCGTGCTGATGGACATCCGCATGCCGCACCAGGACGGCCTCACCACCACCGAGCTGCTGCTCCAGAGCCCTTCCCCGCCCAAGATCCTCGTGCTGACCACGTTCGACGCCGACGACATGGTGTTGCGCGCCCTCCAACTCGGGGCGCACGGCTTCCTGCTGAAGGACACGCCGCCGCCCAAGATGATCGAGGCCGTGCGCGCGTGCGCGCGGGGCGAGCCGGTGCTGTCGCCGAGCGTCGCCCAGCAGGTGATCGCGGCCGCCACCGGCAGGCACGACCCGCGCCGACCGCAGGCGCTGGAGGAGTTGTCCCGGCTGACCGAACGCGAGCGGGAGGTCGCCGTCGAGATCGCCAAGGGCGGCTCCAACACCGAGATCGCGGCCAGCCTCTGCGTCAGCGTGGCCACGGTCAAGGCCAACATCACGCGCATCTTCGCCAAGCTCGGCACCGACAACCGGGTTCACGTGGCCATGAAGGTGCGCGACGCGGGACTGATCTGAATGCCGCTGGACACCGACCGGCTGCTCGCCGCGCTGACCGCGTGGAGCCTGCCGGTGGCCTCCGCCGAGCCGCTGCCCGGCGGCTGGAACTCCGTCACCTGGCTGGTCCGCACCGCTCCCGGCGCGCGCTACGTCGCCAAACTGTCCGACGTGGGGTCCGCCACCGCCTTCCTCGGCGGTCTGCGGGTGGCGGCCCGCGCGGAGCGGGGCGGGCTGGCCAGCGGCGCACCCGTCCCCCTGCCCGGCGGCCGCCTGGCCGCGGACCTGGACGAGGGGCTGCTGGCCCTGCTGCGCTACGTCCCCGGCCGCCCGCCGGACGCCTCCTCGGCGGACGACCTGCACCGGATGGGAGCCGTGCTGGCCCGCGCGCACCACGCGATCGGCAACGACATCGCCGACGTCGGCAAGCAGCACCGGTGGCCCTGGCCGTGGGCGAGCGACTGCCTGCGCGAGCTGCCGATGGCGCCGCACATCCGCACGATGGCGGCGCGCGTGCTGGAGGAGGCGCGCGAGGCCGCCCCGCACCTGCGCGCCGGCGTGGTCAACGGCGACCCCGGCCTCGACGGCTTCCGCCTCAGCGCGCGCTCGCCCGAGGAGGACGGCCTGGTCGACTGGGGGGCGGTCCTGCAGGCACCCATCCTGTACGACCTCGCGTGCACCGCCGTGCTGACCCGCGACACGCCCCACGCGATCCGGCACATCGTGGCCGGCTACCGGGCCGTCGACCCGGCCATCGACGGCGAGCTGCCCCATCTGGGCACGTTCGTCCGGCTGCGCTGGATGGCCCACGCGATCTACTTCTCCGACCGCATCGAGCGCGGCCTGCTGAGGGGCGTCACCAGCGCGGCGGGCAACGAGGAGGGGCTCGGGGAGGCGTACGCCGGCATGCGCGGCCGCTGACGCGCCCGGTCCCAGGGGTGTGCCCTTTCATGGCACTGGTCTCTCGCCGTCAGGCTTGGCGGGCGTTGGACGCGAGGCGTTCGGCGAGCCCCACGACGAGGTGGCGCAGTTCATCGGGGCGCTCGATGACGAACGGCCGGTCGAGTGAGGCGAGTGTCGGAGGCGACCAGTCGAGCCGCTCCACCCGTAGCCGGACGCGCAGCCGGCGGTCGGTCGCCCGGTCCTCGCCTACCGCGGGCTCGTGCTCCTCCAGGCTCGCGACACTGGCGGGAAGGTGGGCCCGGATCTGCTCGACTGTCCCGTGGATCCGCAAGGTCACCTCGTGCCGGTACTCAGCCGTGGCGAACCCCGACAACACGCGGTGTGCTGGATCGGGACCCACGGGCGCCTCGAAAAAGCCGGGCAGGGGCCTCGCGTCCGCGACGCGATCGAGCCGGAAGGTTCGGTCCTCGCCGTCGACCCCGACGGCAACCTCGTCGACTTCTTCACCCCGGTCACCCCTGCGGCCATCGAGAAGCTCGCACGTTGACGCAACTGCGCGAGGTCATCCGCTGCGAGCACGACCGGGTCGGCGATCCTGTCCACGTCGATATCAAGGCGCAACCGTTCGCCACCCTCCCCCAGCGGCTGACCAACGAGGGCTTCGTGGAACCGACGTCCTGAGACACCGCACCTAGGACGGAGGGCCGCTCAGGAGCGTGTCGAGGAAGAGCTTGCGGTAGCGGAGGGCGTCGACGCCGAGCGCCACGTCGACGCCGCGCGCCGTCCCGGACAGCCCGTGGGCCGCGTCCTCACCCGGCAGCGCCCGCCGGTCGACCAGCGTCTGGCCCCTGCTGTGTCCGGGGGCGAGCTCCACGCTCACCGGCAGCCGCTCCGTGGTCAGGCCCTCGGGGTCGGCCACCGCGCACACCGCTCCGGCGTCGCCGAGCAGCCCGTCGCCGTTCACGCGGGGATCGGCCCCGCACAGGGCGATCTGGTGCCGCAGCAGCAGGCCCGCCAGGCGGCTGCCCGGCTCCTCGTGCCCGATCAGCTCCGCGCACGTGGGCGCGTCCACGGAGACGTGGTAGAAGACGTCGAGCCCGTACATGGTCACCGGGACTTCGGCGTCCATCACGATCGCGGCCGCTTCCGGGTCGTGCCACACGTTGAACTCGGCGACGGGGGTGGCATTGCCGGTCGAGGCGCTGCCTCCCATGAGGACGAGCCGCTCGATGTTGCCGGCGACCTCCGGATAGGCCCGCAGCAGCAGCGCCAGGTTGGTGAGCGGGGCCAGGCCCACCACGACCACGGGCTCCGGGGCGCCGAGGATGGTGTCGCGCAGCAGGTCCACGGCGGGCACCCCGGCCGTTTCCCTGGCCGAGGCGGGCAGCCCGAGGTCGGCGAGGCCGTCGGCGCCGTGGATGTGGCTGGCGTCGCGGGCCGGCCCGATGAGCGGCCGTTCCGCGCCCGCGCTCACCGGCACGTCCGGCGCGCCGGCCGCGTCAAGGACCTTGAGCGTGTTGGCGACCACCTGGCCGAGGCCCGTGTTGCCGGCCACGCACGTCACCGCGCGCAGCCGCAGCTCCGGATGGCGCACGGCGAAGAGGAGGGCCAGCGCGTCATCCACGCCGGTGTCCACGTCGAGAATCAGGTCCTTCATCCCATTCCTTCCTCGATGCACCTTGACAGGCGCGCGCACACCATCCCACCATGTCCTATCTGACCCATGAGGTCTAGACGTCTACTCTCTAACGGGAGCACGCCGTGACAGACGTCCCGCCCACCAGCCCGTCCACCAGTCCCGCCACCGGCCCTTCACCCGGTGTGGCCCGGACCGTCCCGTGGAAGCTCACCGCGGCCACGATCGTCGGCAACACCATCGAGTTCTACGACTTCACCATCTACGGCACCCTCACCGCGCTGGTCTTCGGCCGGCTCTTCTTCCCCACCTCCGACCCCCTCGCGGGAACGCTGCTCGCGTTCGGCACGTTCGCCGTCGGGTTCGTGTCACGCCCCCTCGGCGGCGTGCTCTTCGGGCACCTCGGCGACCGGCTGGGCCGCAAACCGACGCTCATGTGGAGCCTCGGCGTGATGGGCGCGGCCACGTTCCTCATGGGGTTGCTGCCGACGTACGCCGACATCGGCGTCTGGGCGCCCATCATGCTCACGTTCCTGCGATTCTGCCAGGGGCTGGGCATCGGCGGCGAATGGGGTGGCGCGGTCAGCCTCATGGTCGAGAGCGCGCCCCCGTCCAGGCGCGGGTGGTACGGCAGCCTCGTCCAGACCGGCAGCGGCTTCGGCATCATCCTGTCCAGCCTCACCCTCACCACCCTGCTGGCCACGCTCGGCACCGGCGAGCTGCTGGCCTGGGGCTGGCGCATCCCGTTCCTGGTCAGCGTGGTCCTGGTCGGCGTGGGCGTCGTGGTGCGCCTGCAGATCCAGGAGTCGCCCGAATTCCGCGAGGTCAAGGCCGAGCAGCGGGTCGAGCGGGCGCCGGTGTGGCAGATCGTGCGGGAGCACCCGCGCACGATCGCGCTGGCGATCGGCATGTACGTCGCCATCGCCGCCTTCGGCTTCGTCATCGGCGTGTTCGTGATCTCGTACACCGTCCAGGAGCTGGGCCTGTCGCGAGAGTTCGCGGTGGCCGCCAACCTGGTCAACGGGGTCTTCTACGTGATCGGCATCCTGGTGGCGGGTGCGCTGTCCGACCGGATCGGCAAGCGCAGGACGTACCTGCTGTGCGGGCTGCTGCTGATACCGGCCCCGTTCCTCTACTTCGCGCTGCTCGACACCCGGTCGATCCCGCTGATCCTCGCGGGCAGCGTGTTCGTCGGCCTGGTCAGCGGCCTGCCGTACGGCGTGCAGGCCTCGCTTTTCTGCGAGCTGTTCCCCGCCAGGCTCCGCTACAGCGGGATCTCGCTCGGCTTCCAGGTCGCGACCGTGCTGGGCGGGGCGCTCGCGCCGACCTTCGCCTCGCTGCTGTTCGCGGCGGCGGAGCACAGCTGGGCCATCTCCGCCTACATCGCGGGCCTCGCCGTGATCATGGTCCTCTGCACGCTGGCCGTACGGCCGTACCCGGAGACGACGAAAGGCATCAACGCATGACGAACCGGCCGAACATCGTGCTGGTCATGGTCGACCAGCTGGCCGCGCGCTGGCTGGAGCAGGCCTGGCAGGGCGTGGTCGACCTGCCGAACCTGCGGGCGCTGGCCGAGGGCGGCGTGCGGTTCCCCAACGCGTTCACGCCCAACCCCGTCTGCGCCCCGGCCCGCGCCACCGTCGCCACCGGGCTGACCAGCCAGGGGCACGGCGTCACCGAGTGCGGCTACGACCTCGATCCGGCCCTGCCCACCTTCATGCGCACGCTCCAGCGGGGCGGGTGGCGTACGGGCGCGTTCGGCAAGCTGCACCTGCGGACGCAGATCGGCGGCGTGCGCCCCGACTATCGCCCTTACGGGTTCGACGTCACCCACATCACCGAGGACCCCCGCGCGGGCGAGTGGCTGGACTGGGTGCGCGAGCACCACCCCGAGCACTACCGCGCGGCGCTGTCCACCGTCTGGATGACGATGATCCCCGAGCTGCGCGCGTACGGGCCGCAGCGGCGCGACCTGGTGGCCGAGATCGAGGCCGCCCGGCGGGAGTTCCCCGCCTCCACCGGCGAGGCGTACACGCTGCCGTTCCCCGCCGAGATCTCCCAGACCAGCTGGATCACCGAGCGCGCGTGCGACTTCATCCGCGGCACAGAGGCCGGACGACCGCTGTTCGCGCACGTCAGCTACGTGCAGCCGCACAACCCCTTCGCGCCGCCCGCAGGCTACCTGCGGCACGTACGGGCCGAGAACATCCCCGTCCCGCTGCCCGCGGAGTGGCGTTCCGGCGGGCCCGCCTACTTCGACCGGGAGCAGTACCGGCAGGCCTCCTACGACGTCGACGACTGGAAGAGCCACCGGCTGCACTACTTCGCCGACCTGGCGCACCTGGACGAGCAGCTCGGGCGGCTGGTGGACTGCCTGCGCGAGACGGGGCGGCTCGCCGGGACGTACGTGATCTTCACGTCGGACCACGGCGAGCTTCTGCACGACCACGGGCTGGTCGGCAAGTGGGAGCGCCACTACGACACCTGCATCCGCGTCCCGCTCATCGTCTCGGGACCTGGCCTGAGCCCCGCCGTGCGCTCCGAGCTCGTCGAGCTGACCGACCTCGCGCCCACCATCCTCGACCTGGCCGGTCTCGAACCCGACCCGCTGGCCCGCCCGCATCTCGGCAACCCGCACGTCCCGCGGCAGCTGCCCGCCCTGCCCGGCAGCTCGCTCCTGCCACTGTGCCAGGGCCTGGACCTCGACTGGCGCACCGCGGTCTACGTGCAGAGCAACAACAACCACTGGGAGGCCTCGCCCAGGAGCTGGTCGCGTACGATCCGCACCGCCCGCCACCG
This sequence comes from Nonomuraea deserti, assembly GCF_004348685.1. Classification (GTDB taxonomy): domain Bacteria; phylum Actinomycetota; class Actinomycetes; order Streptosporangiales; family Streptosporangiaceae; genus Nonomuraea; species Nonomuraea deserti. The sequence continues at coordinate 16,659 of NZ_SMKO01000098.1, read as the reverse complement.
CTACACCCGGTATTTCGGCGGGGGCGGCGAGCAGCTCTTCGACCTGGAGGCGGATCCGGACGAGCAGCACGACCTCGCCGCCGACCCCGCCGCCGAGCCGATCCGCCGGCGCCTCCACGACGAGCTGCTGGAGCTCGTCGTGCTCGACGGATATCCCAACAGCCCGCGCGGGCTTTACGGCATCGGAACGTGGTAGCGCGGCTCTACAGTGGTTCCGTGATGAAACCGCCCAAGCGAGCCGCCATGGCCGCCCAGGCGATCCGTGAGCTCATCGCGGCGGAGTTCGAGCTGGGCGACCAGCTGCCCTCCGAGGCCGAGCTGGCCCGGCGGCTGGCCGTGAGCCGGGTCACCGTCCGCGAGGCCCTCGGACAGCTCTGGCTCGAAGGCCTCATCTCCCGCCGCTGGGGTGTGGGCACGTTCGTCCGGCAGCGTCCGGGGCCGGCCGCGGGGCCGTTCACCAACGTCTTCGTCGACCTGCACGACATCGGCTCGCTGCCGCACCGGATCGCCGCCACGGGCCGCACGCCGTCGCTTCCTCACGCCCGTGTCGAGCAGGTTCCCGCTCCACCCGAGGCCGCCGCCGCGCTGGGCCTGGCGCCCGGTGAGCCGATCTGGCGGGTGGAGCGCTGCCTGGCGATCGACGGCACGCCCGCGATCGTGCTCTACGACCATGTCCCGCTCCGGGTCAACGGCGTCCCGTTCGACCCGGGGCCGGTGACGGGGATGGGAGGCGACTTCCCCACGCTCGTGCACGCCACCGGCACCCGCATCGTCAGGGACGAAGCCCGGCTGGAGGCGGTGCTGGCCGGCGAGGGCGTGGCGAAGCTGCTCGGCGTCGACGCGGGGTCGCCGGTCCTGTGCACGCGGCAGACCAGCCACGCCGACACCGGCACGGTGGTGCTGTCGACCCGCTGCTACTACCGGCAGGGGGTCTTCTCGATCCTGCTGGTGCGCACGGTGCCCTACTGACCCTGGGCCTGCCCTGTGCCGGCCGGGGGCTCGACGGGGTGGAGCACGTCGTGGGTGCGCAGCCGGCCGCACATGCCCCACCTGGTCTCCGGGCTCTGCGGCGACTCCAGGAGCGCCGACGCGCGCAGGTGCGCGCCGTCGCCCCGGGCCAGGGCGTCGAGCACGGCGGCGGTGTGGCGGGTCTCCGCGGCCACCGTGCGCTCCCAGGTCTCGCGCCAGGCCGCGACCGAGGGCCGCACCAGCGCCACCGCGTGGTCGTAGAACCGCTCCAGCGGGCCCAGGTCGCCGCCGGCGACGCCGCCGGCCAGAGCGCGGAAGCCCTGGACGGCCAGCTCGCGCCGGCGCATCGCGGCCGCCTCCATCGTCTCCCCCCGCTCGCCGGCGGGCAGGGTGGCCGCGGCGCGGTAACGGTCGGGGTCGGCCATGATCTCGGGCGGGAACGTCATGACAGCGTCGCCCGCCTCGGGCAAACCCGCGTTCGCCATCACGACCACGACCCGCAGGTCTCCGCGGTTGATCGCCCGGTGGACGGTGCCGGGGGTGAACCACACGGTCGAGCCCGCCGCCAGCTCCGTCTCCCTGAAACCCTGCGTGTCGAGGGTCTGCAGCGCTCCGCGCCCGCCGATCACGACGTAGCCCTCGGTGGAGGCGGTGTGCAGGTGCGGGGTGCCGCCCTCCAGGCCGTCGGCGCACGCGCCGGTGTAGACCGACAGCCGGGTGACGGACGTGCCGCCGGGGAACGCCGCGGGCATCATGCGCCCCGCTCGCCGTACGACGTGGTGCTGCCCCGGACGATGAGCGTGGTGGCGAGCTCGATGCGGGTGCCCGCGGGGCCCCGGGGGTGGGTCAGCTCCTCCGAGACGAGCCGGACCGCCTCGTTCGCCATGTCGTCGAGCGGCTGGCGGACGGTGGTGAGCGGCGGTGAGAGCATCTCGCACACCATCGAGTCGTCGAACCCGACGACGGACAGCTCGTCCGGCACGCGGACGCCGCGCTCGGTGGCCGCCTGGTAGACGCCCGCGGCCTGCAGGTCGTTGGCCGCGAAGATGGCGCTGGGCGGGTCGTCGCGGCCGAGCAGCCGCGCACCGTATTCCTTGCCGCCGGTGACCATGAAGTCGCCGTAGTGGGTGAGCCCCGGGTCAGGGTCGATGCCGAACGTGCGGTGGGCGGCCAGATAGCCCTCGTAGCGGTCGAGTGTGCACTGCGCGTCGAGCGGGCCGCCGATGAAGCCGATCCGGGTGTGCCCGAGCTCCAGGAGGTGGGTGGTGGCCATGACGCCGCCCAGCCAGTTGGTGGCGCCGACGGTGGAGATGCGCGGGTCGCGCTGGCCCGCGGGGTCGAGCAGCACCAGGGGCACGTGCAGCAGCTCCTCGATCGCCTCGATCTCCCGCTGGTCGGCCCGGGTCAGCACCAGCACGATGCCGTCGGTGCCGCGCTTGCGGACCGTGCCGATCCAGCGTCGCAGGTCGAAGTCGTGCCGCGCGGAGGAGGTCACGACGAGAGAGAACCCCCAGCGCGCCGCCGCCCGCTCCGCGCCCCTGATGAGCACCTCGGCCCACGGCGAGCCGAGCCCGTCGATGAGCAGGTCGACCAGGCCGACCCTGGGCGAGCTCGGCGGGCGCGGGGTCTCGTAGCCGAAGACCCTGACCGCTTCGAGGACCTTGTCCCTGGTGGCGGCGGAGACATGTTTCTTGCCGCTCAGGACCTTGGAGACCGTCGGCACCGACACTCCGGCGGCCGCCGCGACGTCGGCCAGCGTGGCTCGCGGCGCTCGGGGCACAGGACCTCCCGTTGCCGTGGGTGCCGGTGTCCGGCCGGCACCTGCGAGGTTGTTTTCGGAAAATGCCCACACCCGGCATGCCGCCAGCTGACCTGGTGATATCAGGGAGCTGCCGTTGCCTCATGAGGCTGTTGACATGGATGCAGCTCGGAGCCTACCGTAACGGATCGGCAATGTCACCGTAATATTTCGGAAAGTCATCCGGAAACTTTCCGACCCGCGTCTGGCACGTTCGGCGGAGCGCGCCGTGATCGAGCAAGCCGGCTGTTAGCGCTATCAACCGATGGAGGTCTCCATGCCGCGAACGAGGGTGTATGCCTGCACACGGTGAGCAGCCGGAGGCCGCGGCGCTCCGGGTCGACGACCTGCTGGCGGAGATGTCGCTCGACGAAAAACTCGCCCAGCTCGTCGGCCTGTGGCTGAACGTCAACCGGGAAGAAGGCGTCGTCGCGCCGCTGCAGGACGCGATGCAGGGCGACGAGGAGGAGTTCGAGGCGTTCGCCCGCCACGGGCTCGGCCACCTCACCCGCCATTTCGGCACCACGCCCGTCGACCCCGCACAGGCGAGCGCCGAGCTGGCCGGCCGGCAGCGCTGGCTGCGCGACCACACCCGGCTGGGCATCCCCGCCATCGCGCACGAGGAGTGCCTCACGGGGCTGGCGGCCTGGCGGGCGACGACCTATCCCGTGCCGCCCGCGTGGGGCGCGACGTTCGACCCCGCCCTCGTGGAGGAGATGGGCCGCAGGATCGGGGCCTCCATGCGGGCGCTCGGCGTGCACCAGGGCCTGGCCCCGGTGCTCGACGTGATCCGCGACCAGCGGTGGGGCCGGGTCGAGGAGTGCATCTCCGAAGACCCGTACGAGGTCGCGACCATCGGCGCGGCGTACGTGCGCGGCCTGCAGTGCGCGGGCGTGATCGCCACGCTCAAGCACTTCGTCGGCTACTCCGACTCCCGCGCCGGCCGCAACCTCGCCCCCGTGCACGCGGGCCCCCGCGAGGTGGCCGACACGCTGCTGTTCCCCTTCGAGGTCGCCGTGCGGGACGCGCGGGCGGGCTCGGTCATGAACTCCTACGCCGAGATCGACGGCATCCCGATCGCCGCCGACGCCCACTACCTCACCCGGGTCCTGCGCGACGAGTGGGGCTTCGACGGCACGGTGGTGGCCGACTACTTCGCGGTGGCCTTCCTGCACACCTTGCACGCCGTGGCCTCCGACGCCGAGGACGCGGCCGTGCAGGCGCTCAGCGCGGGCATCGACGTCGAGCTGCCCACCGGGGTCGCCTACCTGGAGCCGCTGAAGCGGGCCGTGACCTCGGGGCGGATCCCGGAGTCGCTCGTCGACCGGGCGCTGCGCAGGGTGCTCACGCAGAAGGCCGCGCTCGGCCTGCTCGACGACGCGTACGAGCCGCGCGGGTCCGGCCCGATCGACCTCGACGACCCGGAGTCTCGGGGCCTGGCGCGGCGCCTGGCCGAGGAGTCCATCGTGCTGCTGGCCAACGACGGTGTGCTGCCGCTCGGCCAGGCCGCGGGCAGGCGCGTCGCGGTCCTCGGCCCGAACGCCGGCAGCGTCACGGCGCTGTTCGGCTGCTACTCCTTCGTCAACCACGTGCTGCCGCACTCCCCCGGCGTGGAGACCGGCATCGACGCGCCCACGGTGCTCGACGCGCTGCGGGAGGAACTGCCCGAAGCCGTGATCCGGGCCGAGCGGGGCACGGGGGTGGACGACGGCGATCGCTCGGGGATCGCCGCCGCCACCCGCCTGGCCGCCGGGTCCGACGTCGCGATCCTCGTGCTCGGGGACCGGTCGGGGCTGTTCGGCAGGGGCACCTCCGGCGAGGGCTGCGACGTGGAGACGCTCGACCTGCCCGGCGCGCAGCAGGAGCTGGCCGACGCGGTCATCGCCACGGGCACGCCGGTCGTGGTGGTGCTGATGACCGGCCGCGCCTACGCGGTGCCGGGGATCATCAGGAACGCCGCCGCCGTCGTGCAGGCGTACTTCCCCGGCGAGGAAGGGGCCGGCGCCATCGCCCGGGTGCTCAGCGGCTCCGTGAACCCCTCGGGCCGGCTGCCGATGAGCATGCCGCGCGCGACCGCCGGCCAGCCCTACAGCTACCTGCACCCCAAGCTGGGCGCGGCCGGCTCGGTCAGCGCCGTCGACCCGGCTCCCGAGCTGGCCTTCGGCCACGGGCTGAGCTACACCCGCTTCGCCTACGACAACCTGACGGCCGGCGGGCGGGTCCGGGCCGGTGAGCCGATCCGGTGCTCGGTCGTCGTGCGCAACGCGGGCGAGCGGCCGGGCGCCGAGGTCGTCCAGCTGTACGCCTCCGACCGGATCGCCTCGGTCACCCGGCCGCTCGCCCAGCTCGTCGGCTACGCCAGGGTCGAGCTGGACCCCGGCGAGAGCGCGACGGTGGGCTTCGACGTGCCCGCCCGGCTGCTGGCGTTCACCGGCAGGGACGGGCGGCGCGTCGTCGAGCCCGGCGAGGTGGGCGTGTCGGTGCGACGCTCGGCCGCCGACGTGGTGGCCGAGGCGACCGTGCTGCTGACCGGGCAAGTACACGAGATCACCGGGGACGAGCGGCGGCTGACCGCCGTGTCCATCGAGAAGGGGCAGCCGTCATGAGGATCGCGATCGTCGGCACCGGCGGCATCGCCGGCATCCACGCCGCCGCCGTGTCGGCGCTGGGCGAGTCGGCGAGGGTCGTCGCCGCCGTGGACATCGACGCCGGCCGGCTGGACGCGTTCGCCGCCGAGTGGGGGGTGCCCGAGCGCTACACGCGCGTCGAGGAACTCATCGAACGGTCGGAGTGCGACGTCGTGCACCTGTGCTCCCCGCCCGGGCTGCACCGCGACCAGGCCGTGGCGGTACTGGAGCGGGGCTGGTCGGTGTTGTGCGAGAAGCCGCCGGCGCTGTCGCTGCGGGAGTTCGACGAGATCGCCGCGGCCGAGGCGCGCAGCGCCGGCTCGTTCGGCACCGTCTCGCAGCACCGGTTCGGCGCCCGCGCGGTCGCGCTGCGCGAGGCGATCGCGCGCGACGACTTCGGGCCGCTGCACCTGGCGCTCTGCAACACGCTGTGGTTCCGTCCCGACTCCTACTTCGCGGTGCCGTGGCGCGGCACCTGGGAGTCGGAGGGTGGCGGGCCCACCATGGGCCACGGCATCCACCAGATGGACCTCATGCTGTCCCTGGCCGGCCCGTGGGAGTCGGTGCGCGCCACGGCGGGCCGCAAGGCGCGGCCGACCCGGACGGAGGACTTCTCGACCGCGGTGGTGACCCTGGCCTCGGGAGCCACCCTGGTGATCGTCAACAGCCTGCTGTCCGCCCGCGAGACCAGCTACCTTCGTTTCGACTTCGCCGGCGGCACGGTCGAGCTGGAACACCTGTACGGCTACGGCGACGACTCCTGGCGCTTCACCCCGGCACCCGGCGACCCGGACGCCGGGTCACGCTGGAACGCGCTGCCTCCCGGTGCGCCCTCCGGCCACTCGGCCCAGTTCGCGGCCGTCGCCGAGGCCCTGCGCTCCGGTGCGCCGATGCCGGTCACGACGGCGCAGGCCCGCCCGACCCTCGAGCTCATCGCCGCCGTCTACGCCTCCGCCTTCACCGGCCGGGAGGTGGCGCGCGGCGAGCTGGCCGAGGGATCCCCGTTCTACTCCTCCATGGGCGGCCACCGGGCCCCGTGGCTCACGACCGAAGGGACCGCCTGATGACCGAACCTGTCGACGGACTGCGGCTCACCGACGAGCGCGGGCGCGCGCTGACGCTCACCAGCGGCGGCGTCGACCTGTTCCGCTACGTGTACGGCCCGTGGGACCGGCAACTGGAGTCGCCCCGCCCCTACTTTCACCCGCTGCGCACCCTGTCCGGCCGGCTGGTGTCGCTCTACCGGCCCTGGGACCACGTCTGGCACAAGGGCATCGCCTGGTCTCTGCCGAACGTGGGCACGCAGAACTTCTGGGGCGGCGTCACGTACTACCGCGACCGCGGCTACGTGCAGGCGGACAACAACGGCGCCATCGTGCACAACGGCTTCGACTCGATCAGCGGCGGCGATGACCGGATGGCCGTCAAGGAGTCGCTGACCTGGGTGGCCAGCACCGGCGAGCCGTGGTTCACCGAGCGCCGGTCCTTCGGGGCGCTGCTCGGCAGGGACGGGTGGACGCTGGCGTACGCGACCGAGTTCACCAACGTCTCCGGCGCCACCGTCCCGATCGGCAGCCCCACCACCGAGGGGCGGCCCAACGCCGGGTACGGCGGGCTGTTCTGGCGCGGGCCGCGCTCGTTCAGCAACGGCCGCGTTCACATGGACGGCCGCACCGGCGGCGACGAGATGATGGGCGAGCGGGGCACGTGGCTGGCCTACTCCGGCGACCACGACGAGGTGGACGCGAGCTCGACGCTCGTGTTCGTCGACGACGGCCCCAGCGACGAGCCGGTCCAGTGGTTCGTGCGGACGGGGATCTTCGCGTGCGTCTGCCCCGCGCCGTTCTTCGACGTCGTGCGGCCGGTGGAGCCGGGCGCGTCGCTAACCTTCCGCTACGCGGTCACCATCGCCGACGGCGACACCGGCGCGGACGGCGCGGCCCGCATCGCCGCGGACACCGCCGGCGTCACCTCACGCCTCCTCTGACCGGCGTCTCCGCGGCCCCTCTCTTCAGCGTGCCCACCACTCACGGGAGTTCCTGACATGACTCGCATGGACGCGTTCCGGACTCGCGTCGGCGGATTCGCCTTCGGCGGCGACTACAACCCCGAGCAGTGGGAGCCCGCCGTGTGGCAGGAGGACGTCCGCCTCATGCGCGAGGCCGGCGTCAACGCCGTCAGCCTGGGCGTCTTCGCGTGGGCCTCGCTGGAGCCCGAGCCGGGGACGTACGAGTTCGGCTGGCTGGACGACGTCATGGACCTGCTCCACGAGCACGGCATCAGCGTCAACCTGGCCACGCCGACGGCGGCGCCGCCCGTCTGGCTCACGCACCTGCATCCCGAGGTGTTCCCCATCATGGCCGACGGGGAGCCGTTCGGCTTCGGCAACCGCCTGCACTACGACCCGTCCTCGCCGATCTACCGCGAGTACGCCGCCCGCATCACGACCAGGCTGGCGGAGCGGTACTCGTTCCATCCCGCGCTGGCGATGTGGCACATCAGCAACGAGTACGGCCCGACGGCGTACAACGAGGCCGCGTCGGTCAACTTCCGCCGATGGCTGCGGCGCAGGTACGGCGACCTCGACACGCTGAACGAGGCGTGGACCACCCGCTTCTGGGGCCAGCTCTACACCGACTGGGACCAGATCGAGGTGCCGAACATCCCGCGCACCTGGATGAATCCGGCCCGCAAGCTCGACTTCAAACGCTTCACCTCCGACGCGCTGCTGGAGTGCTATCTCGCCGAGCGCGACATCGTGCGCTCGTTCCGCGATGACGTGCCGGTGATGACCAACTTCATGCGCTTCTTCCGGCACGCCGACTACTGGCGGTGGGCGCAGGAGGAGGACGCGGCCGCGCTCGACATCTACCCCAATCCCGCCGAGGCCGACTCGCACGTGTCGGCCGCCTTCAACTACGACCTGTTCCGCTCGCTCAAGGGCGGGCAGCCGTGGATGCTGATGGAGCAGTCGAGCAGCGCCGTCTGCCAGTGGAAGCTCAACGTCGTCAAGGAGCCGGGGCGGATGCGGCTGGGCTCGCTGCAGGCGGTGTCGCGGGCCGCCGACTCGGTGATGTTCTTCCAGTGGCGGGCCAGCAGGGGCGGGCACGAGCGCTTCCACTCGGCGATGTTGCCGCACTCGGGCCCCGGCTCGCGCACGTTCAAGGAGATCGTCGAGCTCGGCCGGGAGATGAGGCTGCTGGCGCCCGTGGCCGGGACGACCTCGCGCGCGGAGATCGCCGTGCTGTTCGACTGGGACGGCTGGTGGGGGCTGGAGGAGACGCACGGCCTGCCCCGCAGCGACTTCAGCTACACCGACACGGTCATGCGGCACTACACGCCGCTGTGGGAGCGGCACCACGCGGTCGACATGGTGTCGTCGGGGTCGTCCCTGGACGGGTACAAGGTGCTGGTGGTGCCCAACGCGTACCTGATCGGCGACGAGGGCGCGGAGCGCATCCGGGCCTTCGCGCGCGACGGCGGCACGGTCGTCATGTCCTTCTTCTCGGGCGTGGTCGACGACTGCAACCGGGTACGGCCCGGCGGGTATCCCGGCGCGTTCCGCGAGCTCATCGGCGCGAAGATCGACGAGTACTGGCCGGCGCGCCCGCACGAGGTGTTCACCGTACGGTTCGCCGACGGGCGGCGGGCCACGTCGACCTGGTGGCGCGACGACCTCCACCTGGAGACGGGCACGGCGCTGGCCACCTACGCCGACGGGCTGCTCGAAGGCCGGGCCGCCGTGACCGAGAACCGGTACGGCGCGGGGCGGGTCGTCTACGTCGCGACGCTGCTGGAGCAGGCCGCCCTCGACGCGGTGGTGCTGGAGGCCGTGGAGTCGGCGGGCGTGCGCTCGCGGTCCGAGGGCGTGCCCGCGCACGTGGAGTGCTCGGTGCGGGGGGACGAGACGTACGAGTACGTGTTCCTGCTCAACCACAGCGCGGAGCTGGGCGCGTCCGTCCCCCTCGAAGGGCACGGGACGGACCTGCTCACGGGGTCGCCGGTGTCGGGGCACGTGGAGCTGGGGCCGCTGGGCGCGGCGGTGGTCCAGCGGGCTCTGCCGTAACGGCCGGAGGGCGTCACCTCGTGCCTCTGCGGAGCCAGGCGACGATGCCCAGCGCGAGCGCTCCCGCCACCACGATGATCACTGTCAGGTGCGTACGGTCGGGGGCGGGCTCGGCCCGCACCCGGGCAGGCGTGCCCAGGGCGTCGATCAGCTCGGGCGTGAGCGGCCGCATGCCCTGGGTCCGGTCGGAGAGCCGCAGCGGCTGGTCTCCGGCCGGCAGCCGCCTGTTGCCCGAGCACGACGTCGTGCTCAGCCCGGAGCCGCCGGCGCCGGCGAAGACCAGACAGCGCCCGCCGAGCGGGGCTGTTCATGGTCAGCTGAGGCCTGTCAGCTCTGCGTGAAGGCGAGCGGCACGCCACAGACGTCCTTGGCGGCGACATAGAAGCCGTCAGGGGTGGTGTGCGTGACGATGGCGTTGGCCTCGATGAGCTTGCGTGCGACGGTCAGGTCCGTCACGGCGATGGTGTGGGCGGCCAGCAGAGGCAGGGCGGGCGGGGTGTGTCCGGGCAGCAGCTGGTGGAGTGCGGAGTGCGGAACGATCTCCACGCGGCCGTGCCGCAGGGGCAGCACTCGCTTGACGCCGTCGATCCACACGTCGGCGTCCAGCATCCGAGCGTAGCGCTCTTCGTGGGCGTCCACGTCGTTGTCGGGGACGACCAGCAGCACGCTGTGCAGCCCGATCGCGCCGTTGGGGTGATCGAGAAACCGCGGCTGGTGGACGTACTGGGGAGTGTGGTGCTGGGTGGCTTGGAGCGCGCCCTCTGGGGTGTGGGCTGCGTCGATGCGGACGCTGTCGGCGCGGACGGTCCGCGGGCCCTCCGGGGTGGGCACCTCCCGCTCCAGCGCGCGAACTCCGGTGGAGGCCAGACCGGCGGTGCGCAACCGGTGGGCGGTGGTCCGCACGTCGCGGGAACCGAGGGTCATCAGCAGGCCGCGATAGGTTTCGCGCAGTTGGTGGACGCCCCAGGGGTCGGGGGCGGCGGGGTCGACGATGCCGAGCAGTTCGATGAACGACTGACCGAAGTAGGCGCATCGGTTGGCGGTGCAGGTAGGCGAGGTCGGGCCGCCGGGGTGTTCGGCCAGCAGGTGAGGCGAGGTGGGGCTGAGCGTGAAGCCGAGGGCCTCGAAGCGGGCGGATGCCGCGGCGAGGTCGGCGGTGATGAGCACGGTGTGGTCGATGTAGTCGATGTCCAGGGATTTGTCGGGAACGTTCATTCGTCGTCCTTTGGTGTCATGGTGTGTGCGGACGGGTGAGGCGAGGGGTGCTCGGGCCGCGACCTACGCGGCCGCAGCGATGGCGGCGGCGATGAACAGCACTTGCAGGGCGGTGCGGACGGGCAGCGGGGTCACGGGCTTTCCGGCCAGGGTGAGGCCGCGGCGGGCGGCCAGGACGTTGGCCGGGAACATGGCGACCATGAGCAGCGCGAGCCCGATCGCGGCCCATGGCGCCAGGGGCGGGATCAGCAGGCCGGCGGCGCCGGCCAGTTCCAGGACTCCGGTGATGGTGACCAGCAGGGCCGGATGCGGGAACACCTCGGGGATCATCGCGACGAAGTCGCGGCGCCACGAGGGCAGAAAGTGCGGCACGCCGGTGACCACGAACATCAGGGCGAGAGCGCCCCGCAGTGCGGGCTGCCAGCCGTCCAGGACGTCGATGCCGGCCAAGCCGAGCAGCCGCAAGACGACGAAGCCACCGAGCAGGGCGATGAACGGAACCATCCCGTCCCTCCAATCTTGTCATCGGAAAGATTGAAGGAGACTCGCTATCTTGTCAACGTCAAGATATGGTGAGCCCTGCCCCATCGAACACAGAAAGCGCGGAGGCGAGGCAGATCAAGCAGACGGCCTACCACCACGGCAACCTGCGGCGCGCCATCATCGACGCCGCTCTCGAGGCCATCATGGAATCCGGCCCGGCCGGATGGAGCCTGCGCGAGTTGGCCCGGCGCGCGGGCGTCTCGCACGCTGCCCCCGCCCACCACTTCGGCGACAAGGCGGGGCTGCTGACGGCCGTGGCCGCCGAAGGATTCGAGGTGTTCGCCAACGCCCTGGAGCGAGCGGCCGATGACGTGCTGGACGTCGGAGTCGCCTATGTCCGCTTCGCCATCGACCATCGGCCCTACTTCGAGGTGATGTTCCGGCCGGAGTTGTATCGCATGGACGATCCCAGTCTGCAGACGGCGCGTGAGCGCGCGGCTCATGTGCTCGTCACCAGCGCCGGCAGGCTGTCGCCGGGTCCGGCGCAAAACCGCTTGACCACCATCGCCGGATGGTCGCTGGCCCACGGTTTCGCCAGCTTGTGGCTGAGCGGAGCCCTGCCAGAAACCGCCCACGGTGATCCGGAGGCCCTTGCCCGCTCGGTGATCCGGCTCCTTTTCGGCACGACGCGGGGCTGATGAGCCGCTGTCCGAGGATCCAGCGCGCGAGCGGGTCATCGGGAGCGTGCTGGCAGGGCATTGCGAGGCCGTGGCTGACTTCTCGATAGACCTGGTGCAGGCCACGTTCATCGCCGTGGCGGGCGCACTCGCGTCATCGCTTCGCCGCGAGCACCTGCGCCAAGGTGATGACCTCTGGGTAGATCGCAGCCTGGAGAACGGCGGGTGCGGTTGCCGTCGGACGCGCGGCTGCCAGGAGCCCGCCAAGGCGTTGATCACGCTTTTCTGGAAACCCCGCCACTGGGGCTCCTGCGCGCTCAATCCGCTGTCCTTCGTGGTCAGCCGGCTGGGGGTCACCAGCGTTGGTGTGCTTCTTCGTGGGCGTTGAAGATCCCGAGCGGGATCACCTCGGCCACGTCCTTCCGCTGTTCGCCGGTCTGTGCGGCCTCCTCGACCGCTTCGGGTTCAGCGGAGGTGGGTCGGGCCGGGCGGCAGCGCGGGTCCGGGCGGCCACGCGTGCGCCATTTGCCGCGCGCCTTCGGTGCCTTAGCCTTCTTGGGCGGCCGGGGCCGCTCGGGGCCGCGCTCGGCGCGGTCGAAGGTCGTTCGCGGCCTGGCGATCTCGGCCTCGGTCGCGGGATGTCAACGGGATTGCCATGGGTTCAGCGGGACGCAACATCCGTAACCGTCACCGTCACCCGCCGCCGTCACCTTCGCCGTCACCCGCCGCCGTCGCCCGTCACCGTGGCCCATTGGCCGTCACCCGTCACCGTCGCCGTCGCCCGTCGCCCGTCGCCGTCGCCCGTCGCCCGTCACCGTCGCCGCGGTCCGTCACCCGTCACCCGTCGAGCTCTGACCGAAAGCGTCATGGGCACGGGCGCGCAGCCCTCGGCGAACCGTTCGAGCGCGAAGCCCGCGTCCAGGAAGCCGTGCAGCAGCTCGGGCAGCGGCCAGTGGCTCGCTCCGACCTTGTCGCGCAGCCCCTGGCTGGTCCACGACGCCTTGGTCCAGTGCCGGTCGAGGTAGCCGGGACGGATCATCACCGCGTCCTGGTCGCTCCAGTCGGCGAACCCGCCGACGAAACACGGATGCACCCCCACGTGCACGAGGATCCCGCCCGGCCGCAGCACCCTGGAAATATCCCTCAGAACACCCATGTATCCGGGCATGTCGGTGTGGACCATGACCGAGACGACCGCCGGCAGGGCTCCGTCGCGGAACGGCAGCCGCTCGGCGTTCCCGCGCACGACCGGCAGCCGGGAGCGCGCGTACCCCAGCATGCCCGCCGACAGGTCCACGCCCACCGGCGCCCACCCGAGCTCCTTGATCAGTCCGGCGTACGCGCCCGTGCCGCATCCGGTCTCCAGGCACGGCCCGCTCCCCTGCCCGAGCAGCTCGCGGATCGAGCGCCGGATGCCGAGCCGGTCGTCTTCGTCGCGGAGGACGAACTCTCGCTCGTACCAGTCGGCGATCTCGTCATATGCCGCTCTCATGGCACCATTGACCCGCAATTCACCTGTCGCGACGAGACCTTTCGCCTACGGCGTCACGAACTCCCTCGGCCCGGCGCCCGCGTACCGGCGAAATCCCGTCGTCATCCCCGTACGTCCCGTGATATCCCTGGCCGGTGATGATCGTCAAGGAACTGCGCGTGTCCGCGTACGCCATCTGCGTGGAGGACGGACAGATCCTCCTGGCCCGCTGGGTCGGCCCCGCCGGCGAGCGGCTCTGGACGCTGCCCGGCGGCGGTCTCGACCACGGCGAGGACCCGGTCGACGCCGCCATTCGCGAGGTGGAGGAGGAGACCGGCTACACCGTCGCCATCGACGCCCTGCTCGGCATCAGCACCCTGCACCGCCCTTACCCGCGGGCCACCCAGCGCCAGGCCGACTTCCACGCCCTGCGCGTCATGTACGCAGGCCACGTCACCGGCGGCACGCTGCGCCACGAGATCGGCGGCAGCACCGACCTGGCCGCGTGGATCGCCCTGGGCGACGTCACCGGCCTGGAGCGATCAGAGGTCGTGGACGCCGGCCTGGACCTTCACCGCGTCCGGCCGCCCGACGGCAGGGTGAGCAAGGGCCGGTGACCACCCGTCATCGCCGGGCGCCTCAACGGTGAACGCAGGTCGCCCGCCTGCCCGCTGCGGAAGCAGCCGTCCCGGGCATGGGCGGGCGGGCCGTACCGCGGCTACGGCTTGACGGTGTGGGTCAGCAGCTGGCGGCGGAACCCCGGAGTCCGCCCGTTTCGCGCCGGCTTCCGCGGCAGGGCGGCCGGTCGCGGACAGGTCGAGGCGCGCGGCGCCGTGCGGGTCGATGCCGCGCATGCGATCGATCTCGCGCGGTGATGGGACGGCCGCAGGCGCTCAGCGCAACTCCTGCACGCGGATCATGTTGCCGGCGGGGTCGCGGAAGGCGCAGTCACGCACCCCGAACGGCTGCTCGATCGGCTCCTGGATGACCTCCGCGCCGCCGGCCTCCACCCGCGCGAAGAAGCCGTCGAGGTCGTCCGTGGCCAGCAGGACGCCGGTATAGGTGCCCTTGGCCATCATCTCGGCGATGGTGACGCGCTCGGCTTCGGTGATCCCGGGGTCGGCTGCCGGTGGCTGCAGGACGATGGACGTGCCGGGCTGGCCTGCGGGACCGACCGTGATCCAGCGCATCCCGTCGTAGCCGACGTCGTCGCGTACCTCGAAACCGAGGACGTCGCGGTAGAAGGCCAGGGACGCGTCCGGGTCGTCGTGCGGCAGGAAACTCGCGTGAATGGTGACGTTCATGCACGTCACACTAGGCACGGCAGGGCCGCGTACGCTTCTCGATTCCTGATCGGTTAGCCGTGCGAGGAGCGGGCCCTTTCCCAGGGTGAACGACCGGCGCGAGGAGACGCCGGACGAGGCCGGGTCTTAGGTCCTTCGCCGGAGGCGCACCCGTCCCACCGCACCGTAACCTCGCCACCATGGAGATCAACGAGCAGTCCCGCACTCCTGAACGACGCACGCACGACGTGCTCAACCGGCTGGAACGGGAGCGGGACATCTGGGTGGCATCGGCCGCCGCGGACGGCGTGCCGTACCTGGTGCCCTTGTGGTTCGTCTGGCACGGGCAGGCCGTCTGGCTGTCGACCAGAGCCACGAACCCCACCGGACGCAACTTGCGCAACGGCGGCCGGACCCGGCTGGCCTTGGCCGACACCCAAGATGTCGTGCTCATCGACGGCGTTGTGAAGGCCTTCGCCGCGCACGAGGTGGCGGAAGCGGCAGCCGGCACGTTCGGGAAGAAGTACGGGTGGGATCCCCGCAAGGAGGACGTGCCATACGCGTTCTTCGAGGTCCGGCCGCGCACGATCCAGGCATGGCACGTCGAACGGGAATTCCCCGGCCGGATCCTGATGCGAGAGGGCGTCTGGGTGGCCTGACACACGCCCCAGGAGGCATGACCGAACCTGACCACAGTGCGGTCTTCGCATGACGGCCCTCTTCGACGACCCGCCGCACGAGAACCGCCTGCTCCCTGCGCCTGGCCGGCAGCCGCGCCACCGCCTCCGCCTCCGCCACCGCCTCCGTCGCCGTCGCCGACAAGCCACCCTTCCGGCACGTGAACGATCCCACCCCGCACGCAGGCACGTCCACGCCGCCGGTTGCCACGCCCTGGCGGACACGGGGCCGGTCAGGGCGCCTGAGACAGGACGAAGTCCTCATAACCTCCAGGCACCCGCATGCCACCCGCCACCATCCAGTGCACGCGCCCGGCCCCGGTCAGCGCCAGGGTCGCGCGATAGCCCAGCTCGACGTCCGCCCGGTCGAAGCGCCCCCGCGCCCCTGCCAGGTAGTCCTCCAGCGGATCGGCGAACGTGCTCAGCGCCAGCGCCGCCAGGTCGGCCCCCACCGGTCCGGCGCCCAGCGTGGCCCAGTCGAGCACCACGGTCGCGCCCGCCGAGTCCAGCAGGTTGCCGGTGGAGAAGTCGCCGTGCGACAGGACCGCCGGCAACCTGGACAGCTCGACCAGCAGCTCGTCCTGTCTCCGCCACAGCTGCTCGATGCGGGGATCGACGTCCACCGGCGTCCATTCCGTGACCGCGAGCCGCTGGGCGAGCTGGTGACCGGCCAGCCACGGCACGTCCGGAACCGCCGTGGCCGCCTGCCACGCGCCGAGCCTGCGGGCCGCCACGCGCGGCGCGGACGGCGTGCCGGCGACGTCCTCGAGGTACACCACGTCGTCCACGACGCCGTAGCAGCGCGGAGCGGCCAGCCCGGGACCGCGCGGCAGCACGCCGCTCGCGTACGCCGGCGGCTCCCGCCGCCAGTAAGCCCAGTGCTGCGGATCTCCGGTGTACGGGGCGTGCCGCCCGGTCCGCAGCGGCCGGAACTCCTTCCTGACCACCCGGAACGACACCTCCCGATCCCCAGCACCACGAGCGCCGCCGGTGCCGGTGCCATCGGTACCGCCGGTGCCGTTCACCCAGGACGACGCTTCGCCGGACGCGCCTGCTGCGGCATCGTCTGCCCCGAGCAGAGCCGTTCCGGAGAGGCGGGTCACCGCGCCGGTCGCCGCACCGGTGCCGTTGCGGATCGGCTCGGCGTGACAACTGAGCACCCTGCCACCCGGCCGTCCCAGAACGGCCGCCAGCACCGTGGCGGGCAACCGGTCGCCGCGCTCCGCCCACCCGTCACCCACCGCCGCCTCGATCATGACCCGGGGACGACCCGGACCGACCCTCGTAGACAGACGGAATCAGCGCCCACGGCCGAGCCGGGCCAGTGCCGGTGAACGACCCGGACCAGCACCCGTAGACAGACGGAACCGGCGCCCATGGGCGGGGCGGGAAC
>NZ_SMKO01000097.1 GCF_004348685.1 Nonomuraea deserti | reverse complement strand
GCTGAGCAGGGGCGGGGGGTGGCCGGCGCTGGCCACACATGCGGTGTGCCGTTCCAGGTCGAGTGTGAGGTAGAGGCAGCTCGTGAAGCGGGCGGGAGCCAGTTCCGTCATCAGGCGGTTGGTGTACGTGAGCACGTCGCCGCAGGCGGCGCCGGCGGTGGCGTGCGTGTGGATGGCGGTGCGTACCTGGCCCATGAGCGCGGCGGCGGTCGTGTCGTGACCTTGCACGTCTCCGATGACGGCCGCGACCTCGGTGTCGCTGAGGCGGATCAGGTCGTAGAAGTCGCCGCCGATGTCCATGCCGGGGGTGGCGGGCAGATACCGGGCGGCCACTTCCAGGCCGTGGATCTCGGGGAGTTTCTGCGGCAGCAGGCATGCCTGCAGGGACTGGGCGAGCTGATGTTTGGCGTCATACAGCCAGGCGCGCTCGAACGCCTGGGTGATCAGCCCGCCGAGTTCGGTGAGCATGGCCTGCTCGCTGTCGCTGAACTGGTGGGGACGGTCGTAGGCGAGAACGCATGTGCCGATGGATCGCCCTGATGCCACCAGTGGCAGGAGGGCCCAGGCGCCCATGTTGTCGATGCGGACGGCGGTGGGATAGGTCTGGCGGAACTCGTCCCAGCTGGCGTAGAACGCCGCTCTGCCCTCGTCGTAACCGCGTGCCCAGCGGACCGGCTGGACCACTGGGCGGCCGTTGAACCCCTCCAGGCCCTGACTGCTGTAGCCGCGCGAGGCGACCACGCGCATCCGGCCGCTCTCCCAGACGAGGATGGCCATCGCCTGGACCTCGCACACCGGCATGACGTGGTCGGACACCAGGTCGACCACGTCCTGCGCGGTCGCCGCCCGTGCCAGGCGGGTCGCCAGGTACAACATGTCGTGCAGCCCGACCATCCCCGTACGCCGATCGGTGTCTTCGGCGCGGGCCTCGGGAGTGGTGGCGGGCGTGATCCGGATGGTGATGCCGGGCAGGCTCGGATAGCACTGGAACGACAGCTCCCGCCCGTCAGGGTGGCGGGCGGTGAACCGGGTGGCCCGGTGGCTGACGATCGCGTCCCGGTAGCGGTCCTCGTAGACCGGGTCATCCAGCCACGGCAGCGCCTTGCACAGGCGCTGCCCGATCATCTCGGACGGATTCGCGGCGAGCAGCTCGGCGGCCGGCGCGCTGACAAGGGTCACCCGCGCGTGCGCGTCCAGGTGACAGTAGCCCTCGGGCAGGCAGTTGAGGCAGGCGAGCGCGGTCAGGCCGGCATGCGGCCCCGGCCGGTGGGAGCGGAGCGGGTCCAGGATCCGGGGTCGGGGCGCCGGGGTGAGGGGCCGGGCCCGTTCACTCGCCCGGCGCAGCAGGCGGCCCATTCTGCCGCAGCTGTCGTCGATGACGTCGAGTTGCCCCCGGGTGAGCCTGGACTCGCCTCCCGTGGGCCATCCCAGGATGAGTCCTCCCCAGACCGTGCCGCCGGAGCAGATCGGCGAGGCCGCCACTGCGAAGTGGTAGGGAAGCGCCAGTGTCGCCGCCGGGAACTCACGGGCCAGGGCCACCCGGTCGCTGAGCCAGATCAGCCGTCGCTCCCGCACGGAGGCCGCGACCAGTACGGGATCGTTCGTCCTGACCCTGGACCAGGTTCGGGTGAGCGCGACGGGCAGACCGATCGTCGTCTCCATCTGCAGGAGCTGACGGTGCGCATCCAGGACGTACACGATGCCGAAGTGTGCCCCGGCGCCGAACACGGCTCCGATCAGCAGATCGTCCAGGCGAGACGACTCAGTCGCCGCGCCTCGATGTGAGGAGCTATCCCGCGATCCTGCCACGGCCCGCCCGGCTTCCGCCCCGCAGGTCCGACAGGGCTTCAATGCACCACATATGACTCAAAGTACGCGTACTCGGCCTATCGGCCTCCATTGAGGGCCTGAGTGGCGCCCCAAGATGCCCCCAAGGTCTCCGTAATCGGCGTCAAGGTCTCGGCGATCAACCGCGTCTGAAAGGCCCTGGACGGAGGTGCTTTCCCGTCCAGCCATCACGCGTGGCCGGTGACCGGCCGCGTACTGACGGCCAGGGCATCCCACCGCCCGGCCGTGAGGGGGCGTGGGCGGGCGGGGAGCCGCTGTCCGAGAACCCGGATGCGGCCCGAACGAAATGATCGGGTAGGCGCGCAGATAGGCAGAGGTGTCCGAGTCGATGAGCCTATGAGGAGATTCGCCATGGGGACCGCCTGTGGATGACGAGCGGCCGGCCAAGTTCGAGGCCGCCTACAACCGGGCTTACGGCCAGATCACGGCCTACGTCGCGCGCCGCTGCGACTCGCCGCAGGACGCCGCCGACGTGGTGGCGGGGACCTTCACCGTCGCCTGGCGCCGGGTGGATGAGCTGCCGGACGACACCGAGGCCACGCTCTCTGGTTGTACGGCGTGGCGCGCAAGGTCCTGGCCAACCACTTCCGCGCGCCAACCGCCGCCGGACGCGTACGGCCGAGCTCGACGCCGAGCTTGCCGATCTGTACGGGCACTCCCCCGACACCGAGGTCGAGCTGGACGCGATCGGCCGGGCGTTCAGGAGCCTGCCCGACGACGACCGGGAGCTGCTGTCCCTGATCGCCTGGGAGGGCCTGGAGCGCGACGAGATCGCCAAGGCGCTGGGCCTGTCGCGTAACGCCGTACGCATCAGGCTGCGCCGCGCCCGCCGGCGCCTGTCCCGCGCGCTTGCCGCGGCAGGCGTGCACGTTACCGCAGAGACCCGGATGGTCCCGGCGAAGAGGCCGCTGTGAGGAAAACCGTGAAGAACATTGACGAGATCGAGGCGATCAAACCGCTGGCCCGGGTCGAACCCGGCGGCCAGGGAGGTGAGCCGTCCGGCGCGGCGGCGCGGGCGCTGCTGGCCGCGATCACCACGCAGGAGCCCGGCACGGCGCCGCGGACCCGCCGCCGGTACGGTCCCGGGCGGATCGAGGAATGAGCGGACCGCGCCCGAGCCGCCCCGCTCCTGGAGGCGTCGCCTTGCCGGCTTGCCTGCGATGCTGGTCGCGGCGGTGATCATGGTGGCTGATCGCGGCCCTGCCAGGTGCACACGCACACCTCGTTGCCCTCGGCCTCGGACAGGACCCAGAACGCGGGCCGCCGTCGGCCCCGGTAACATCGGTGGCATGTCTGCTGCTTCGTGTGCGGCCGCCTGTGCCGCAGTGACGAGGACGCTCCGCTAGCGGCGGGGCGTTCGTCTCACTTCTGTTGGACGGTCCGTCGCTCCCGGATCTTACCGGAGCGGCACGTTCGTGCTGCTCGGAACCTCTTCTGAGCAACGGAGCACTCGATGCTTTCAGGCATTCTCCTTTCGCGCCGGGACAAATCGTCCCCGGTACGTGCGTGGCTGGTGCTGTGCTGCATGGCCATGCTGCAGTTCTTCATCGCGGTTGACGTAACCGTGGTCAACGTCGCCCTGCCCTCGATCGGCGCCGGCTTCGACGTCTCCGGTCACGCGCTGACCTGGGTGGTGGTCGGCTACACGATCACCGGTGGCGGGCTGCTCATGTTCGGAGGGCGACTGGGCGACGTGCTCGGCAGGCGACACGTCCTCCTGCTCGGCACCGCCCTTTTCGGCGCCGCGTCGCTGCTGGCCGGGCTCGCGCCCACCTTCGCTCTCCTGGTGGTAGGTCGTCTGCTGCAGGGAGCCGGTGAGGCGATCGCCCTACCTGCGGCGATGGCGGTGATCGTGCTCATGTTCCCTGAGGGACCGCGCAGGTCGCGGGCACTCAGCGTGTGGGCGGCCGTCGCCAGCTGCGGCCTCGTTCTCGGGTTCGTCCTCTCCGGGATCATCATCGAGCTGCTGGGCTGGCGGTGGATCTTCCTGGTGTCCGTGCCCTTCGTCGCGGTCGTGCTCGCCGCAGTGGTCTTCCTCGTGCCGGGCGAACGGCCGGCCGAGCCCTCACCTGTGGACCTTCTCGGTTCGCTCCTGCTGGTCGCGGCTCCGCTGCTGTTCACCCTCGGGGTCGTCGAAGCAGGAGAGACGGACGGCACACTGCCCTGGCTGCCGCCGGCGGCGCTGGTCGGTGCGGCGGCAGCCGGGGTTCTTTTCATCAGGACGGAGCGCCGTTCACGGAACCCGCTTGTGCCGCCGCGGTTCTTCCGCAGCCGGCCTCGCGTCCTGGCCAACCTTGCCACCGTTCTGCTGAGCGCAGCGCTGTCCACCTCGTTCCTGCTGTTCACCTACTACCTGCAGGACCGGCTGGGCGCCGGCCCGCTCCAGGCCGGCCTGGTGATGCTGCCTTTGGCGGTGTCCCTGATCGCGGCCTCGGTGCTCGTTCCCCGGCTGCTGGGACGGTGGGGCGCCCGGGCTTGCGTGCTGGCCGGGATCGGCTTCACCGTACTGGCGATGGCAGCCATCGCTCTGATCTCCTACCTCGAAGCCGGCGGTCTGGCGATGATTCCGGCGATGGTGCTCATCGCCGCCGGGATGGGGTTCGGGATCGTCGGGCTGCAGTACGTCGCGGTGACCGGAGTGACCGAGGACGACGCCGGCATCGCCTCCGGTGTCCAGCGGGCCGCCGACCAACTGGGCGGTTCGACCGGGGTCACGATCTACGTCGGTATCGGGTTCGCTCCCGCCTTGGACGGCATCGACCCGTTCCTCGCCAGTAGCTTCCTGGCCATCGCCGGGCTCGCCGCGGCGGCGTTCGTCACCTGGCGGATCTCCATGACCACCGCGGTGCTGGAGGAGAAGACGGGGTGATCCCGGACAGGGCTGCGTCCGTCCGGATGCCCGGACGGACGCGGCCCTGGGCGGTTGCGGTCCCGGTGGACATGGATCGCCGGGCCTCGGCGTGCGGGGTCGAGCGCTGGTTCGCCGAGTTGGAGCGGCGCTGTCTGGAGCGCGGCAACTTCTGCTCCCTGGACGCGCTCAAAATTGCGCTGGAAGAGTGGATCAAGACCTGGAACGACAACGCCAAGCCGTTCAACTGGACCAAGACCGCCGACCAGGTCCTCGACCGCATCTGCCGCTACTGCGACCGAATCTCACAACCAGCTCACTAGCCGACGGTGACCAGGCCGCTCTCGTAGGCGGCGATCACCAGCTGGGCGCGGTCGCGGGCGTGCAGCTTGGCCAGCAACTGGCCGATGTGGGTCTTCACGGTGGCCATGCTGACGATGAGGTGTTCGGCGATCTCGGTGTTGGACAGCCCCTGACCGATGAGCTTGAGCACCTCGCGTTCCCGTGCCGTGATGCCGTCGAGGGAGCGGGACGACCGTTGCCGGGGTTGCGGCTGCCGGGCGAACTCCCCGATGAGGCGCCGGGTGACGGAGGGCGCGAGCAGCGCCTCGCCACCCGCGACGACCCGGATCGCGGAGAGCAGGTCGCCGGGCGGGGTGTCCTTGAGCAGGAACCCGCTGGCGCCCGCGCGCAGCGCCGAGAAGACGTAGGCGTCCAGGTCGAAGGTCGTCAGGATCAGCACCTTCACGCCCGCGGTCGCCGGGTCACCGCAGATGCGCCGGGTCGCCTCGATCCCGTCGAGCTCGGGCATCCGGATGTCCATCAGCACGACGTCAGGTCGCAACGCGGTGGCCCGCTCGACGGCCTGCAGCCCGTCGCCGGCCTCGCCGACGACCTCGAGCCCGGGGGTGGTGCCGACCAGCACCGCGAAGCTCGCCCTGAGCAACCGCTGGTCGTCGGCGATCAGCACCCGGACTCCGGTCACGTGGGCACCCCCTCCAGGGGAAGCCTCGCGTGGACCCGGAACCCGCGGCCTGCCAGTGGCCCGGCGGTGAACTCGCCTCCGTAGACGGCGACACGTTCGCGCATGCCGACCAGCCCGTGGCCCGAAGGGTGGCCGGTCGGAGCCCGGCGGCCGTCGTCGGTCACTTCGATCTCCATGGCATTTTCCGTCCTGTCGACCCGCACCACGCAGCGCGCCGGAGCGGCATGCTTGATCACGTTGGTCAGGGACTCCTGCACGATGCGGTAGACCGCGAGCCCGATGGTAGCCGGGATGCCGTCGAGTCCGTCACCGATCCGCAGATCGATCCGGGCCCCGGCGGCGGTCGCGTGGTCCGCGAGCTCGGCCAGCCGGTCGGCGGTCGGCGCCGGCTCCAGCTGCGCGGCGCCCTGCGGATCCTCGTCGACGGCGCGCAGCAGGCCGAGCATGCGCCGCAGCTCCCTGGCGGCTTCGCGGCTGGTGGCATCGATGACGGTCAGGGCGGAGCGGGCCTCGTCGGGCCGCTCGTCGCCGACGTGGAGGGCCACGGACGCCTGCACGGTGATCAGGCTCAGGCTGTGCGCGACGCCGTCGTGCAGGTCGCGCGCGATGCGCAGCCGCTCGTCGGTCAGCACCTGCTGGGCGGCCCGCGCCTCGTGGTCCCGGCGGGCGCGCACCGTGCGTCCCACCACCCACACCGCGACCGGAATGATCATCTGGGTGGCGAGCACGGGGAGCGACCTGCCCCAGTCGGGCCGCGGCTCCAGCGCCACCGCGAAGAGGACCGCCGCGGAGATCCCGCCCACGGACAGGACGAGCGCGGCCACGGCACGGCGGGACGGCGCCGTCACGGCCACCGGGTAGATCGCGAAGACCAGGAGCAGGTCGGGCACGAAGGCCGCGTGGGGTTGCACCCACTGCGAGGCCACCGCCAGCATGCTCGTTCCGGCCACGACCGCCAGCACCGGAACGGGCCGCCGGCGGCGGACCGCCAACGGCAGCCCCATGAGAACTCCGGCCAGGATCGGCAGCGGCTCGACCTGCCCGTCCGGCGGTAACTGCTCGATGGTGGCCACCACGGCGAAGAACGTCAGGAACACGGCGATCGCCAGGTCGCCCAGGAGCTGGAACGCGGGCCGCATCCTCAACAGCAGCGGCGGCCGGAGATCATGGGTCATGGCGGAACGCTAGCCCGTGCATGACGGCTCCGGCTCAGACCACGGTATGAGGCGCATGACCAGACCGTGCTCCGATGTTCCCGGCCGCCGGAGCCGCGACCGTAGACGGCATGATCGAACTGCGGAAAGTCACCAGCATCCTCAACAACCGCGGCGAGCGGGCCGGGCGCGGCCTGACGCGGAGCCTGACACTCGCGGGAGTGGTCGGGGGCGCGGCGGTCCTCGCGGCGACGATGGCGCCACCGGCGAGCGCGATCATCGGCGGGCGCGACGCCACCGACAACTATTCCTTCACCGTGACCCTGCGCGACGGCAAGGGCGTGCACTACTGCGGGGGCACGCTCGTCGCTCCGCAGTGGGTGGTGACGGCGGGACACTGCTCGCATGTCCCGATCGGCCAGGTCAGCGCCAAGGTCGGCGGCACCGACGTCGGGAAGGGCGGCAGCGTGCGCCGCATCACGAAGATCGTCAGGCACCCCGACTACACCGCCGACCCCAACGACCTGCGGCACGACATCGCACTTCTCAAGCTCGACCGGCCGATCCGGGAGGCGCCGATCAGGATCGCCGCCAGGTCGGGCGCTCCGCGAACCGAGGTCCGTCTTCTGGGCTGGGGCATGACCTGCGAGGACGGAAACGAGTGCCCGGAGCCGCCGGTCACCCTGCAGGAGCTGGACAGCGAGATCGTCCCCGACAGCCGGTGCACGGGCATCGACGCCGGGGGCGACATCTGCTCTCAACACCCCACCAGAAAGGCCCAGAGCTGCATCCTCGACTCCGGCGGCCCCATGGTGCGCAAGATCGGGGCACGCTGGGAGCTGGTCGGGGTCACCAGCCGCGACGGTGACGAGAAGACCGACCCGAACTGCGTCGGCCCGGGGGTGTGGACCGACGCCGCGACCTACAAGGGCTGGATCAGGAAGACGGCCGGCATCGGAGCGCGCCGCAGCAAACCGATTGCCTCACCATCGCGCTGATCACAGCCTGGAAGTGCAGACGATCTTGCCGTCCGGCGCATAGGCGGGCATCCCCTACCAGAGCTTCGGTGCGCGGTTCGGGGCACTGGCCGTGATGACGGCAGGGAGGCGCGCGGCCATGATCCGGTCCGTTCCCGCATCTCAGTGATCTTCGCGAGCACATCCCGCTGGCCCTGCGCCGCCTTATCCGCACGTGAGCCGCGGCGCGCCGCCTTCTTCTGCTCTTGGGCGTGCTCCCACATCGCGGCCCGCTCCTCGGCCGTGGATCCCTCGTACGTGCTGTCTCCGGTGCTGCTCACGGACGGAGTTCCCCGTTGTGGATCTTGACGTTCGGAATAGCGGGGAGACCCGATGGTCCCGTGTTCGGGGTTGCGCCATCGGGACCGTGGAACCTGTGGGCCCGGTCGGGCGACGTGCCCGACCGCCGGCGTCAGACCGCCCAGGTGCGGCCCGCCGCCTGCCTCAGGCGGATGTGGCCTCCCAGGCGAAGCCGTCGGGGTCGGTGAATGGCCCGGCATCGCTGCCGATCACGATCCGGTGCGATCCGGCGCCCTCCTGGGAGAGGCCGGTGTCCTTGGCGAGGGCGCGGCGCGGGTAGAGCGCCAGCGTCACGGGGGCCGACGGGGTGTCGAACTCGACGTACTTGCCGCCGAAGCTCTTCGCCACGGCCAGGCCGCGGTCGACGTAGAACCGCTTGCTGGCCTTGACGTCCGCCACTCCCAGCAGGAGCGCGATCTGGTCGATGTTCCGTGCGGCGGGGCCGGTGTCCTTCTTCTTCGAGGTCGCGATCTTGCAGATCGTCCCGTCGGGGGCGCGTACGACGCCGCCGTAGCCCCAGAAACTCTTCGTGGCCGACTTCAGCATCGTGGCGCCGGCGTCGAGGGCGGCGCCGATGAAGGCGTCGACGTTGCCCGGCTGGGACACCACGAGGGACAGCGTGAACCCGCGGAAACCGGTCGTCGGCGCGTCCGAGGCGCGGACGGTCACGTAAGAGCCCAGACCGAAGGCTCGGTAGAAGGCGTCCGCGGCCGTGGGGTCGGGAACTTCCAGGATGACGGAATCGAAGGAGGTCATGGCGAGTCCTTTGCGCGAGGTGGGTTCTTCGTCTTGTCGGGGGCCGCTAAGCCGCGGACATGGCAGGGGCAGGTCCGCTGCTCACCGGTCCTGGATCAGCCCGAGGACGTTGCCGTCGGGGTCGATGACGGTGGCCACCAGGCGGCCGCCACCGACCTCGTGCGCGGCCTCCTTCACGGTGGCCCCCGCGGCGATCACCTCGGCCAGCTTCGCCTCGATGTCCGGCACGTGCCAGTACGCCACCGGCGAGGTCATGCCTTGCGGCCCACCGCCCGGCACCAGCCCGATGTGCTGGCCCCCGGCGTCGAAGCCGACGTAGTAAGGCGAGTCGTTCTGGGGAGGCACACCGAGCAGGGCCGCGTACACCGCCGTGGCCCTGGCCAGGTCGGACACCGGGTGCAGCACGGTCCTGATCGCCTGGGGGGAAGAGTCGGTCATGGTCACTCCTGTAGTCGCGGGTCCTTCATGACCCGGTCTGCGTCACAGCATGGCCTCCGGCGCGCCGGCCCGGATCCGTGGCGACCACGGACCCGGACCACGGACCCGGACCACCGACCCGGACCACCAACCCGGACCACCAACCACGGACCCGGACCACCGACCACGGCCCCGGCCCCGGACCGACCACCGAACACGGACCCGGGCCCCGGACCACGGACCGACCACCGAAAAGGGCACGGGAGAGAATTACGGCAGAATGGGACAGTGGTAGCAGCAGCGGATATCTCCCCTCGCGAGGCTGAGGTGCTGGCGCTGGTCGGGGAGCATTTCAGCAACGCCGAGATCGGGGCACGGCTGTTCATCGGGGTACGTACCGTGGAGACTCATGTCTCCTCGCTGCTGCGCAAGCTGCAGGTGCCGGATCGGCGGGAGCTCGCCCGGCGTGCGCCCGAGTTGACCGGCGTCGGTCCGTCGCACCCCGCTCCGGTGTTGCCGGCACCGCTGACGTCGTTCGTCGGGCGGGCGCGCGAGCGGACCGAGCTGGCCAAGATGATCAATGCCCACCGTCAGGTGACCGCTGCCGGCCCGGGCGGAGTGGGCAAGACCCGCCTGGCGCTGGCCGTGGCCGCGGAAGCGGCAGGCGACTACCCCGACGGCGTGTGGTTCGTCGACCTGGTCCCCGTCACCGATCCGGGCATGATCGCCACTGCGGTCGCCGGGGCGCTCGGCCTCGGTGAACAGCCGGGCCGCGACATCACCGAGTCCGTGCTCACCGCGCTCGCCGACCGTCATGCGCTGGTGGTTCTGGACAACTGCGAGCACGTGGTGGACGGGGCGGCGCTGTTCCTCGAGCGGCTGCTGGCGGCGTGCCCCGGAGTGACGGTGCTGGCGACCAGCCGGGCACGGCTGATGGTGCCGTTCGAACGGGTGTATCCGGTCCCGCCGCTGTCGCTGGCCGTCGATGACGAGTCGGATGCGGTCGCGTTGTTCATGGAGCGGGCCGCAGCGGTCGGCTGGCCGCTGGATCCTCCGCTGCGCGAGGCGGTCGCCTCGATCTGCGAGCGGCTTGATGGCATGGCGCTGGCGATCGAGCTGGCCGCCGCCCGGTATCCCGCGCTCGGGCTGGACGGCATCTCCGCCGCCTTGTCCCACCCGCTGCGGATGCTCACCGGCGGCTCCCGCGCCGACGAACGGCACCGTTCGGTGCGGGCGGCGCTGGACTGGAGCCATGCCCTGCTGGAGCCGGCCGACCGGGCGCTGCTGCGCCGGGTGTCGGTGTTCGTCGCGCCGTTCACCGCCGCGGCGGCCGCGGAGGTGGCCGGAAACACTGCGGCAGGCGCGGAGGTGGCCGGAAGCACTGCGGCAGGCGCGGAGGTGGCCGAGGGTCGGGAAGGCATTGTCGCCGACGGACTGGCCGGCTGGCCGAACAGAGCCTGCTGGTGGTGACGGCGTCGCCGGGCGGGACCGAGTACCGGGCGCTGGAGACCATCCGCCAGTACGGCAGGGAGCGGCTCGCCGAGGCCGGCGAGCTGGTCGACATCCGGTCCCGGCACCTTCGCTGGTGCCTGGCCCAGGCCGCCGGCCTGGCGGAGGTACGAGCGGACTGGCGGGCCCGGTTCGACCTGGTGGCCGACGACCTCCGCGCGGCCCTGGCGTGGGCGGCCGACCGGTCGGAGCAGCGCGCGGACGCGTACGACCTTGCCCGGCTCCTGGCGGAGCTGACCTTCACCCGCAACCTGACCGGCGAGTCCCAGCGGCGCTATGAGCAGGCGGCCGCGCTCGCGACCGACCCCGCCGCCGGCGCGTCGATGCTCCGGCAGGCCGCGGCCGTGGCCGGCTGCCGGACGGTCGGTGACGACATGTACCGCCTCCGCCGCGCGGCCGCGGATGCCGCCCGCAGCGCAGGCGACACCGCCGGCGCCGCCGCCGACCTGGCGAGCGCCGCCACTATCGCGTTCCGGTTCTCGACCACGTTCGTGCGGCTTCCGGCCCGGGAGGAGGCGCTCGCGCTGGTCACCGAGGCGGGGGAGCCGGCCGGCGACGATCCGGCCGCGCAGGCCGCGGTGGCGCTGGCCGAGGCCGCGGTGCTGACCGACGCGTTCGGCGCCGCCCAGGGCCCGCCCGAAAACGCCGTACCGGAGACGATCGCGCGCGCCGAGCGGGCGGTCGAGCTCGCCCGCCGGACCGGCGACCCGCTCGCCGAGTCGGCCGCACTCGACGCGCTCACCGGC
Source organism: Nonomuraea deserti (assembly GCF_004348685.1). Lineage (GTDB taxonomy): Bacteria > Actinomycetota > Actinomycetes > Streptosporangiales > Streptosporangiaceae > Nonomuraea > Nonomuraea deserti. The sequence goes on along the minus strand of NZ_SMKO01000097.1, from coordinate 22,899 downwards.
GCTCAGAGCTGGGCGGGCGACACGTTCGCCACCGCGGACACGGCCCGGCGCCGGATCGCGCTCCTGTCATCCCTGCCGGTCTCGCCGGCCGGCACCCATGAGCTGATCGACGCGCTCGGCATAGTCACCGAGGCCGGCCTCGGCGCGGGGGATGTGCCAGGCGCCCGCCGGTGGGCACGCCAACTGGCCGACCATCCATCGCTGGCGGAGGTCGGTCACCGCGCCACGTGCCGGCTGCTGATGGTCGACGCGCTGGCGGGCAACGTCAATGAGGTGCTCACCGGCAGCGTCCGGTTCCTCGATGCGTGGCGGCGGGCAGGCAGCCCCGCGCGGTCGCTCCTCTGCCCGGCGGTGGCCGCTGTGGCGATGATCCACGGCCTCCGCGACGACCATGACGCCCGGCGCGAGTGGCAGGAGGTCCTGGACCAGCTCGGCACCCCGATGGAGCACATCTACGGTTACGGGGCGGTCTTCGACGCGATCCTTCTGCTGCACCGCGGGCAGGCACCGCAGGCGCTCCAGCGGATGGCCCCCGAGCCCAGGCAGGTGTGGAAGTGGGTCACCTGGATCTGGCACCACTGGTACGTCGCCCTGCGCGCCGAAGCCGCCGTGCTCGCCAGGAGCCCCGACGCCGGCGTCACCGTGGCCGAGGCCCGAACCGTCGTGGCCGGCAACCCGGTCGCCACCGCCCTTGTGGAGCGGGCGCAAGCGCTGCTCGACGATGACCAGGAGCGGCTGCTCGCCACGGCAGACGCGCTCGACGCCGCCGGTTGCCGCTACCAAGCGGCGCGGACGCTGGTGCTCGCGGGCGGTGACCATGCCGCCCGAGGCGTTGCCGCGCTCGCCGACCTCGGCCTGTCCCCACCGCCTACCCATGATGACCTCGGCGTTGGGCGGGGTCGGCTGCGGCGGTGATGCGGGCGCACGAGAGGGGTGGCCGCTGCTGACGTCGTCCTGCGAAAGGCCCCCGTGCGGTCGCGCAAGGGGGCCTTTCGTGGTCGTACCGGGTGCTCATCCATGCTCTGATCCTTGACGCTGGGCACGTCCGGGCAGCGGTCAGGCGTGGATGTCTTCGCCTATCGATACAGCCAGAGGGCGAATCCGGGGCGCGCTGTCTCCCGTGAGCACGCGCAGCGTCTCGAGGAGTTGTTCGCGCGGTGGGGGTACGTGCCGCAACCACGACAGGACGCGACCGGCTGGAACTACGTCGTCGCGGCAGGCAGCGGCAGCACGGTCGACGTCCACGTGTTCGAGTTCGACGACCAGGGCAACAACACGTACGGGATCGAGTACCCCAAGGACTCCCTGACGGGCACGGGTGTCATCGCCGGGCAGGAGGTGCGGTGCATCGCCGCTGCATGGATGTTCCGGTTCAAGACGGCGTACACGCCCGCGGACAAGGATTCGAGGACGTTCGTGCCCTCGGCGAAAGGTACGGATTCGAGGTCCCGGCCACGCATCGCCGCCCCGCGCCCCGGCTCTGAGCCGCGCCCGCGTACGGTTCCGCTGACCAGGCGGGCACGGCGCTCGGCCTGCTCGCGTTATCCGGTGAGCCCGACGGCAAGGAGGACCTGGCCCTTCATCTCCCGTGAGGGCATCTACGTCGGCCTCGCGGACGACCGGGTCAAGCCCCGGAACGACCAGCGGATCTTCCACGATTTGGCCTACGGGGAGGTCCCCGGGATCGTCGAGGCCGCCCGCACACTGAACCACGGCGGCGACGAGAAGGTGCCCGAGCAGCAGGAGCGCCGATACGCGTACCAGCGGGACTGCCTGGCCGGCGCGGCGGCCAGGGCGCTCGGGCGCCCGGCGAAGAACTCCTCGCTGAAGGGGAACGGACGCTACCGGTTGGGGCAGGGGCGCGGGCCGGGGATGTCGCGAGGCCGGTCACCGGCGGTGCAGGGTGAACCAGTACGTCGGCACGGCGTTGGTGCCGGGCGTGACATCGGTGAGGTCCCAGCCGGTGAAACGGGTACGCATCTCGTCGGCGGTGACACCGCTCCAGCCGTCGTCGAAGCCCTCCGGGCCGTACCCGAACATCAGCAGCCGCGCCCCTGGCACGGCACGCCGGGTGATCCCGGCGGCGTAGGCGTCCCGGCGGTGGCGGGGGATGCCGCAGTAGCAGCTCAGGTCGAAGAACAGGCTGAACCCGTGGCCGACGGCGCGTTCGTCCAGCCGGGTCACGTCGCCGCAGAGCAGCTCCGCCCGTTGGCCGGCGGCGTCGGCTTTGGCCCTGGCCTGCTCGATGGCGCGGTCGATCAGGTCCACGCCCACCACGTCCCAGCCGTGGCGGGCGAGGTAGACGGCGTTGGTGCCGGTGCCGCAGCCGAGGTCGAGCGCCCGCCCGGGCGGCAACGCGTCCGGCCCCTCCACCGTGTCCACCAGCTCGGGAGCGGGCACGCCGTTGTCCCACGGCGGCCTGCCGGACAGGTAGTAGGCCTGCAGCATCTCCTTGACGGCGATCTCCTGGCCGTCGTCGTCGTCCCTCCCCTTGCTGAAGTGCAGCCACGCCGCGCGCTCCAGGTCCATCGTGTACCTCCCATTATTAGAGTTGGTTACTAGAGACGACATCTAGATATACATTCCCGTCCGGCGGTTGTCCAGCCTGGCGATCGGGAACGATCAGGGACGGAGGGCTGAGAACCAAGCCGATCGCACGGGCGTCTGACGGGACGTCGCCTCTCCCCCATCGCCGGCTGGGCGGCCGAGACCCGCTCGGGACACCAGGTCAGGCGGAATTGGAGCGTTCCATCGCTACACCCGACGGCGGCACTGACCGCGGACCTGCCACCGCGGCTTGCCGTCCGGCTTCACGTCACGAGGAGGCGAGCCCGCGCCCGAGCGTCCGATCGAGAGCGACGCGGGCGAGCCAGCCCAGGCCGGCTGTGAAGAGCGGCGGCCACACGATCGGCCCGAAGGTGTAGCCGACCAGCACGGCGAGCGGGATCCACACGCGGTTCACGGCCTGGTGGAGCACGCCCGGCGGGCGGACGCCGGCGAGCCGCGTCACATCGGGGAAGACGAAGAAGGCCAGCGCGGCGGCCGTGGTCGGCAAGCCGTACTTCTGGCTCTCGAAAACGGCGAACGCGGCCAGGAACAGCGCGAGAGCGCCCCAGGCGACTCGCTCCGGCGCCCGCCGGCGCACCGACGGCTGCGCGCGGCGTGGTCAGTCGAGCCGGCTGTCGTCGAGCGAGGTCAGGCGGACGGCCGCGTCGGGGTCCGCCCGGCCGATCCGGTCGAGCAGGCGGTGCAGGAGGCCGTGGAGGGCGTCGAACTCCTCGGGACTGGTCAACTCGATCCACCGCCGCTCGATCGCGTCGCCCGCGCTCGCCGCCACCGGCCGTGCCGCTCGCCCTCGCTCGGTGAGCACGACCAGCCGGGAGCGGCCGTCACGCGGGTTGGGGACACGTTCCAGATAGCCGGCCCGCTCGAGCTGGTCGACCGACTGCGCCATCGTCTGTTTGCGCACGCCGGCGCGGATGGCGAGGTCGCGGACCTGGATGCCCTCCGGCGGGACGAACGGGAACACCTTGGCGTCGCCGGAGCGGATGTCACCGAAGCCCGCCTCCGCGAGGGACGCCTCGATGCCCAGGGCGTATTCGCGGTGGAGCAGTCGCAGCAGCAGGGAGAAGCGCAGTCGCTTCTCGGCGTGGGAGTCTCCGCCCATATTGACAGCCACCTGTCTATTTTCTAATTTGGTCAGGTACCTGTCTAGTATGCCACCGGCAGAGAGGCCTTGCCATGCCCACCGCGCAGGTCCTGAACTCCACGATCTTCTATCGAGAGACCGGAACGGGCGCCGTCCCGACGGTCTTCCTCCACGGCAACCCGACCTCGTCGTACCTGTGGCGGCACGTCCTGCCCGTCGTCGGCGAGTCCGGCAGGTGCCTGGCACCCGACCTCATCGGCATGGGCGACTCCGGCAAGCCGGACATCGCCTACACCTTCCACGACCATGCCCGCTACCTCGACGCGTGGTTCGACGCGCTCGGTCTCGACCAGGTCGTACTGGTCGGCCACGACTGGGGCGGCGCCCTCGCCTTCGACTGGGCGGCCCGCCACCCCGGGCGAGTACGCGGCGTCGCCTTCACCGAGACCATCGTGAAACCCATGTCCTGGGACGAGTTTCCGGCCGGCGCCCGCCCGCTGTTCACCTCCATGCGCACGCCCGACGTGGGCGAGGCCATGGTGCTGGACCAGAACGTGTTCGTCGCGCAGGCGTTGCCCGCCACGACCGCCCGCGGGCTCAGCGACGAGGACCTCGACGTCTACCGCAGGCCGTACCCGACCAGGCAGAGCCGCCTGCCGTTGCTGCAGTGGCCGCGCGCGATGCCGCTGGACGGCGAGCCGGCCGACGTCGTCGCCAGGATCCGCGCCTACGACCGGTGGCTGGCCACCAGCGCGGGCGTGCCCAAGCTCCTGCTCACCTTCGAACCCGGCCCGAGCACGATGATGGGCCCCGAGATCATCGACTGGTGCGCCGCGCACGTTTCCGCTCTCGAGGTGGAGCGACACGGGCCTGCCGGCCACCACACCCCCGAGGACCAGCCCGAGGCCATCGCCGCCTCGCTCGTCGCCTGGCTGAACAGGCACGACCTGTGCGCGGAGGGCTGAGCACGATGCGAGCGATCCGCCAGCACGCCTTCGGCGGCCCCGACGAACTCCGGCTGGAGGCGGTGCCCGATCCGCACCCCGCCGACGACGAGGTACGTATCCGGGTCGAGTCGGCCGGTGTTCACCTGCTGGACGCGTTGATCAGGCAGGGCGACGGCGGGCCGCGCGTCACGCCCCGCCTGCCCATGACGCCGGGCCGGGAGGTCGCCGGAGTCATCGACGAGGTCGGCCCCGGCGCCGGCGCCCACCTCCTCGGCCGGCGCGTCGTCGCCGATCTCGGCCTGACCAGCGGCGGGTACGCGGAACTCGCGCTCGCCCCGTCCGCGGCCGTCCACGTCATACCCGACCACGTCGACGCCGACTCCGCCGTGGCCATGATCGGCACCGGCCGCACGACCATGGCGATCCTCGAACTCGCCGCCCCCACCGCCGACGACGTCGTCCTGGTCACCGCGGCCGCCGGAGGCATCGGGACCCTGCTCGTCCAGGCGGCCCGCGCCGCAGGAGCGACGGTGGTCGGCGCCGCAGGCGGCCCCGGCAAGGTGACGCTCGCCCGCCGGATCGGCGCCGACCACGCCTTCGACTACAGCCGCCCCGGCTGGCCCGACGCCGTACGCGAAGTGCTGGCGGGCCGGCCGGTGACCCTGGCCCTCGACGGAGTCGGCGGCCGGATCGGCCGGCAGGCGCTGGAACTGCTCGGGGTGGCCGGACGCCTGGTGATGTTCGGTACGGCCTCGGGCTCCCTGACCGAAGTGTCGGCCGGTGACCTGTTCAGCCGCGGCATCAGCGCCGCCTCCGCCGTCGGCGCCCGCCTCCTCCAGCGCCCCGGCGGCACCCGCACCTTGGAACTGCGCGCCCTGGAAGCGTTGAGCAGCGAACAGCTCGTCCCCGTCATCGGCCGGCGATTCGCCCTGGCGGACGCCGCCGGCGCCCATATCGCCCTGCAATCCCGCGCCACCACGGGCAAGACCGTCCTGCGGCCCTGACCCCCTTCACGAAGCGAGCAGCCGCTCCACCCACCGCGGCCCCGCCTCGATCGGAGCATCCGAACAACGTCACAGAAGGGACGACCATGGAAGAGCGCCGGCCCATCGGCTACTGGCTGAGGCTCCTCGACCAGCTCATCGAGGAGCACATCAATCGGGTGCTGGCGGTGCAGAACCTCCACCGCCGCCACTGGCAGACGATGAATCTGCTCAGGCCGGCGCCCGCCGGGGACCGTACCGGCCGGCGTGGGCCGGCTGCCAAACAGGACATCGAGCAGCGGCTGCGGCCCTTCTGGGCAGGAAGTCCGGTCTCCGTGGACGAGGTGCTCGACGACCTCGTACGGCGTGCCTGGATCACCGGGCGGGAGCCGTACGCTCTCACTCCCGCCGGCGAGGCCGCGCACGCCGCCTTGGCACGGATCGTCGAGCGGGCCGGGCGCCAGATCGACGACGGGGTGACCGCGAAAGAGTACGACGGCGCCGTCGAGGTGCTCCGTCGCATGGTGGCAAATGCGGAGAAGCTGCGACGACCAGCCAGGGAAGGTACGGCACGCCGCCTGTGACCGGCGGTTGAGAATCCGTGCTGCCTGCGGTGGCCACCTTTTTGTGGGTACTTGCCGACCGGGCCGGGGCGGCCTGAAGCTTGGTCGTGCGGGCCGAACGGCCCGTACATCCGGATTTGACGGGGAGGCCGGCGGTGTTTCAGGAGACCGCTTGGGACGGCTCGGCCAGCTTCTCCAGGCGGCGATGGCCCCAATCGGAAAGTGGTGCCAGCGCTTCGGAGAGCTCACGGCCGAACGAGGTCAGCGAGTACACCGTCTTCAGCGGCCGTACGTCGTACACCTCCCGGTGGACCAGTCCGTCGGCCTCCATCTCCCGCAGCGTCTGAGTCAGCACCTTCTCGGTGAGTCCCGGCAGCCGCCTGCGTAGCTCGCCGGGGCGGTGCGGGCGGGACTCCAGGAGCCAGAGCAACACCGTCTTCCATTTGCCGTCGATGACCGCGATCGCCGCGGTCACTCCGCACACGTTCGGGTCCTGAGCGCGGCTGCGCGTCATCGCCGTCCCCCCATTCGTCACCGTTCACTCACTGCCGAGGAGTTTGAGGCATGACCTCACACACTGAACAGTCTGCCGTCACCGTGCTCGGTCTGGGGCCGATGGGCCGGGCCCTGGCCGGCGCCTTCCTGGATGCCGGCGTACGGACCACGGTCTGGAACCGCACGCCGGGCAAGGAGCAGGACTTGGTCGAGCGGGGCGCGGTCAGCGCTCGATCGCCCGAGGAGGCGGTCGGCGCGAGCAGCGCGACCGTGGTCTGCGTGGTGAACTACGACGCGGTGGACGCCATCGTGCGGCGTGACGTGGTCACCGACGCGCTCCACGGGCGCACGCTCGTGAACCTGACCGCCGACACCCCCGACCGGGCCCGGGACACCGCGGGCTGGGCGGCCGGGCACGGCATCGCGTATCTGGACGGTGCGATCATGACGCCGACCACGACCATCGGTACACCGGCCGGGGTGTTCCTCCACAGCGGCCCCGAGAGGCTCTACCGCGAGCACCGGCCGATGCTGGACGCCCTGGGCGGCACCCACACCCACCTCGGCGAGGACGTCGGCAGGGCGGCCGCGTACGACATCGCCTTGCTCGACATCTTCTGGACCGCGATGGCGGGTTACGCACACGCGCTGGCAGTGGCCAGAGCCGAGGGGGTCACCGCGCGGGAGCTGGCACCGTTCGCCCAGGGCATCGGCACGATCCTGCCGCCGCTGTTCGACCAGGCCGCGGAGGACGTCGACAACGGCAGGTTCTCCGACGACATCAACCCGATCACCTCGGCGGTGTCGTCCATGGCCCATATCGTCCACCTCTCCGAGGCCCATGGCATCGACGCTGGCGTGATGCGCGCGGCCGAAGGACTGGCACGCCGCGCCATCGGGCGGGGCCACGGCACCGACGGGTTCCTCCGGATCACCGATATCCTCAACCCTCTGTGAGGTGCCTCGGGGTCACCGTCCTGAACCGCGCGGGGGCGGTTCGAGGGCGGCGAACTGGTCGGCCGAAACCCGTCGGCAGCGATGCCCGGGCGGCCTGAGACCAGGCCGCCCGGCCGCTGGTGGACAAGGAAGGGTCAGGCGATGATCGCGCGGATATGGCGAGGATGGGCCTCGACAACGACGGCCGACGACTACCAGCACCACTACGGAGCCGACGTCGCCGAGCACCTCCAGCAGGTGGCCGGCTTCCGCGGTGCTCGTCTGCTGCGTCGCCAGGACTGCGACGAGGTGATGTTCACCTCGATCACCTTCTTCACCAGCATGGAGGACGTACGCGCGTTCGCCGGCGAGGACCCCGAGCAGGCTGTCGTCGAGGCGACGGCCCGTCGCGCTCTGACGCGGTGGGACGAACGCGTCACCCACCACGAGGTCACGGCCGATCTCCAGCCGTGACCGGCCGATCCGGTCCGCAGGTCTCGGCGATCGCCGTGACGGCCCCGGCACCGATCACGCAGGTGGGGGCAGCTGTCCGCGCACCCATGCAGGATCGGGGTTGACGTGCACCCGGCCTGCCACCACGACGGTCGGCACGGTCTCGTCGCCGTTGTTGGCCGCCCTCACCGCCGCCGCGCCGGCCGGGTCACGCCAGATGTCCACCCAATGCACCCGGCGGGCGCCGCGGCCCAACCGGATCCGCAGTCGCAGGCAGTACTTGCACCCCGGCCTCCAGTAGACGATCGGCCGGCCGTCGACCGCGCTGCGGCGCTGTGCCTCCACCGCAGCGATCGGCCTCGGGAAGGCCAGCGACGAGTTCAGCCCTGCGAGCAGTCCGAACACCAGCAGCAGGGCAACGGCCGCGCCGGGAGCACCCCTGGACACCAGCGCGACCGCCATCAGCGAGCCGCAGACCACAAACACCATCGGCAGGACCCAAGCGCGCTTCATGATGACGCAGGCTATCGGTGACGCGAATCAGGTGGGCGCCGCGGACTCGATGGCGGCCGGGAACACGGCGCAAGCCGGATAGCGCCTCACCGATTCGGCCGGAAGCATGAAAGCGGTCGCTGGAGGAGGGCGGCGGGCTTGAGGAGCGCGGATTTCGAGGGCTGATCTGACGCCGGCCGGCTCCGGCATCGTCTCCACGCGCGCGGCCGAGGCCCGGTGCTCGAACCACTGGGCGGCGACCGACGACGCCGCCGCGCGCCAGGGATCCCCTGCGCCGCGGTCTGCGCCATGGCCTCCCTGTGGTGAACCGCGGTCCGGGTCTCAGGCGTGAAGCGCGGTCCTGCCGAGGAAATCTCTGATCAGCCGGGCCACTTCGTCGAGGGCGCTCTCCAGGAGGAAGTGACCGCCTTCGAGGAGGTGGATCTCGGCGTCGGGCACGTCGGCGGCGAAGGCGCGGGCGCCGTCGGGGCCGAAGATCTCGTCGCCCTCGCCCCAGACGGCGAGCAGCGGCGGCCGCCGTTCGCGGAGGACTTCGTGCAGGCGGGGGTAGAGCGGCGGGTTGGTGGCGTAGTCCAGGAACAGGGCCAGCTGGACGCGGTCGTTACCGGGGCGGGAGACCAGGGCGAAGTCGTGGTGCCAGGTGTCGGGGCTGACGAGGGTCTCGTCGGGCACGCCGGTGAGGTACTGCCATCTGATCGCGTCGAGGGTGAGCGCCTGCCGGGCGCCCTTTTCGGTCTGGGGAGTCTGCTCGCGGTGGTAGTCCCAGACGGTCGTCCAGAAGCTGGGGACGAAGCCGGCCTCGTAGGCGTTGCCGTTCTGGGTGATGATCGCCGTGACCGCGTCCGGGTCGTCCAGGACGAGCCGCCAGCCGATGGGGGCGCCGTAGTCCTGCACGTAGATGGCGTAGCGGGAGATGCCGAGCTGGTCCAGCAGGCCCGACGTCAGCCCGGTGAGAGCGTCGAAGGTGTAGTCGAAGTCTTCGGCGGGCGGCGCGTCGGACAGCCCGAACCCCAGGTGGTCGGGGGCGATGACGTGATAGCGGTCGGCCAGCGCCGGGATGAGCTCGCGGAACATGAACGAGCTGGTCGGGAAGCCGTGCAGCAGGACGATGGCGGGCGCGTCGGCGGGTCCGGCTTCGCGGTAGAACAGCCGCCGGCCTTGCACGGTCGCGTAACGGTGGTGGACGTTCACCATGACTAACCCCTCAGATCTGATTGAATGGTTAGACTGAAGCAGACAGAGCTCTAACCTGTCAAGCACCGAAGAGGGGTTAGGTAATGTTCGAGACGATGACATGGGCGGACGAAGACGTGCTGTTGGACCTGCTCAACAGCACTCCGGTCGTCGACGGGAGCCACCAGGACCTCCTTGCCGATCCGGCCGAGGCGAGCGCCTGGTTGCGGCAACGCGGAGGCGACGGGTCACCGCGGGAACGCGACGCCGTCCGGCAGGTCAGGGACACGTTGCAAGGGGTCCTCCGCGGCGACCTGCCGGGGAGCGCCCTGGAGCCTTACCTCGAAGGCGCCACGTACCGCCCGGCCATGTCGGAGCAGGGTGTCGAATGGTCACTCGACGTACCACCCGGGCGGGCGATGAGCGTCAGGGTGATTCTGGCCTGGGACACGCTGGAGCGGACGCGGCCCGGGCGGCTGAGGCCCTGCGCGAACAGCGAGTGCAGGCTGTTCCTCCTCGATCGCAGCAAGACCAACAGGGCTCGCTGGTGCTCGATGGCCGTGTGCGGCAACCGGATGAAGGCCCGGCGGCACTACCAGCGGACGCACCAGCCGCCGGCCGGCTGACACGGGTCCACGCGCATGTCACCCAGCGGCCTCACCCGCTGGGAGCCGCAGAGGGCCGATCTTCTCGTAGCAGCACGCACACCGCGTACGGCGCGTCGTCCTGCTCTCCTCGCATCCCTTCGACCGTGCCCCGGGTCCGGATCTCGCCCGCGTACCGCATGCCGATGCGCTCCATCACCGCACGTGAACGCACGTTGTGACGGGCCGTGCACGACACCACGGCTCGCGCCCCGAGGACGTCGAACGCGAACGCCAGCCCGGCGCGGCCGATCTCGGAGGCGTACCCGCGCCCCCAGAACTCCCGCCGTAGGGCCCATCCGATCTCCAGCCAGTTCGCGTGCGCCGTGAAAGGGCGCTGGGCCTCGTGCGCGGCGCGCACCCACGGCTCGGCCGGAAGGAAGGCGTAGATCTGGCCCCAGTCGTCGTCGACCGGCGTGCGTGACAACCCGCCGCGACCGACGACCTGCCCGCTCGCGCGGTCGTAGGCGATCCATTTGTGCACACCGTGGAGGCGCCACGAGTCACCCATGAACGTCGCGCGGTCCTCCGCCTGCTCGAAGCTCGGCCTGCCGCCGTACCACGGCCACACCTCCTCGTCGCCGTGCACGAGCCAGAGGTCAGGGGCGTGGGCGGGGCCGGCCGGTTCGAGCCGCAGGCGCGGGGTGAACCGGACGTCACCGGTGCCGGCCGGTGGCGGGTCTGCCATGCGCCCCAGCGTCCCATATCTGCGAACTCGCGGCGGGCGGCGCCGGACGACGAGACCCTGGCCGGCTTCGTTCGCGGGCGCGGGTCGCCGTCGCCGCCGAACGCTCCGCCCACCGCGGGCCATGTGCGCCGGGATTCCCGAGCATTTCGACGAACGTTTCTACACCTTTCTGCACGATCCCGAGGGCGATGACGCCGGCGTCCACCCGCCGGTCTCCGCCACCACGGGCAGCGGTCATCCGCCCGGCCATGACCGGGGCCCTCAGCCGGCGCGACCGCTGGCCACCGGGTGACGACGTGAAAGTTTCACCCTTGATTGACAGGGGGAAAGCGCTTTCCTACGGTGTGGGCGTCCGCGACGACGAAGGTGGGACGAGAATGAGACGAGCAGTCGCGTTGCGATTCCATGCGGCTCTGGCCGCGCTGGCCACGGCGGCCGCGGTCGGTGTGACCTTACCGGTGACCCAGGCGTCGGCAGCGGCCGGCACCGCCACCGGCTACGCGACCGGCAACGGCGGGACCACGGGCGGTGCGGGCGGGCAGACGGTGAGAGCCACCACCGGCACCGCCATCCACGCGGCCCTGTGCGGCCGGGCCAGCAGCAGCACCCCGATCACCATCGAGGTGGAAGGAACCATCAACCACGGCAACACCACCAAGGTGTCGGGCGACAGTTGCAACACCGCCGCCGGCGTGATCGAGCTCAAGCAGATCAGCAACGTCACGATCATCGGCGTCGGCAGCGGGGCCGTCTTCGACCAGCTGGGCATCCACATCCGCGAGGCCCGCAACATCATCATCCAGAACGTGACCGTCCGCAACGTCAAGAAGTCGGGCTCGCCCACGTCGAATGGCGGCGACGCCATCGGCATGGAGAGCAACGTCCGCAACGTCTGGGTCGATCACGTCACCCTGGAGGCCTCGGGAGGGGAGTCGGAGGGCTTCGACGGCCTCTTCGACATGAAGAACGACACCCAGTACGTGACCCTGTCCTACAGCATCCTGCGCAACTCCGGCCGCGGCGGGCTCATCGGGTCCAGCGAGAGCGACCGCTCGAACGGCTTCGTCACCTTCCACCACAACCGGTACGAGAACATCGACTCCCGCACACCCCTGCTGCGTGGCGGCATCGCCCACATCTACAACAACCACTACGTGGACCTTCACGAGTCCGGCATCAACTCCCGGGCCGGGGGCCGCGCCAGGGTGGACAACAACTACTTCGAGGACTCCAAGGACGTTCTCGGCACCTTCTACACCGACGAGGCCGGCTACTGGCAGGTCGGCGGCAACATCTTCGACAACGTGACCTGGTCGAGCCCCGGCGACGAGAACAACCCCGCCGGCCCTGACCCGCAGTCCAACACCTCGGTCAGCATCCCCTACTCCTACAGCCTCGACGGGGCCGGTTGCGTGCCGGACATCGTCCGGCAGACGGCGGGTGCCGACAAGGGTCTTCTGGTGTCGCCCGGCAACTGCTCCGCACCGCAGGAACCCACGACGCCCCCGACCACGCCCACCGACCCGCCGACCACGCCGCCCAGCGGGACGAACCTCAGCATCGGGGCCGGCTCCGACGGCTCCGGCAAAGCCGGCGGGACCAGCTACGGCAACGTGCGGGACGGCGACATGAGCACCTTCTGGTCGCCGACCGGCTCGACCGGTGACATCTCGATCAAGTGGAGCTCCCCCACGACGGTCTCCAGGGTCGTCATCCGTGAGGCGTCGGGCTCCGCGGGCGCCATCGGCTCCTGGCAGCTCGTCGACCACGGCACCGGGGCCGTCCTGAAGTCCGGCAGCGGGGCGGGCACCATCACCTTCACCCCGACCTCACTGAGCAAGATCACCTTCAGGATCACCGGCGCGACCAGCACGCCGAAGGTCGCCGAGTTCGAGACCTACGCGGGGTAGCGGCCCCGGCTCGAAGGTTCCCTTCGCTCGATACCGCCCCGGTGTGGTGCCGAACTCCCGCTCGAAGGCGTGTGAGAGCGCGTACGGGCTGCCGTAGCCGACCCGGCCGGCGATGGCGGCCAGGGTGTCCGGGGTGTCGCGGAGCAGGATGGCGGCGAGGATCAGGCGCCACCACGTGAGATACGCCATCGGAGGGCGGCCGACCAGGGTGGAGAACCGGCGCGCGAGGGTGGGACGGGAGACGCCCGCCTCCGCGGCCAGGCGGTCGTTGCTCCACGGGGCGGCCGGGTCCGCGTGCAGCGCCCGCAGGGCGGCGGCCGTCACCGGGTCGCCCAGTGCGCGGGGCCAGGCTCCGCTGGTGGCCTCGGCCATCCAGGAACGGATGATGTAGACGAGGAGGAGGTCGAGCAGGCTCGGGTGCGCGATGGAGGAGCCGGGCCTGCTCTCGTCGAGCTCGCCGGCGAGCAGGTCGATCGCGGCGCGGAGCTCCGGGTGGCGGCCCACTCGGTGGGGAAGGTGGACGACCTGGGGCAGCTCGGCCATGAGCGGGTGCAGGCGGCTGCAGTCGAGCCGGTACTTGCCGCAGAGCACGTCCGTCTCGTCGGGATCAGGCACGACCCGCGGCCCTGTCTCCGCGAGCCGTCGCGTGAACGGCACCGCCTTCTCCAGCGCGGCCGCCGGATCGACCCGGGAATCGGCGATGACATGGCCGGCGCCGTGGGGCAGCAGCACCACATCGCCCACCCCGAGGGACACCGGGGCGCCGCCGTCGGGCAGCAGCCGGCAGCCACCCTTCATGACGACGGCGAAGCCCGCGCCGACGTACGGGTCCAGCCGCACGCACCAGCTCCCGCTCATCCGCACCCGGTTGGACAGGGGGCGCCCGAGGCGCACGGCGGAGATCGCGTCGCTCACCACATCCATCGACCCAAGAATAAGGCCCTCTCTACGGCATGAGACGCATGCGTATTTCCTTGAGCCGGAAGCGCATTGAGAGGATCGCCAGACTTACCTAAAGTCCGGCACATGACGAACGAGAACGAGAGCGTGCGCAGCATCGTGCTGGGCGATGTCGAGGTCATCCGGGTCGTCGAGTGGCACCGACCGTTCGCGCCCGCCTCCGGCATGTTCCCGGACGCTCCTGCCGGTGTGTGGCGGGACAACGCGGACTGGCTGGCGCCGGACCACTGGGAGCCGGACAGCGACCGGGCGGTGCTGGCGCTGCAGACGTGGGTGCTGCGCAGTGGCGGGCGGACCGTCCTGGTCGACACCGGGGTGGGCAACGCGCGCGAGCGACCGGGCATGCCGCCGTTCCACCGGCGCCGGAGTGATCTCCCCGGGCTCCTGGCGAGGGCAGGCGTCCGCCCGCAGGACGTCGACGTCGTCGTCAACACCCACCTCCACGTCGATCACGTCGGCTGGAACACCGTCGACGCGGGCGGGGAGTGGGTACCGACGTTCCCCAACGCCCAATACCTCATTCCTGCCGCGGACGACTTCCATTACGGTCCTGACCACGCGTACGGGAACGGCCTCCGGGAGGTCGACCGCCTGATCTACGAAGACAGCGTCGCGCCCATCCACCGGGCCGGGCAGGCCGTGTTGTGGGACGGCCTGCACCGCATCGACGACCACCTCACCCTGGAGTCCGCGCCCGGCCACACGCCCGGTTCGTCCGTGCTGCGACTCGCGTCCGGGAGCGACCGGGCGGTCTTCGTCGGAGATCTGCTGCACAGCCCGGTGCAGATCCTCCAGCCCTGCTGCAACAGCAACGCCTGCCTGGCCCCGGAACAAGCGGTGGCCAGTCGCCGTCGGGTTCTCGGGCGGGCCGCCGATGAACGGGAGCTGCTCGTCCCCGCGCACTTCGGCGGGGCGGGTGCCGTGGAAGTCCGCCGCGCACGTGGCGGGTTCGCCCTCGGCCCATGGGCGACAGCCCGGCCCGGAGAAGGGAGCGGGCCCCCGTCCGTCTGAGCGATGCCGAGCGAAGCAGGCAACACCATGACATCGATGCGCGCTTTCGGCATGCGGAGGTGACCCAGGCGATCGGCGAGTTGTGTCCGGTGGCGCCTCCTTCACCACCAGGCGAAGGCGAGCCAGGCCAGCAGAGGTGCGACGACTATCGAGATGAGGCCGTAGGTGAGCAGCTGGCGGAACAGGCGGGGCCTGACCGAGGGCTCGGCGGCGCCGAGGATGAGGCCGCCGGTGATGCCGAGCGGGTTGATGTCGACCAGCACCGACGCCAGGGCGAGCGCGAGCACGCCGCCGACCGGTGAGACGCCGGCGGCCACCAGCGGGGGCAGCAGCGGCATGACGGTCGCGAACACCGCGATGGAGCTGGCGGCGAAGGACGTGACGCCGGCGATGTAGCAGAGCACCAGCAGGCTGAGGAGCGGCGACCCCTCTATCGTGAGCAGGTCGCTGATCTGCTTGAACGCGCCCAGGTGCTGCATCAGGCCCACGTAGGTCAGCAGGCCGCCGATCAGCAGGACCACGTTCCACGGGATCCTGGACACGATCGCGTCGACCGGCAGCCGGAACACCAGCTGCAGGATCAGCGCCGCGGTCAGGCCGAGATAGCCCACGTTCATGTCGAAGCCGACGGACAGGGCGACGACGGCGAGCATGCACAGCAGGGTGAAAGCACGTGCTCCGGGTCGCGTCCGCGTCGCGGCGGGCGCGGGCTCCGGGGCGCCGGGCAACTCTCCCGAGACCGGGGCCCGGCCGCGGGGGATGCCGCCGTTCCACATGCCGACGACCAGCAGAGCCGCGCACACGGCCAGACCGGCGAGCAGCCCGCCGCTCAGGAAGGCCACCGGCGCCGAGCCGGGGAGGCCGATGCCGAGCTTGGTGCTCAGCTCGCGTGCGGTGACGCCGTAGACGGCGAGCGGCGAGAGCAGCCCGCTGATGATTCCGGTGACGCCCAGGACGGCGGCGATCAGCGGCGAGGTCCGGTACCGCGCGGCGAAGCCGAGGGCGATCGGGGAGACGATGGCCGTCGCGGCCGCGGGAAGGGTGCCGGCGGCGGTGAGCACGGCGCCGATGGCGAAGGGAACCAGGGCGATCAGCACCAGCCGGCCGCCTGCCAGCCGTAGCAGCAGGTCCAGTAACCAGTCGAGGGTCCCGTTGCGCTGGGCGACGGCGAACAGGGCCGTCACCCCGACGATGAGCACGAAGAAGTCGGCCGGGAAGAACGCCGTCACGTCGTTCGCCGTCACGCCGGCGGCGAGGCCGAGGAGGAACGCCGCCGCCAGGGCGCCCAGCCCGAGGTCGAAGCCGGGTATCAGGGTCGCCGCGAGCAGGGCGGCCAGCACGATGATGGACAGGGTCGCGAGGGTCATGAGCACGCTCTTTCTCGGTCAGACCACTCCTCGGTGGCGCAGGTCATGGATCTCTTGCTCCTCGATCCCGGCGAGGTCGCGCAGGACTTCGGTGGTGTGCTCGCCGAGGGCCGGCGCGGTGTGGCCGATCGTGGCGTCGAAGCCGGAGAAACGTCCGGCGGGAGCCTGCATGAGCCGTGGGCGGCCCGTCCTGTCGTCCGGCACCTCCACCACCGAGCCGCGGGCGCGGATGTGCGGGTCGGCGCAGATGTCCGCCGCCGAGTTCACCGGCCCGGCGGCCACGCCGGCGTCGACGAGCAGCGACATGAGCGGCTCGAGGTCGTGCGCCGCGACGAAGGCGGCGACCCGCGCCTCTATCTGCTCGCGGTGCTCCAGCCGGGCGGTCATGGAATCGTGTACGGCGAGGTCCGCGGCGTCCATGACCTTGACCAGCCGGCGCCACATCTGCTCGGTCGAGGCGGGCAGGGCCAGCCAGCGGCCGTCACGGGTGCGGTACAGGTCGTTGGGGCTGATGTGCGGATTCTGGTTGCCCTGGCGTTCGCGGTTCTCGCCGGTCGCGCCGTACTCGACGATGAAGTCCTCCATCATCCGCAGCAGCGGCTCGTAGAGGGGGATGTCGGCCAGCTGGGCCTGCCCGGTGAGGTCCCGCTGGCGCAGCGCGAGCATGGCGGCGAACGCGGCGTAGATGCCGGTGACGCCGTCGGCCACGGGATAGCCGGCGAAGAGCGGCGGCCGTTCCGGGGCGCCCGTGCGATAGGTCAGGCCCGCGAACGCCTCCGCGACGCGGGCGAAGCCGGGCCGGTCGGCGTACGGGCCGGTGCGGCCGAACGCGCTCACCTGGACCATCACCAGATCCGGCCGGTACGCCCTGAGGTCGTCGAAGTCGATGCCGAACCGGCGCAGCGTCGCCGGGCGGAAGTTGGTCACCACGATGTCCACGGCCGCGGCCAGCCGGCCGACCAGATCGGCCGCCTCGGCGTGGTGCAGGTCGATCGTGACGCTCCGCTTGCCGCGGCCGAGCATCGCCCAGGCGGCCGACTCGCCGTCCTCCAGGGGCGGGTAGTGGCGCGCCGGGTCGCCCGTCGCTGGGTGCTCGACCTTGATCACCTCAGCGCCGAACTCGCCGAGCAGCGAGGACGCCAGGGGGCCGGCCAGGATCGTCGACACGTCCAGGACGCGCACTCCGCTGAGCGGACCGTTGGCCACTGGATATTCCTTTCACCTCGGGAGCATCGGCTGCGGGATCGGTGTGACTGTCGTCACCATGCCGTGCCATCGGCGTGCAGGGAAGACATGGATGGAGTTCACAGGTGGAAGGTTTTGCCTTTATGGTGGCGCGGTGCGGGTGGAACGGGCGCGCTACTTCCTGGCCGCCGTCGAGACGGGATCGCTGCGTGCGGCGGCCGCCCGGTGCGGCGTCAGCCAGCCCACCGTCGGGCAGCAGATCGCGTTGCTGGAGGAGGAGCTCGACGTCGTCCTGCTCACCCGCAGCCGGCACGGCGTGCACCCGACACCGGCCGGTCAGGCCCTGATCGAAGCGCTGCGCCGGCTGGTGGAGGCCGAGGAGGCGGTGCGCGAGTCGGCGATGCGGTCGAGCGGCGCATACCGCGGCCGGGTCCAGATCGGCGGCGTCACGGTGACGGTCGAGACCATCATCGCGCCGGTCGTGGGCCGGTTGCGCCGGCAACATCCCGGGCTGCGCTTCGCTGTCCGGGAGGGAGCCTCGGCCGCCGTCGAGACCGCCGTGCTGGACGGCGCGCTGGACTTCGGGGTGATCACCACGCCGCTGACCCCTGCGGCGCCGGGGCTGCGCCGGATACCGCTCATCTCCGCACCCCTCGGCGCCTACGCGCGCACCGACCATCCGCTGGCCGGGCGCGAGCACATCCACTGGCGTGATCTCGAGACGTGGCCCATCGTCACCATGCGGGCGGGCACCGTGATGTGGGAGACGCTGCACCGGCACGTGGCGGCCCCGGATGTCGTCGTGCAGGCCATGTCGGCGCGGACCGTCAAGGTGATGGTCGGCCAGGGCGTCGGGCTCGGCGTGCTCGCCGGGTTCGACACCTCGGCCGACATCACCGACCTGGTCTGGCTTCCCCTCTCCGACGCGCAGCCCGTCCACCTGTGCCTGACCCAGCGTCAGGACAGCCGGCCCTCGCCGTCCGCCCTCATCGTCCAGCGGCTCATCCGCGCCAGGGCCGACGAGCTGACCGGAGGCAGGGCCTCAGGCGGTCCGGTCAGCTGATGGCGCAGGTGTTGGCCACGTCTCCGGAGGTCTGCAGGGGAATGGTGGCACTGGGCGGGGGCTTGTGGCCGCCGGGGGCCGTCCAGCGTTCGAGAGCCTCGAACGCCGTCCGCATGCAGGGAAGCAGGGGGCGCATCCTGTCCGGGAACATGTCGTACTCGATGTCCAGGTGGGAGGCGCCTTCGATCCTGTAGTAGCGGTGCTGCCGGCCCTTGCCCTGCTTGCGCACCAGCGCGGCGTACGGGTCGCCGTGGACCGCGATCGGCAGCAGGGTGTCCAGCGTCCCCTGCACGGTGATCAGCGGCTTGCCGATGCGGCCGCTCATCGACGCCCGCCGCACCGCCTTGTGCACGCTTCTCGGGCGCGCGTAGTAGTCGTAGTCGGTGTCGCAGTTGGGCGTGCCGCTCTCGCAGAAGGGGATGCCCGCTTCCAGGTCACCGTCGTAGTCCGGGTCGACTTCCTCGCGGTATCTGCGCTGCGTGCCGTCCCAGATGGAACGGTAGTTGAAGTCCCACAGGAACTCCGAGCCCGGGGCGAAGCCGGCCCGCAACATCGCGGCGTGCGCTTCTGGGTCGCCGGTCGCCGCGTACTCGGGGTAGTTGCGCAGCGCCACCGGCAGGTAGACCAGCGCGTTCGAGCTGTCGTCAGGCGGCCAGAGCGTGCCTTCGGCGTCGATGCCGCCGTCGTACAGCTCGGGGTGGTTCTCCAGCGCCCAGCGCACCAGCTGGCCGCCGTTGGAGATGCCCGCCGCGTACGTCCGGCGGATCGATCTGCCGTAGTGGCGGGCGACGGTCGCCTTGGCGGCGATCGTGACCTGGGTCATCCGGTGGTACCACTCGAGGATGGCGTCACCCGGCCGCCTGCCGTCCTGGAAGAACTCCAGGCCGCCGTTGCCCTTGTCGATCGAGGCGTAGGCATAGCCCTTGGCCAGCACCCAGTCGGAGATCGTGAAGTCGTTGGCGTACTGGCGGCGGTTCCCCGGCGCGCCCGCGACCACCAGCCCGCCGTTCCACTTCTTCGGCAGCCGGATCACGAACTGGGAGTCGTGGTTCCAGCCGTGGGTGGGGTTGGACGTGGAGTTGTCCGGGAAGTAGCCGTCGATCTGGATCCCCGGCACTCCGCTCGGGTTGCGGGTGGCCGTCGAATGCAGCCCCGTCCAGTCGGCGGCGTCGGTGTGCCCCGAGGCGACCGTACCGGCGGTGGTCAGGTCGTCCAGGCAGGCGGCGACCTGGTGCCGCGCGCCCGGTACGTGCACCCTGCCCATGCGGGAGCAGCGGGTGTCGGCCTGCGCGGGCGACGCCGCCGGCACCAGGGGGATCACCACGAGCGAGGCCAGCATGGCCGAGAAGGCAGCAGATCTGCGGAGGAGAAGGGACATGTGCGACTCCCTGGGAGCCCGATCCGATGAACCGACCGGCCTGGCTCAAGGCGCTGTGTGGGCGTTCAGCTCGGGTTCGTACTCGATCACGGAGGTTACTAAGCGCATAGTCAGGTGCGGACGGGTGGCTTGTCAACCGGTGACGCCGCCGTAAGGGCGCGGGCTCACCCGCCGGCGGCGTCCCGGGACCCGGTGACCAGCTGCAGCGCGAGCCCGGCGTAGAACTCACCGAGCTGCTCCGGCGAGTCGGGACCGTCGAGCCGGTACCAGCGGACCAGGTCGATGCTGAGCGACAGCATCGCGCGCGTGACCCGCTTGACGTCGACCTGCGCGAACGCCCCGTCGGCGACGCCGCGCGCGACCGCCTCCCGGAAGTATCCGTTGGTCTGGTGGCGCAGCTCCACGATCTCGCCGTAGTGCTCGGCCGTGAGAGCGTTCAGCTCCATCTGGCAGACCCGCGCGGTCACGTGGTGGCGGGCATGCCACACGGTGTACGCCGAGACGATGGCGCGCAGCCGCTCCGCCGAACTCTCCAACGCCAGGATGGCCGGCTCGCGTACCCGCGCCAGGACCCGCTGGTGGCCGACCCGGATGATCTCGAACAGGACCAGTTCCTTCGAGGGGAAGTGCACGTAGAGGGCCGCCGGGCTGAGCCCGACGCCCTCGGCGATGTCGCGCGTGGTCGTGGCGTGGAATCCGTTCGTGGCGAAGCAGCGCACCGCCGACGACAACAGGCGGCGCTGCACCTCCCCCAGGTCATCTCTCCACAGTTCGGGGGAATGGTCTCGCAGCCGGGGATCGTCCGCCAGATCCTGCGCGGTGAACCGGGCCTGCCGTCTGGCCATCCGCGACCCTCGCCCCTTCGACTCCGAATGCATGGTCCGATGCCGCCCGCGGCGCCCGCCTGACCCGCGGGCCTCGCTCCGGCACGAGCACCGGCACGAGCATTCTACGAGTGACGACGCGCCCTGGTTCTTCGCAATCCTGCCGGCCAGGACAGTCACGCGCACCGGTGACGTGAAGGCGGGGCGCGCCCTACCACCGGCGCCACAGGCGGCCTGACATCTCCGCCGGCCGTCTACCGTTCCGGCGAGCGCCCGTCTCCGGGATCGTCGACCTCGGCGAGGCGGGCGGCCAGGAATGCGCGTTCGGCCTCGTTGTCGGCCACGTCCAAGGGCCGCGAGCATCCGGGCCAGGCCCAGCGCCGCTCCACCAGGTCGGCATGGACCAGGCCGGTGCCCGTGGCGGCGGTGTGCCCGTGGTGTGGAGCAGGTGAAGGACGGTCAGCACCGTGTCCAGCCGCTCGTCCGCGTCCGGCACCCGGTACGGATCGCCGCCGCAGTGATCTTCTTCTTGGCCCGCGTGACCCGGGCCGCCATGGTGGGCTCGGACACCAGGAACGCCCTGGCGATGTCGCCGGTGCCGACCCCGCACACCAGGCGCAGGGTCAGCGCCACCTGTGCCTCCCTGGCCAGCGCGGGATGGCAGCAGGTGAAGATCAGCCGCAGCCGGTCATCGGGGATCGACTCGTCGTCGGCGCAGTCCCTTCCGAGAGGTACGGACCCGCGTCGAAGCTGCGCGGCCCGGCAGGGCGCCGGCCGTCAACCGGCGGTCGGTGGAGCGTCGTGGTCGGGCGCGACCGGCGTCTGCGTGAGCCGCCCGAGTTCTTCCAACGCTGTGACCAGGTCGGCGATGTGGTCGAGTGCGGCGAAGGCGTGTTCGGCGCCGGCCGGGTCGACGCCTTCGAACAGTTCCAGCCCGACGAACGCGGCGGAGACCGCCTTGGCCAGTCCGGCGACGTCGACGAGTTCCGCCAGCAGGCTGCCGGCCAGCACGCGTCCGAGCACCTGCTCGATCTCCCCGGTCCACAGCGCGAGCCCGGCGGCGGTGGCGGGTGCCAGCCGTGGCTGCGTCTGCGCGCCGGCCAGCAGTTGGGCCAGGACGGCGACATGGCCGCCGTCGCGCTCCGCGGCGTGCAGGTCCCGGCCCAGTGCCAGGAGCTCGCCGAGGGTGCGCACGTCGTTGAGGCGGTCGCGGTAGACGGCGACCCGCTGCTCGGCGCCGTGGCGGCAGGCGGCGGCCAGCAACTCGTCGACGCTGCCGAAATGGTAGAAGACCAGTGCCTGGTTGACCCCCACCGCGGCGGCGACGGCACGCGCGGAGGTCTTGGCGATACCCTGCTCGGTGAGCGTCGTGAGCGCGCCTTCGAGCAGTTTCGTCCGCGTGTCCTTGCTCATGCTCGCGCTTCCTCGCGAACCGGCCGCAGGTCGGTGCGTACGCCATGGGCGGCCACGTCGATGTGGTCGGCCGCGAAGGAGCCCTCGTAGCCGAAGAGCGGTCCGACGTAGCGGTTGGAGACGGTGACCTGGATGCGGAAGCACCCCGCCTCGTCGTCGTACGATTCCCTGACCACGGCGTCGCCCCTGATCAGGGCCGGCACGCGGGCGTCCACGGGGCCCTCGCGGAAGCGCTGCTCGCCGGAGCGGATGACCAGGGCGCCGCTGCGGTCGGCCTGGACGTGCAGGTCGGTGGCGAGGTGCTGGTGCGTGCCGAGGTAGTCGATGATGCAGTCGCGTTCAGGGCTGAACACCATCGTGGCGTCGAACCGTTGGGGACGGCCCGGGAAGGCGAAGGTCCTGACGAAGGTGACCGTCTCGCGGCCGAAGGAGTCGCGGTAGGGGAAGTTCTCGATGGTGAAGGGGATGTCGCGGCCGCCGCGCGGCACGAGGATGTGCCGTCTGCTGCCCAGGGCCAGGAAGGGCCGGGTCCACCTGCCTCCGTGCCAGACGTGGTCCATCACGCCGCGGCCGACGCAGGCCTCGCCGCTGCCGAGGCCGACGGAGAAACGCCGCTGGATGCGCGGGTGGAGCCGGTCGAAGCCGGCGCCGAGGGCCTGCTGGAAGATCGAGGTCATGACCACCTCAAGGAGTTCAGGAGGGCGGGCGGGGTGGCGGCTCCGCGCTGTCTCTTATACACACCTG
>NZ_SMKO01000096.1 GCF_004348685.1 Nonomuraea deserti | reverse complement strand
CCCACCCCCTGCTGGCCGCGCCAGGCGTCTGGGTGACCCCGCACGTCAGCGGCGCCCGCGGCAGCGAGCTCCGCCTGCTCGGGGAGTACGCGGCCGGCGAGGTCGAGCGGTTCGTCGCCGGCCGGCCGCTGCACGGGCAGGTGCGTCTCGACGATCTGACCCGGGTCGCGTGAACGTCAAAGCCGGGCGCGTGCCGCTCTCATGACGTAAGACTGGTCCTATGGCAGACACGGCATCGCCCTCGGGAAGAAGCCTTCTCGCCGCCGCCGCGGGCTGCGCGCTGGCCGTTCCGGTGGCCGTCTGGTGGCTGGTGGGTGACCTGAGCGCGAGCGTGCCGCCCGGCACGGCCCTCGACCACGTGATCAGCCCGCCCGCCATCGGCCCGTGGGCCGAGCGCGCCGTCGGCGTCGCAGCGCTGCTCGTGACGGGCGTGACGACGGTGCTGCTGGTGCGGGCGTCGCGGCGGCGCCGGTTCGACCGGCGGTGGTGGGCGGCGCTGATCCCGGTGCTGGTCGCGGGCGCCATCGCCGGAGCCGGCTGGCGGGTGGTGACCGCGGGCACGGTCGGGGCCAACATCGGCGCCGGGCTGACGATCATGCTGGGCGGCGCGCTGGTGGCCCTGCTCCTGCTGTGGGCCGCCGGCTGGTCGGCGCGCCTGCTGCTGGCCCGCCGCACCACCCGCTGACTCCACAGCTGACAGAGAATCGGCCCGCTGTAAAGATCAAGGGTGTGCGAAGCCTGGCCGGAAAATTAGGCAAGATCTGCTTCGGCTTTTCCCGGAAACGCGCGTCATCGTAAGGACATCAGGCGAACCCTGCCATCTCCCCGGGCATTTGGAGCAGGTTTCATGATCAAACGATCAAGCACCGTCATCGCCCCTGCCGTCGTCCTCTTGTTCACCTTATTCGGATTCGCGCTGCCTGCGCACGCGGTGACCCTGGAGCAGAAACTCGCCGCTCTCTCCTCGTTCACCCAGCCCACCACCACGAGCGCCGGCACGTGGCGCAACGCGTGGGAGAACCAGTCGGACTGGGCCGACTACGCCTTCGACTGGTCGACCGACCTCTGCTCGAGCAGCCCCGACCAGCCGCTCGGCTTCGATTTCCGCATGTCGTGCAGACGGCACGACTTCGGCTACCGCAATTACAAGGACGTCAACCAATTCCCGGCCAACAAGCCACGCATAGACGACGCTTTCTACTTCGATATGCGCCGGGTGTGCGCCGGCTACTCGGGAGTGTCGAAGTCCACCTGCGACGGGCTCGCCTGGACCTATTACCAGGCGGTCAAGGAGTTCGGCGACCTGGTCGTCAGCGACGAGCAGATCCGGGAGGTCAAGCGGCAGGCCGAACGGTCCGCCCAGCGGTAGCCGTCCCGAACGCACGAGGGGGCGGGGACGCGGCCGCGTCCCCTCGGCGCTGGGGCGAACCGGCCGGTGGCGAGTGCGGCTCAAACAACGCGCTGTCACCCGGCTTCCGGTAGGCGACGGCGGTGAAGCCGCGTCCGGGCGGAAACGAGCAGGAAACCACCTCAGAGCTAAACATGGCGCCATGGGCCGGAGCACGACACCTCTATGCATGACGCGTGTCGTCCCGGCATCCCCGAGGTGGAAAGGACCCTTCTGGTGAACCGTGTGAAAAAGGCCGGTCTGGCAGCTCTGGCCTGCGGGGCGCTGACGCTGAGCGTCACGGCGCCCGCCGACGCGGCCGGTGCGGACCGGCCCCGGTTCGGGGACGTGCAGAAGGCGCTCGCCGAACTGGCCGCGAGCCCCGAAGTTCTGGGCGCGATCGGCGCCGTCTACGTCGACGGGAAGAAGGTCGGCAAGGGGTCGGCCGGCACCCGCCTGCTGGACGGAGGCGGCAAGATACCGGCGGGCGCCCGCTTCCGAGCCGGATCCCAGACCAAGGTGATGACCCAGGTCATCATCATGAAGCTGGTCACCGAGGACAAGCTCTCCCTGGATGACAAGCTCAGCGACCTGCTGCCCGAGGTGGCGGAGAAGGACCTGGTGGAGCGGGCCGACGAGATCACCGTCGAGCAGATGATCCACCACACCTCCGGCATCCCCAACTGGTTCACCCCCGAGCTGATCGACTACCTGGACTTCACCACCTACCTCCCGCCCATGGAGCTGGTGAGAAGGTCCCGCACCGTGGAGCGGAAGCAGGAACCCGGAGAGAAGTTCTCCTACTCCAACACCAACTACTACCTCCTCGGGCTGATCATCGAAAAGCTCACGAAGCACTCGGTCGCAGCCGAGTTCGACAAGCGCATCTTCGACCCCCTGGACATGAACGACAGCTACCTGCCGGTCAAGTTCCCCGGCGGCATCAAGGGCCCGCACGGCCACAGCTACTATCCCGACGAGGACGGCAAGCTGGTCGATGTCGACCGCTTCAACATGAGCTACGGCTACGCGGCCGGCGGCGTGATCTCCACCACGGACGATCTGAGCGCCTTCCACCGTGCGCTCGCCGGCGACTTGCTGACGGAGGAGGAGAAGGACGCGCTGAACGCCGGCCGACCGGCCCCGCCGCCCTCGGAGCAGCCCTCCGGCAAGGGTGCGTGCGGCGGCGAATATGGGGTGGTGGCGGGTAGCGCGCCCAGTTTCAAGGCGCAGACCTTCGGCTCGAAGAGCACCGGTGTGCAGTTCGTCGTGTCGGCCACGCTGGCCACCGCCCACAGCGACTCCGCCGTCGAGCCGCTGATCAGGAAGGCGGCGGAGGCGATTCTCTGCCCTGAGAAGTAGCGCCGGCCGCCCATGCCCCGGCCGCGGCCCGCCCAGGCCGCGGCCGTCCTCACATCCGTGAGCACGCACCGGCGGCTGTGCTCTCTGCCATCGCGCTCCGCGGGAACACGCACTCCCACCGCTCGAACATCAAGAAACCTCAGCTCAACACGGCGAGCTGAGGTTTCTATGCGGTGCGCCGCCAGGGACTCGAACCCCGGACCCGCTGATTAAGAGTCAGCTGCTCTGACCAACTGAGCTAGCGGCGCTGGCACAGAGGAATATACCGGTGATCCGCATCCTGGTCGAATCGGTATCAGCCGGGCCCGAGCCGCTAGAATAAAGTTCGGCCTTGAGACAGGAGCATCGATGTTCGACTCGCCCGCCGACGTGACGGAGCGGCTCGCCGCCGTGGACTACCTCTCCGACGACGCCATCTCCACGTCGGTGTTCCTGGCCGCGGCGCTGGGCAAACCGCTGCTGGTCGAAGGACCCGCAGGGGTGGGCAAGACGCAGCTGGCCAAGGCGGTGGCGCAGGCCACGGGCGCCGGGCTGATCAGGCTCCAGTGCTACGAGGGCCTCGACGAGGCCAGGGCGCTCTACGAGTGGAACTACAAGAAGCAGCTGCTCAGGATCCAGGCGACCAGCGCCGACGACGACATCTTCACCGAGGAGTTCCTGCTGGAGCGGCCCCTGCTCAAGGCGATCAGGTCCCCGGAACCCACCGTGCTGCTCATCGACGAGACCGACAAGGCGGACGTCGAGGTCGAGGGGCTGCTGCTGGAGCTGCTCTCCGACTTCCAGGTGACGATCCCCGAGCTGGGCACCATCGCCGCGACGCGGCGGCCGTACGTGGTGTTGACCTCCAACGCGACCCGCGACCTGTCGGAGGCGCTCAAGCGGCGCTGCCTCTACCTGCACATCGAATACCCCACCCCCGAGCGGGAGCGGGACATCGTGCTCGCCCAGGTCCCCGGCCTGCGGGCCGGACTCGCCGAGCAACTGGCCCGGACGGTCGCCACGCTCAGGGCGCTGGAGCTGAAGAAGGCGCCGTCGGTGGCCGAGACCGTCGACTGGGCCAACACGCTGCTGGCCCTCGGGCGGGCGGAGCTGGACGAGGCCACGGTCACCGGCACGCTGGGCGTGGTGCTCAAGCACGCCTCCGACCAGACCAGAGCGATCAAGGAGCTGGGGCTGCCGGATGCCTGACCGCGAGTCGCTGGTCGACCGGCACGTGGGCTTCGTGCACGCGCTGCGCGAGGCCGGGGTGCCGGTCTCGGTGGCGGAGGGGCTGGACGCGGCCAACGCCCTGCGGGCGATCGAGCTGGGCGACCGCGAGTCGCTGCGCGCCGCGTACGCGGCCACGCTGGTCAAGAAACCCGCCTACCGGCCGGGGTTCGACGTGCTGTTCGACCTGTGGTTCCCGGCGTCGACGACCGGGCTGAGGGCCGCGCGGACCGGCAGCGCGGCGGACCCGGACACGGCTACGCTCCCCGAACTCCGCGAGCACCTGGCCGGGCTGCTGGCCGGCGGCGCCGACCCGGAGCTGCGCGCGTTCGCCCAGGCCATGGTGGGGCGGTTCGGCCGCCAGGAGTCCGGTCCCGGGCGGCAGAACTGGTTTTCCTACAGCGTCATGCGCGCCCTGTCCCCCGAGACGCTGATGGCCGGCATCCTCCGCGCCGAACTTCGGGACGGCGAGCGCGGCGGCCTGGCCGAGAAGACCCTGCGGCAGCGGGTCGGCGCCGGCCTGCGGCGCTTCGAGGAAGCGGTGGCCACCGACGTGCGCCGCAGGATAGCCGAGGACTCCGGCATCGAGCGCATCGCCCGCTCCGCCGTACGCCCGCCGCTGGACCAGATCGACTTCCTGCGCATCACGAGGGCCGACCTGGCCAGGCTGCGCCGGGAGGTGCACCCGCTGGCCCGGCGCCTGGCCGCGCGCCTGACGATCAAGCACAGGAAGGGCAGGCGCGGCCGGCTCGACTTCCGCAGGACGATGCGGGCCTCCCTGCAGAGCGGCGGCGTGCCGCTGGCCGTCCACGTCAAGCCCCCGCGCCCGCACAGGCCGGAGCTGGTCATCCTCTGCGACACCAGCGACTCGGTCTCGTCGTTCGCGCACTTCACGCTGCTGCTCACGTACGCGCTCAGGGAGCAGTTCGCCAAGGTGCGGGCGTTCGGCTTCGTGGACACGGTGGACGAGATCACCCGCTTCTTCGCCCCCGGCGCCGACGTCGTCGAGGCCATGGCCAAGCTGGCGGACGAGGCCGACATGGTGCGCTTCGGCCGCACCGACTACGGGCACGCGCTGGAGCGCTTCGCCGAGCGGTACGGCGACGCGATCGGCCCGAAGACCTCGCTGCTGATCCTCGGCGACGCCCGCTCCAACTACCAGCCGCCGGCCCTGGACGTGCTGGCGTCACTCGTGTCCCGCGCGCGCCACGCCTACTGGCTCAACCCGGAGCCGCGGCGGCAGTGGGACACGGGCGACTCCCTCGCGAGCGACTACGGACAGGTCGTGCCGATGCACGAGTGCCGCAACGTCGCCCAGCTCACCGCGTTCGTCGAGACGCTGGCCTGACCGTCAGACGCGCTGGAGCTCCCTGGCCGCCGTGCGGGTGAGCACCTCGATCTGCTCATCGGTGAGCACGCCGCCCTCGGCCGACCTGATCAGCCTGCCGGCCAGGCGGGGTTTGAGCAGCGTGAGCCCTTCCGCGTGCACCATGCCGCCCTTGGGCATCAGCCCGCAGTGGACGGCGAGCAGGGGCGTGATGGTCACCGCGATGCCTGTCTCGCGGTTGAGCAGCTCGGCGAACGCCTCGGCGGCCTCCACCAGCGGCTTGGCCGTCTTGGAGCCGTATTTCTCGCCGAAGAAGAGCCGCCCCGCGTAGCAGGCGATCTCGGTGTCGGGACTCCACGACTCGTTGTCGACGACCCAGACGCCTCCCGGACCGATCACCAGGTGGTCGATGGAGGCCTTCCCGCGGATGGCACGACCGTCGAGGACGTTGTAGCCCCGGCGGCGGAGCGACCGGCGCAGGTGCCTGCTGGTGATCGCCTCGCCTCGCCGTGCTCCGCGCCAGACCGCGGTGGCGTGGAAGGAGCGCCAGTCGAGAAACCAGTCTCCCCCGGCCACGAGGCCGGCCAGGAGCAGGCCGAACAGTGGTGAGAAGGCGGTGAGGTCGAACCTGAGCGCCAGCGCGACGCCGAGCACCAACCCCACCCCGGCCTTGACGTACCGGGACCTGCGCCGGTTCTGGGCGTCCTCGCGCCAGAACTTCTCGTACCACCATTGCGGGGATGAGCCTGTGTACTTTTCGTCCTGCTTCACGTAGATAGAGCCACCTGGCACGGCAAACTCCCCGAATGAGTAGATGTCTTGCAGGATCTGCCACGCCGAAGATCCCTCGCCGGTCAAGAGATACCCGCTCCCAACCAAGGCGAGCCTAAGGTGACGGAATTAGTACCTGCAAGACCACCCAATGAGCTCAACCGACCAGTCGGTATGCTATGGCGGGTGACCAAGGGGGACCATGTGAAAGAAGAACCGGTCAGGCAGCGGATCCTCGCCGAGGCGACCAGGCTGTTCGCCGATCGAGGCTTCGAAGGCACCTCCGTGCAGGAGATCGTGGTGGCGGCCGGCGTCACCAAGGGTGCGATGTATCACTACTTCGACTCCAAGGACGACCTGCTGCACGAGATCTACGGCCGGGTGCTCCGCATGCAGACGGACCGGCTGGCGCGGATCGCCGACGGCCCCGGCACGCTGAAGCAGCGCCTGCACCGGGCCGCGGCCGACGTCGTCGAGACCACGACCGCCAACCTCGACGACTCCAAGATCTTCTTCCGGTCGATGCACCTGCTCGCCCCCGAGACGCGCAAGACCGTACGCGCCGAGCGCCGCCGCTACCACGAGCGGTTCCGCGACCTCGTCGCGGAGGGGCAGCGCACGGGCGTCTTCAGCGACCGGGTCCCCGCCGAGCTGGTCGTCGACTACTTCTTCGGCTCCGTGCACCACCTGGGCACCTGGTTCCACGCGGACGGCCCGCTGACCGGGGCCCAGGTGGGCAAGCACTTCGCCGACCTGCTGCTCACCTCACTCGGGGCCGGGGACGTCGACCAGTGAGGCCAGCGCCTCCCGGTGGTCGCCCGGCGTCCCGAGCGCGATCTCGCTCGCCTTGGCGCGCTTGAGGAACAGGTGGACGGGGTGCTCCCAGGTCATCCCGATCCCGCCGTGCAACTGCACGGCCTCCTCCGCCGCGTGCACCGCCACGGCGGAGTTCCACGACTGGGCCACGGCCACGGTGACGGCCGAGGAGTCCCCGGCGGCGCTCCTCGCGGCGGCCCTGGCCCTGACCACGTCCAGCCACAGGTCCGCCAGCCGGTGCTTGATCGCCTGGAACGAGCCGACCGGCCGGGCGAACTGGTGGCGCTCCTTGACGTAGGCGAGCGTCGTGTCCAGGCACCACTCGGCCACGCCGAGCTGCTCCGACGCCAGCAGCCCCGCCCCGAACCGCAGCACCTCGGACAGGTCACACGACCCCACCCGGCGGGCGCTCGCCCGGTCGAACGTCACGATGGCGACCGGCCTCGTCAGGTCGAGCGAGGGCACGACCTCGACCGCGCCCGCCTCGACCGCGCTTCCCCCGGCCACGGCTCCCTCCACCGCGTACAGGTCGCCGTCCACGGGCGCCAGCAGCACGTCCGCCACGTCCGCCCCGGCCACGCCGGTGACGCTGCCGGACACCCGGCCCGCGCCGTCCACGCTCAGCGACGCGCCCCGCTCCGGCCGGTAGGGGGACGCGGCGAACGGCACCGCCAGCGCGGCCGTCCGCCTGCCCTCGGCCAGCTCGCCGAGCAGGGCGTCACGGGTCGGGAGCAGCGCCCGCGTGGCCAGCACCGCGCTGGTGAGGAACGGCACCGGCGCCACTCCCCTGCCCAGCTCCTCCAGCACGACGGCCGCCTCGCTGGCCGACGCGCCCGCGCCTCCCAGCTCCTCGGGGATGAGCAGCCCGGCCACGCCGATCTCCCCGGCAAGCGTCTTCCACAGGTCCAGGTCGTAGGGCTCGGACTCGACGCGCGCGAGCACCGCGGCGGGCGGGCACCGGTCGGCGAGCAACCCCCGTACGGCGGCCCGCAGCTCCTCCTCGACGTCCGTGTACAGCAGCGTCATCTGGTCGCGTGTCATCGCGGCAGGTCCTTCCAGGGCACGTCCTTGTCGATGCGGGGTTCGGAGGGCAGGCCGAGCACCCGCTCCGAGACGATGTTGCGCAGGATCTCGGAGGTGCCGCCCTCGATCGAGTTGCCCTTGGCCCGCAGATAGCGGTAGCCGGGGCCGCGGCCGTAGAAGTCGACGTTCTCGGAACGCCGGAACGTCCAGTCGTCGTAGCCGAGATCGCGCCGGAACTCGACGTCGAACCCGGTCAGCGCCTGGTTGAGCTTGGCGAACGACAACTTCATGCCCGAGCCCTCAGGCCCGGGCTGTCCCGCGGCGAGCTGCTCGCGCAGCCGCGCTCCCGACAGCCGGGTCACCTCGGCCTCCACCCAGAGCGACAACAACCGCTGGTGCAGGTCGTGGCTGCGCAGCTCGGGGCGCTCGCGCCAGGCGTCGAGCACGGAGGCCACCATGCCGCCGCCGCGCCGCGCGGGCGCGCCGCCGATGGCGACGCGCTCGTTCATCAGCGTGGTCTGCGCGACCCGCCAGCCGTCGCCGACCGCGCCGAGCCGCAGCTCGTCGGGGAGCCGGACGCCGGTCAGGAACACCTCGTTGAACTCGGCCTCGCCGGTGATCTGCCGCAGCGGCCGCACCTCGACGCCCGGCGCGTGCATGTCGCAGATGAAGTACGTCATGCCGCGGTGCTTCGGCACGTCAGGGTCGGTACGGGTGACGAGGATGGCCCAGCGGGAGTGGTGGGCGCCGGACGTCCACACCTTCTGGCCGTCGATCACCCACTCGTCACCGTCCCTGACCGCCCGGGTCGCCAGCGTGGCCAGGTCGGACCCGGCGCCGGGCTCGCTGAAGAGCTGGCACCAGATCTCCTCCCCCGTCCACAGCGGCCGCAGGAAGCGCCGCTTCTGCTCGTCCGTACCGAACGCCAGGATCGTCGGCGCCGCCATCCCCAGGCCGATGCCCTGGATGCCGCCGTTGATCTGCGGGGTGTGCGCCAGCTCCCGTTCCACGACCTGCTGGAGCTCCCGAGGCGCCCCCAGCCCGCCCTGCCCTTCGGGGAACCACACCCAGGCCAGCCCGGCGTCGAACCTGGCCCTCAGGAACTCCAGCCGGTCGCCGCTCGGGTCGTGCTCGCCGAGGAACGCGGCCACGCGCTCCTTGATCTCCGCCTCGTTCACATCCACCTCTTCAGCTCGCGATAGGCCAGTGACCTCTTGTGGACCTCGTCGGGGCCGTCCGCCAGACGCAGCGAGCGCGCGCCCGCCCAGAGCGCGGCCAGCGGGAAGTCCTGGGAGACGCCGCCCGCGCCGTGCACCTGGACGGCCTTGTCCAGGATCCACTCCACGGTGATCGGGGTGGAGATCTTGATGGCCTGGATCTCGGTGTGGGCGCCCTGGTTGCCGACCGTGTCCATGAGCCAGGCCGTCTTGAGCACGAGCAGGCGCAGCTGCTCGATCCTGATGCGCGACTCGGCGATCCAGTCCTGTACGACGCCCTGCTGGGCGACGGGCTTGCCGAACGTGCTCCTGGCCAGCGCCCGTCTGCACATCAGCTCGACGGCGCGCTCGGCCATGCCGATCAGGCGCATGCAGTGGTGGATGCGGCCGGGGCCGAGCCGGGCCTGGGCGATGGCGAAGCCGCCGCCCTCCTCGCCGATCAGGTTCTCCGCCGGGACGCGGACGTCCTCGAACACGATCTCGGCGTGCCCGCCGTGGTCGGCGTCGGTGTAGCCGAACACGTGCATGCCCCGCTTGATGTGCACCCCGGGGGTGTCGCGGGGCACGAGGATCATGCTCTGCCGGCGGTGTTTGGGCGCGTCGGGGTTCGTCTTGCCCATGACGATGAAGATCTTGCAGTTGGGGTTCATCGCCCCCGAGATGAACCACTTGCGGCCGTTGATGACGTACTCGCCGCCGTCACGGACGATCGAGGTGGCGATGTTCGTGGCGTCGGAGGAGGCCACGTCGGGCTCCGTCATCGCGAACGCCGAGCGGATCTCGCCGTCGAGCAGCGGCTGCAGCCACTCCTTGCGCTGCCATTCGCTGCCGAACATGGAGAGCACTTCCATGTTGCCGGTGTCGGGCGCGGCGCAGTTGGTGGCGGTCGGGGCGAGCGTGGGACTCCGGCCCATGATCTCCGCCAGGGGCGCGTACTGGAGGTTGGTCAGCCCGGCGCCGTGCTCGCCGGGCAGGAACAGGTTCCACAGGCCGCGCTTCCTGGCCTCGTCCTTGAGGTCGGCCATCAGCGGTGGGGAGCTCCAGCCGCTGGTCGCCGCCTGCTCCTCGAAAGCGGGCTCGGCGGGATAGACGCATTCGTCCATGAAGCGCAGCAGTCGCTCGCGCAGGTCCTCGGTGACGGTGTCGTAAGCGAAGTCCATGCCGCGAGCCTACCGACCGGCCGGTATGAGTGTCGACAGTGGTCCCCCGTAAAAAGGCACAGGTGGCCATCACCCTGACCGCCCGACCGTCCGTAGGGTTGCCGCCATGACCTCCAAGCTGCCCGAGCCCGTGGTGCTCGAGAACGCCGTCGTCCGGCTGGAGCCGCTGGCCATGGGGCACGTGCCCGACCTGTTCGCCGCCGCCGGCGGGGACGACGAGGTCTGGCGCTGGTTGCCCGCCGGCACGCCGCGCACCGAGGCGGAGCTCGCGAAGGTGGCCCGCAACCTGATCGACGACGACCGGCACGTCCCGCTGGCGGTCGTGCGCCGGGAGAGCGGACGCGCGGTGGGCTGGACCACCTACGGCGACGTGCCGGGCTTCGACGAGAGCGTCGAGATCGGCTGGACGTGGTACGGCCGCGCCGTCTGGCGTACGGCCGTGAACACCGCGTGCAAGCTCCTGCTCATCGACCACGCCTTCGCGCTCGGCTACAACCGGGTCCTGCTGAAGACCGACGTGCGCAACGAGCGGTCGCAGAACGCCATCAGGCGCATCGGCGGCGTGCACGAGGGCACGCTGCGCCGCCACCGCAGGAGGCCCGACGGCACCTGGCGCGACACGGTCTGCTTCGGCATCCTCGACGACGAATGGCCGCACCACCGGGCTCGCCTGAGCACGCCACGGGAAGGCGGCGCCTGACCGGCCGGTTACCTGCCGTCACGCACAATTGCACCCATGAGCCTCGATCACCTCGTGTACGCCACCCCTGACCTGGAGTCCACCGCCGCCGAGCTGGAACGGCTGCTCGGCGTACGCCCCGCGGCCGGCGGGCGGCACCCCGGGTTCGGGACGCACAACCGGCTGCTCGGCCTGGGCGGCACGAGCTACCTGGAGATCATCGGACCCGACCCCGGTCAGGAGGCCCCGGCCGCGCCGCGGCCGTTCGGCATCGACGAGCTGGAAGCGGCGGCGCTGGTCGGCTGGGCGGTGGCCGTCGAGGACATCGACGCGGTCACGGCCAGGGCGCGGGCCCGCGGGTACGACCCCGGTGACCCGCTGGACATGTCGCGGCGCACCCCTTCCGGCGACCTGCTCAGCTGGCGGCTCACACCGCCGGAGCGGGCCGGGCACGACGGCCTGGTGCCGTTCCTCATCGAGTGGGGCGACACCCCGCATCCGGCCGGGCAGGGGCTGCCCGCGGTCGAGCTGGTGTCGCTGGCGGGCGGCCACCATGACGCCCCGGCCGTGCGCGCGGCGCTGGCCGCCGTCGGCGCCCGGCTCGACGTCGACGAGCAGGCCCACCCCGTCCTGACGGCCGTTCTGTCCGGCGGCTACGGCCTCGTGACCCTCACGGGCCCCTAGACGGTCGGCGGAGCATGCCGGCCAGGAAGTCCTCGACGGCCTGCCGGAGCTCTTCGAAGGTGGGCGTGCCGCCCGCCCCCACGATCGCGTCGAACATGAGCCCCTCGCTGAAGGCCACGAGCTGGCGGGCGTGCCGGACCGGATCGCGGGAGCCCTGGGCGGCCAGCAGCGCCACCGCCGGGTCGCGGAAGCGGCTGCCCGCCGCGTCGTAGATCTCGCGCAGCTCCGGCCGCCGCGTCGCCTCCAGGGCCAGCTCGTAGCGGGCCAGCGTGCGCCTGCGGTCGTTGATCTGGATGTGCAGCCCCTCGGCCACCCGGTCCACCATGCTCGCCTGGGAGTCCACCTGATCGCCTGCCTGGGTGCCGACCTGAGCGCCCGCCTTGGTGCCCGCCTGGGCGCCGGCCTGGGCGCCGGCCTGGGTGCTCGTGTAGGCCGGGCCGAGCGCCCGCATCTCCAGCTCGGTGAGCCGGGACAGGGTCAGCTCCAGCAGGGCGGCACGCGTGCGGGCGAGGTTGGACGTCGACCCCGGCGGCAGCCCGGCCGCCTCGTCGACGGCCCGGTGGGTGAGGCCGCGCATGCCGCGCTCGGCCAGCAGCGTGATGGCCGTGTCCGCGACCAGCTCTGAGCGTTTCACGGGACCCGATCCTACAACCACCGGACTACAGGCGTAGTATAGAGAAACTACAGACGTAGTGTAAAGGAGGCAGGGACATGCCGAAGGCCGTGGTGATCGGCGGGGGCGTCGGCGGGCTGACCGCAGGGGTGGCGCTCCGCCGCAAGGGGTGGGACGTGACCGTGCTCGAACGGGCCCCCCACCTCGCCCCCGTGGGGTCGGGGCTGGCGATCGCGCCCAACGCGTTGAAGGCGCTCGACGCGCTCGACCTCGGTGATCGCATCCGCGAACTCGGCAGGTTCGAGGGACAGGCGGGCATCCGCCGCCCCGATGGGCGGCGGCTCGTGCACACCACGGAGGACGACGCGCTGGCGCGTTACGGGGACTCGATGGTGGTCATGTCGCGGGCCGCGCTGATGGACGTGCTCGCCGACGCCCTGGGCGGGGCCCACCTGCGACCTGGCATCACCGTCTCGGACGTGGACGCCGCCGGCGGGGTCGTCCGCACCGGGGAGGGCGACCTGGAGGCCGATCTGGTCGTGGCCGCCGACGGCATCCACTCGGCGACCCGCAGGGCGCTCTTCCCCCGCCATCCCGGCCCGGTGTACTCCGGGGTGACGGCCTGGCGCGCTCTCATACCCAGGTCCGATCTGCCCATCCAGAGCACGGAGAGCTGGGGGAAGGGGCTCGTCTTCGGGGTCCACCTGCTGGCGGGAGACACCGGGAAGGCCGGGGACGCCGAGGACACCGTGTACGTGTACGCGACCGACGTGTCCCCCGCCGGAGCCGTCCACGCGGACGAGCGGGAGGAACTGCTGCGCAGGTTCGGCGACTGGCACGAGCCGATCCCCTCGCTGCTGCGGGCGGCCGACCCGGCCAAGATCATCCGTAACGACATCTTCTCGTTCGGCACGCCGCTGCCCGCCCTCCACTGCGGCAGGGTCGCGTTCGCCGGCGACGCCGCCCACCCCATGACGCCCAACCTCGGCCAGGGAGCCTGCCAGGCGATCGAGGACGCCGTCGTCCTGGCCTGCGTGGCGGGCGGCTCCTCCGCGGTCGAGGACGTGCTCCCCGCCTACACCGCCGCCCGCCTCGACCGCACGTGGAGGATCGTCCGCCAGTCCATGACCATCAACCGGCTGACCAGGCTCCGCCATCCGCTGGCCGTGCGGCTGCGCGACCTCGGGATGTCCACGGCCGCCCGGCTCAGCCCTGACCTGATGCTGCGCTCCATGGACGACGTGCTCGGCTGGCGCCCGCCGGCGGCGACCGGCCGGAGCGACGCGCCGAGCATCCCGAGCGACGGCTGAGGCGGGCGCCGATCATCGGGCCCCTCACGATTCCGTCGCACTGGCCCCGGCTCGCTACCGGGGCCCGATGCCGTCCAGGGTGAAGGTCCTGTTCCACTCGCGCACCCATTTCGGGCCGAACCCCTCGGCCGAGTTGAGCGGCGTGGCCCTGGCGTCGAACTTCCCCGTGGCGGGGTCGAAGGCGAACGCGGCGGCGCTGTCCTTCTTGACGTTGTACGAGTCGAAGTCCGGGTTGAAGGTCTTGACGCTCAGCCCGTCGGCGTCGTCGGTGTAGGCGAAGCCGCCCGTCGCGATGCTGACCGACCGGGTGAGCACGTTGTGCGACGGCACGTACAGGGAGTCGGGGTCGGTCCACACGTACGCCTCGGTGCACTCGTCGGCGTCGATCGAGGTGCAGAGCTCGCCGTTCGCCTTCGACGGGACGTACCAGTCACGGATGTTCGGATACTGCTTGCCGTAACGGCGGTACCACTTCTCGATGTTCTCCCTGGTGTTCGTGAAGCCGCTGCCGTCGCCGGGCTTCAGCATGTCGTTGAAGCGCTCGACCACGACCTTCGAGTTCGGCACCGGCAGGTCGTCCTCGTGGTAGAGCTTGTCGTGCCCGAGGTAGGTCACGTCCTTGAACACGTTGTCCGACGCGACGTTGCTGTGGCCGGCCTGGAAGAACAGGCCGTGCTGGACGTTGTCGAAGACGTTGTGGCGCACGACCATCCCCGACATGCCGTCGTCCATGTAGACGGCCTGGTTGCCGTCCGCGCCGATGTCCTTGAACAGGTTGTACGCCACCACGTTGTTCAGGTACGTGTAGTCGCGCCCCGCGTAGATCACGCCCTGGTCCGAGGCGTGCGTCACCAGCCGCTCGAACCTGTTGTGACTGATCTCCATGTCGTTGCCCATGATCTGGATCGCCATGTGGGGCGCGTCGTGGACGTGGTTGTAGCGGAAGGTGTTGCCGACGCCGTACATGTAGCCGGCGGGGGTGTAGGTGGCGAGCTTGGAGAAGTCGTAGATCTCGTTGTGCTCGACGACGTGGTCGCCGCGCTCCAGCGAGTCGCGGTCGCCGCCGGCCGTGAACACCCCGCCGCCGCCGAGGTCGTGCAGCCGGCTGTTGATCACCTTGTTGCGGTGGCCGCCGCGGCTGGTGCGGTATTCGGCGACGGCCGTGATGGCGTCGTTGGCCTCGCCGATCGCGACCGCGTCCATGCTGGCGTTGAGGATCTCCAGGCCGTCGACGGTGCACGACTCCGCGTCGAGCAGCCGTACGGCGGTGCCGGTGGTGCCGTTCAGCTTCAGGCCCTCGAGCGTCACGCCGCGCACGTTCTCCAGCTGGAAGAAGGGCGCGTCGAAGGACGTCAGGCTGATCTCCTTGCCCTCGACGGTCCCGCCCGGCGGGTAGTAGTAGAGGGTGCCGGCGTCCTTCCAGCGGTCGATGTAGTACTCGCCCTCGGTGTCGAGCTCGCTGAGCACGTTCTGGGCGACGAACGACGTCCACTTGTCGGTGGCGGCGTACATCGTGGGGTACGTCGTGCGCAGCTCCGCCTCGCCGGGGTCGACGGAGGCGATGCGGACGCGGTCGTTGGCGTAGTTGTTGCCGAAATAGCCGGAGAGCCAGCCGTCGGTCTCGTGGACCGTGTTGTCGATCTCCCCGCTGCCGCCCTCCGGCGGCGCCCAGGTGGTGGAGTGCTCCTTGAGCGTGGCGTCGACGGTGGTGTAGACGGGTCCCGGCAGCTTGAGCATGTCCTCGTACGGCATGGTGGTGCCGTCCTCGGTCTTGTCCGAGAAGTAGTCCCTGGCGCCCTTCGGCGCCTCCTTGACGGTGATGGCGGCGCTGTCGAGCTTCTCCGCGCCGTTCGGGTACTGCGCCAGGGTCTGGGTCGCGTCGTCGGTGATCAGCTCGGGGGCGAACGGCTGGGGTTTCCAGTTGAACCCGTTCTTCATGATCACCCCGGCGGGGATGCCCGCGGCGCCCAGGTCGTAGACGTAGACCTGGCCGGCCACCGCGTCGGGGACGCGCGCCTTAGACGACCACTTGGCCTCGTCCGGCACGTCGCCCAGCTTGCGGAAGTCGCCGGGGTCGAGGGTGGTGACGCCGGCGAACTCGACCTGCTCGCCCGGGTGGGCGGCATAGGTGACGTGGGAGTGCTCCGCGCCGCTGAGCCGGATGGTCCTGGACGTCTGGTAGACGCCTTCCCTGATGTAGACGACGCCGGGCCGCCGCGCGCTCGTCCGTCCCGCCAGCGCGTCGCGGGCCTGCTCGACCGTCGCGAACGGATCGGATTCCGTACCGGTGGCGCCCTCTTTGCCGTCCTTGGCCACGTAGACAACGGTCTTGCCGGTGGGTAAGCCGGGTTCCGCCGACGCCGGCGCTCCGGCCGCCGTGACCACCAGGACGGACGCGATCAGGACACCCATCGATCTTCTCGGCATGCTCGTGCCACTCCGCTCGTTCCAGGGCCGCCGCTGCAATGTGACAGACCACAAGGGTCATCGCCGAAGCACCGTAACCCTGCAGGCCATGCCAATTCAACCGTTTGACCAATGCGGGTGGCCGCCCGCCGGGAAGGCTGCCAGGAAGCCGCGTCTCAGTTCGCCTCTGACGTCGCCGACACGGGGAGGGACGCCGGTTCGCTGTCCGCCCCGCCGGCCACCGTGCTGTCCGCCGGACTGTCCTCCGGGCCGCTCCCCGGGGCCGGGCGGTGGTCAGGGGCCAGGCGGCCGAGCGTGATCGTGCCGCCGATGGTCAGCGCGCCGGCCAGCAGGGCGGGGATCGCCGTGGACGGGGCCGTGGGCAGCGGCTCGCCGAGCAGGATCGCGCCCGCGAGCACGGAGGTGATGGGGTCGACGACCTGCACGCCCGCGTAGGCGATGCCGAAGTAGCCGACCGCGTACGAGCGCTGGAGCAGCACGACGGCGCAGACCAGCAGCAGGGGCACGGCGAGGGTGAACCAGTGGACCAGCCGCCCCCAGTCGCCCTGCAGGCCGCCGCCGACCACGCGGACGAACGTGGACACGCTCGCGGTGACGGCCCCCGCGCCCACCGAGAGCAGCGCGGCCCTGGCCGCGCCGTGCACCCGGCGCGCCATCAGCTGCGTGACCAGGGTGACCAGCCCGATCACGGCGAGGAACCCGATGGCCGCGCCGTCGCTCAGGTGTGGCGGCACGTTGTGCTCCGGCACCAGCATCATGAGCCAGAGCAGGCCCACCGCCACGGCGATCGATCCGAGGATCTCCGCTCGATACGGCCTGCGGCCGTACAGGAACGCCGCCAGCGGCACCGCGAACACCAGGGTGGCGACGCTGATCGGCTGGACGGCGACCAGCGGGGCGAAGCTGAGCGCCACCGCGTGCAGGCACGCGCCGGTGAACCCGATGATGCCGCCGATCCACCAGCGAGGGCGTCGCACCAGCCGGAGCGAGGCGCCCTCGGACACGGCTTCGTACTGCTGCAGCGCGGCGCCGAGCGCGTAGCCCAGCGCGCCGGCCAGAGCGATCAGCAGGCCGACCCAGGTCATCGCGGCCCGCGCAGGAGCAGGCGTCCTTTCAGAGGCATTGCTCCAGCTTATGAGCCCAGCGAGCTTCTAGAATCCACCTTTAGGCTGATAAATCCGCTTGAACCCATCTTGAACAGCACGAACATGTGCCTCATTCTTGAGCCCGGTCAGGCCCTGCCGGCCCGCGCTAGGAACGCTCGGGGCAGACACAGAAGAGGTGGCCCTCCGGGTCCTGCAGGACCACCCAGCCCGTGCCCTCCTCGGTGACGCCCGGCTGGAAATCGGGCCTGGTCGCGCCCAGCGCGATGTACTCGCCGACCGCCTTGTCCACGTCCGGCACCCGGAAGTCGAGGTGGAACTGCTTGGCCGGGCCCGGCCAGGCGGCCGGCTCGCGGTCGGGGTTCCTGCCGAAGTAGATGTTCGTGGTGCCGTCGCCCACGGCCGCGTACTCGTCCTCGGAGTACTGGATGTCCAGCCCGGTGACCTCGTGGTAGAACGCGGCCAGCTTCCTGGGCTCCGCGCAGTCGAGGGTGACCGCCAGGAGCTTCGCTTTCGTCGTCATGGGGTCCAGCGTTCCAGCCGTACCTGCCATCTTCTGTCAGGTACGGAGGAGAGGTACGGCGAAGGGCCGCGCCCGGGTTCGGACGCGGCCCTCCCGTCACGACACGGAGTCACCCGGGGAAGCGGCCGTAGTAGTCACCCAGCCGGGTCCGGTATTCGGGCTCCTTGAACGTGCCCTCGTCGAACTCGGGCGCGTCCTTGATCTC
Source organism: Nonomuraea deserti (assembly GCF_004348685.1). Classification (GTDB taxonomy): domain Bacteria; phylum Actinomycetota; class Actinomycetes; order Streptosporangiales; family Streptosporangiaceae; genus Nonomuraea; species Nonomuraea deserti. The sequence goes on along the minus strand of NZ_SMKO01000096.1, from coordinate 17,173 downwards.
GGCCTTGGTGCGCGCCACGTGCACGTCGCGCTCCTGCGGATCGATGCTCGTGACGACCTGCGCCGGGAGCATGACCTTCTTGCCGAAGATCCAGGGGCCGGTGTCGACGATGATGTAGCTCCCGCCGACCTCGTACGTCGCCTCGTCGACGGTCCCGATCTTCCCGTCGGTCGCCTGGACGCGGAAGCCCGCGAGATCCAGGCTCCTGCCACGGTCGTAGACGTCAGGTCGGTAGTCCCAGAGCTCCATGGGAACTCGTCCTCTCCTCTTCCGTCTTTCTCGGGCTCTCCTCCGCTACCCGAACAGAGCTCCGTAAACCGGTAACAAAGCGGTTAACAGCTAGCGATCATCCATTAGTCAGCAAGCGGTCTACGCCACCCTCTTCTAGGACAAGAAGGGTGATAAAAATGCCAACTAGCTCAGACCGTCTTTACGAGATCGACGGCCTCCGGCTACTGGCGGCGCTCTGCGTCGTGCTGTTCCACTACACGTTCTCCGGCTGGGCCGGCGACCACAGCCCGGTCGTCTTCGCCGCGGAGAGCGCCTGGTCCAAGTACGGCTACCTGGGCGTGGACCTGTTCTTCCTGGTCAGCGGCTTCGTGGTGTTGATGAGCGCCTGGGGCAGGACCCCGCGCGCGTTCGTGGTCTCGCGCGTCGTGCGGCTCTATCCCGCGTACTGGGTGGGCATCGCCGTCACCAGCGTGGTGACCGTGACGCTGGGCCAGGGCGTGTTCGAGGTGAGCCTGCCGCAGGTGCTGGCCAACCTGACGATGTTCCAGTCGGTGCCGAACATCGCGAACGTGGACGTCGTCTACTGGACGCTCTGGGCCGAGATGCGGTTCTACTTCCTCATCCTGGCCTTCACCTTCATCGGCATGACGCGGACCCGGGTCATGGTGGGGCTGTGGGCCTGGCTGGGGCTGACGATCCTGGTCGAGGCAGGGCTGCTGCCGGGGATCGCCGACCTGGTCGTGCAGTCGGAGTTCTCCCACTACTTCATCGCCGGCATGGCGCTGTTCATGCTCTACAGGTTCGGGATGAACGTGCAGATCGCCCTGCTGGTGCCGATCTGCCTGGGCAACGCCATCTACCGGGCCATCGGTTACGCCGACGCCGTCGGCGAACGGTACTCCGTGACGTACTCGCACGCCGTGATCATCACCGTGGTCGTGCTGCTCTTCCTTGTCATGACGCTCATCGCCCTGCGCGCCACCCGGTGGCTGGGCAAGCCGTGGCTGGTGACGGCCGGCGCGCTGACGTACCCGCTCTACCTGCTGCACGCGCACGTCGGCTTCGTGATCTTCACCAGGATGGGCGACTCGGTCAACAAGTACGTGCTGCTGTGCGGGCTGATCGTGGTCATGCTCGCCGCCGCGTACCTGGTGTACAAGTTCGTCGAGCGGCCGCTCGCGCCCCGGATGAAGGCCATGCTGTCGGGTCGCGCGCCTGCTCACGTCCCCAGGCACGCCCAGCGCGAGATGTCCGACCGGATGAGCTGACTCTTCTGACAACCGGCCGGCACGCGGGGCGTCGGGGCTCCAGGTGCGGATACGATCCGCGTGAAGGGGGCCGGATGAGTGAGACCGACGAGCCGGAGTGGGCTCCACCCGGTGTGGATCCCAAGCAGCCGAGCGTGGCACGCGTGCACGACGCGCTGCTCGGCGGCATGGAGAACTACGCCGCCGACCGCTCGGTGGCCCGCAAGCTCAAGGACACGGTGCCCGAGGTGGTCGACCTCGTCTGGTGCAACCGCGCCTTCATCGGCAGGGTGGTCGACTTCCTGGTCCGCGAGGCCGGCATCAGGCAGCTCATCGACCTGGGCGCCGGGCTGCCCACGGTCGAGAACACCCACGAGGTCGCCCAGTTCGCCGACCGCGCGTGCAAGGTCGTCTACGTCGACATCGACCCCATGGTGGAACCGCACGCACGGGCCCTGCTGGGCGACAACCCCCACGCGGGCGCCATCACCGCCGACGCCCGCGACCTCGACGCCGTGCTCGGCCACCCGGTCCTGCGCGGCCTCATCGACCTGTCGCAGCCGACGGCGATCATGGCCATCGGGCTGCTGCACCTCTTCCCCGACAAGGAGGACCCCCACGCCCTGGTCAGGCGGTACATGTCGGCGCTGGCGCCGGGCAGCTACCTCGCCGCCTCCAACATGCTCGCCTCCGCCAACCCCAAGGCCAAGGCGCTGGAGGTGATGTTGCAGGCCACCATGGGCGCCGGCTTCTTCCGCGAGCGCGCGGCCATCACCGCGTTCTTCGACGGCCTGGTGCTGGTGGAGCCGGGAGTCGTGCACTTCCCCGAGTGGCACCCCGACGAGCGCATCCCCGGCCCGCTGGCGCCGTGGGAGGAGCTGCTGCTGGGCGGCGTGGCCCGCAAGCCGTGAGGCCCGCACCCGACACGCGCCCCCGGCACCCGGTGACCGCCGCTGACGTGCGGCGGTAGGGTAGGCCGCATGCCGCCGCGACGCCTGCTCATCTGCTCTCCCCCGCCCGCCCGCTAGCGGGCGGCTTTCCTCACGTTTCACGGGTCTGACGGATCCGTGAGTGGTTGCTGCCCGCACGCCGGGCCCATTCCAACCACTCCATCCGGAGCAATCTGTCATGACCCATGTCTCCGCGCGGCGGGGCGCCCTCTACGTGACCATGGCCGCGACCGCCTGGGGCACCGGCGGCGCCGCCGGCTCGCTGCTCTTCCAGGCCGGCCATCTCGGCCCCGTCGGCGTGTCCCTGTGGCGGCACCTCCTCGGCGCCGCGTTCCTCCTGGTGATCGTCCGCCGCTTCCTCCTGGCCGACCACCTCGACTGGCGGGTCCTGCCGGTCGGGGCCGGCATGGCCGTCTACCAGACCGCCTACTTCGCCGCGATCGCCCACTCGGGCGTGGCCGTCGCCACCGTGGTGACCATGGGCGCGACGCCCGTCATCACGGCCGTGGGCAGCCGGCTCTTCCTGCGCGAGCGGCTCGGCCGCGGCGCGCTCCTCGCGCTGGCCGCGGCGCTGACCGGGCTCGTCCTGCTGACGATGGAGCCCGCGCTCGGCGCCGCGGCCCCCTCAGGCGAGGGCGCGCCGGCCTCCCCGGCCGCCGGCGTCGCCTTCGCGCTGGCCTCCGCCACCGGGTACGCCGGGGTGACGCTGCTGTCGCGGCGGCACAACGACCGCGACCCGCGGAGCACGGCCATCGGCGGGTTCGCCGTGGCCGCGGTGTGCCTGGCGCCGTTCGCGCTGGCGGAAGGCGTCGTGCCGGACATGAGCTGGTCGTCCATGGGACTGCTGATCTATCTCGGCGCGGTGCCGACGGCGCTCGCGTACGCGCTGTACTTCGTGGCGCTGACCGCGCTGCGGGCCACCACGGTCGCGATCATCTCGCTGGGCGAGGCCGTGGGCGCGGCGCTGCTCGGCGTGGCGCTGTTCGGGGAGCGGCTCACGCCACTCGCCTGGACCGGCTGCGCCCTGCTGCTGGCCGCGGTGACAGTGCTCGCTCTCCGGGCCGAAGCGGGGTGACTCGGGCGGGAGCGTTGTGACGGTACAGGCCGCCGGATGAGTTAAGGTCCGGTACGGCGGCGCTTGCCGTATCCCTTGGCCGAGGGAACGGTCTCGGCGAAGCGTGCGTTGGAGGAACTGTGGCGTCAATTTCGGGAATGCTGAGGAACCTGCTGGATCGCCCAGGCGGAGTGCCTCTGGCCCCCTACCAGAAGATCGTCAAGGCCGCCGGAGCGCTAGCAGCCAAGATCGGCGAGCTCGACGAGCTGCCCGCGCCGGAGATGGACGATCTGGCCGGGTTCTGCGCCATCGCGCGCGAGGCCGCGGACCGCGAGCTGGGGCTGCGCCCGTACGACGTGCAACTGCTGGGCACGCTGGCCCTGCTCGACGGCAAGGTCGCGGAGATGGCGACCGGCGAGGGCAAGACGCTCTCCGGCGCCATGGCCGCGGCCGGCTACGCGTTGCAGGGCAAGCGCGTCCACGTGATCTCCGTCAACGACTACCTCGCCCGGCGCGACGCCGAGTGGATGGGGCCGTTCTACGCCTCGCTCGGCGTCAGCGTGGGCTGGATCGGCCAGAACTCCACGCCTGAGGAGCGGCGCGAGGCGTACGCGAAGGACGTCACCTATGGCCCGGTCAGCGAGATCGGGTTCGACGTGCTGCGCGACCGGCTGCGCACCGACGCCGCCGAGCTGATCGTGCCCGCGCCCGAGGTGGCGCTGGTCGACGAGGCCGACTCGGTGCTCGTCGACGAGGCGCGCGTGCCGCTGGTCATGGCCGGCGCGGCCGACCCCGGCAACGCGGTGCCGGAGATGGCGGCGCTGGTCAGGCAGCTCGTACGCGGCTACCACTACGAGATCGACGAGCAGGCGCGCAACGTCTACCTGACGCCCAAGGGCGCCGACAGCGTGGAAAACCTGCTGGGCGTCGAGCTCTACGACGAGCACGAGCCCGGCACCCTCATCGAGCTCAACCTGGCCCTGCACGCCCACGCCCTGCTCGCCCGCGACGTCGACTACATCGTGCGCGACGGCAAGGTGCAGCTCATCAACCCATCGCGCGGCCGGGTGGCGCTGCTGCAGCGCTGGCCCGACGGCCTGCAGGCGGCCGTGGAGGCCAAGGAGGCGCTGCCGCCGAGCGAGAAGGGCGAGATCCTCGACTCGATCACCGTGCAGGGCCTCATCCGCCGCTATCCGCAGATCTGCGGCATGACCGGCACGGCCGTGGCCGTCAGCGAGCAGCTCGGCGAGTTCTACGGCCTCAAGGTCGCGGTGATCCCGCCCAACCGGCCGTGTGTCAGGACCGACGAGCTCGACCGCATCTACCCGACCGTCCCCGACAAGGACGCCGCCCTGGTCGAGGAGATCCAGGAGGTGCACGCCACCGGCCGGCCCATCCTCATCGGCACGCTCGACGTGGCCGAGTCGGAAAACCTGGCCAAGCTCCTCCAGCGGCGCGGCCTGGAGCCGGTGGTGCTCAACGCCAAGAACGACGCGGAAGAGGCCGCGATCATCGCCAAGGCCGGCGAGCGCGACGCCATCACGGTCTCCACCCAGATGGCCGGCCGCGGCACCGACATCCGCCTCGGCGGGGGCGTGGCCGAGCTGGGCGGCCTCTACGTGATCGGGTCCGGCCGCCACGCCAGCAGCCGGCTCGACGACCAGCTGCGCGGCCGGGCGGGCCGCCAGGGCGACCCGGGCGGCTCCGTCTTCTTCGTCAGCATGCAGGACGATCTGATCACCCAGTTCATCCCGGACGAGCGGCCGCCCGCGGCCGACCCCGACGGCGTCGTCCGCCACCGGCGCGGGGCCTACCTCGTCGGCCACGCCCAGCGCGTCGCCGAGGGCGTCAACCTGGAGATCCACCGCAACACGTGGCGCTACACCCGCCTGCTGGAGCACCAGCGCGAGCTCATCCTCGAGTGGCGTGACAAGGTCCTGCACGGCGACGCCGCCTCCAAAGCGTTGGCGAAGGCCGACTCCGAGCGCTGGGAGTCACTGCCCGAGGACACCCGTGACGAGACGGCCCGCCAGATCGTCCTGCACGCGCTCGACCGCTGCTGGACCGAGCACCTGGCGTTCCTGACCGACCTGCGCGAGGGCATCCACCTGCGCGCGCTGGGCCGGATGAGCCCGGTCGACGAGTTCCAGAGGGAGGCGGTGGCCGAATACAAGTCGCTGCTGGCCGAGGTGGAGCGGCGCTCGCTGGAGTCGTTCGAGGCGCCTGAGCCCGATCTGCGGCGGCCCGCGGCGACGTGGACCTACCTCGTGCAGGACAACCCGTTCGGCACGGAGTGGGACCGCATCCTCAAGCGCGTCACCGCCGCCACCCGGCGCGGCTGAGCGCGCCGCAAGGGGGATGGCCGATCAGGGCCACTTGGGGTCGCCCGACGGCACGACCGGTCCTTCCAGCACGCCCAGCCGCTCCAGCAGGGTGAGGAAGGTCATCGCGTACGGCGAGTCCTCGACCACGGCCGCGACCCGCGGCCAGTCGACCTGCTCGCGCAGCGCGCGCACCTGCGACAGCAGCGCGCCATAGTCGCAGGCGTGCTCCGACAGCGGCAGCAGCCACGAGATCACCAGGTCGGTGGCCTCCAGCACGGGGACGATCACCGCCGACGCCTTCAGCGGCTCGGCCCTGTCGAGCAGCTCGTCGGTGATCGCCAGGTCCGACACCCGGAAGATCAGATCCACCAGGCGGCCCTCGTCGTACGCCTTGACCAGCCAGTCCTCCGGCGGCTTGGCCGTCTGGAAGCCCAGCCCGCGCAGCGCCTCCAGGGCGGCGGGCACGTCGTGCTCGGTGACCACGAAGTCCACGTCGTGCAGCGACGGCGCGGCTCCTCTGGCATAGGCGGCGCAGCCGCCGGCCAGCGCGAATTTCACTCCGGCGTCCTTCAACCCGGAGCTGGCGCGCTTGAGCGTGTCGAGGATCGCGTCCGTGACCGCGTGACCGTGGCTGCTCATGGTTTCGGGCTACCCACACGGACCTCCAATAGGCGTTGTGCTATAAGGCCTCTCTGGCGAGTACGGCCTGGGCCTGGGGGCAGAGCGAGATGCTATGACCGAAATCCTGGAGAAGACCGAACAGGCCTATGGCGGTGACCACGACCGTCCGCTCGGCGGCTACCTCGGCATCCTCGGCGCGTACGGCGGCACGGTGGCGGTGGCGACCACCGCGGCGGCCCTGGCGGGACGGCGGGCCCCCGACCGCGTGGCGGTGATGGACGTGCTGCTCATGGCGGCCTGCACGCACAAGGTGTCGCGGCGGCTGGCGAAGGACCCTGTCACCAGCCCGCTCCGAGCGCCGTTCACCCGCTACAAGGGCGGCGGCGGGCCCGCCGAGGTGCAGGAGAAGCCCCGCGGCCCGGTGGGCGAGCTGCTCGCCTGCCCGTTCTGCCTGTCGCAGTGGGTGGCCACCGCGTACGCCGCCGGGCTGGTGCTGGCGCCCAAGGTCACCCGGCTCGTGGGGGCGACGATGACCGCGGTGGCGATCTCCGACTGGCTGCAGCTCGCCTACGCGAAGCTGATGAAGTCGGCCTCATGAATCACGCCGAGGTCTCCGGGCCGATAACGGAATGCCATATGTTTCTCCCGTCGGCGCCCTAGCGGAAAAACATGTTAAGCGGCCACCCCTCAGGGCAGAGGCGGAGTCATGGCTACTTTGCTCTGGATCATCGCGGTAATTCTCGTCATCTCCGGGATCTACGTGATCCTCGCCCGGCGCGACCTCCTGTGGGGGATCGTGCTCATCGTGCTCGGTTTCCTGGTCGGGCCTGGCGGGGTCAGCATCTTCAATGTCTAGGGGCGCCACCCGGATGGCTCCCCGCACGACCCGACCGCTGGGCCGATCCCCGAGAACGGTCCAGCGGTCCACCCGCTTTACCGGAATAACGCAATAAATGATGAAAGGCCTGAAGGGGTATGAAAAGGCCACCGTCCTGATGGACGGTGGCCTTCGACCTTCGGGTCAGAACCCGTCCTCGCACTCGAGGCAGTAAACGCCGTACGCCCGGCCCAGCACCGGCAGGGCCACGTTACGCACCCGGATGCCACCCGGGGTCATGCCCTTCGCGCTGCCCTTGTGCGCGTGCCCGTGGAAGATCAGATCCGCGCCGGCCGTGTCGACGGCCTCCGCCAGGAGATAGCTGCCGAGGAAGGGGTAGATCTCCGGCGGCTCGCCCTCCAGCGTCTCCTTGATAGGCGAGTAGTGCGACAGCACCACGCGCTCGTCGGCCACGATCTCCTTCAGCGCGACCTTCCACGCCTCGGCGATGTGGCGGGTGTGGGCGACGAAGTTCTTGATCTCGCGTTCGCCGAACTCGCTGGCGCACTTGCCGGCGAACCCGCCGCCGAAGCCCTTCCCGCCGACGACCCCCAGCTTCTTCTCGCCGCACTGGAGCACGACGCCGTCGTCGTCGAGCACGATCACGCCGGCGTCGCGGAGCTCCTCCGCGATCTCGTCCTGCAGGTCGGAGTGGTAGTCGTGGTTGCCGAGCACCGCGACAGCCGGAATCGGCAGGTCGCGCAGCTCATCGGCGACCACCTTGCCCTCCTGCAGCGTGCCGTGCCTGGTGAGGTCGCCCGCGAGCATGAACACGTCCGCGCGCTCCTCGATGCCCTCCAGCCTGCGCCGGTAGTGGCCCCTGCCGTCCTCGCCCAGGTGAATGTCGCCCACTGCGGCGATGCGCAGGTCAGTCAAGATGCTCATCCTCCCCTGGCTCGGTGGCGTCCACGATGTTGATCTCGTTGTGCACATGGAGCTCGGGCGCGGTCTCGTGCGCCACCTGGCCGAGCCGCGTGCGCTGCTCGGCCTCGCTCACCTGCCCGCGCAGGAACAGCTGGTCGCCTCTGATGTCGACGCGGATGCCCAGCTCGTTGGTGCGCCCGTCCTCGGCCAGCGCCTGCTGGACGCGGGCCGCGACGTACTGCGGAGCTTCCATCGCTGCCTCCTTCTCCTGTCGCCGCATTCCCGGGTACAGAACCCGTCAAACGGCACGAATGAGGTCTATAACCGCCCGTTCCACCGTGCCCGCCGTGGCCAGCTGCCCGAAGTCGGCGTCGGCCCCGAGCTCGGTCAGCACCGCCGTGACGGTCCTGTCCCGCTCGTACGCCTCGACCACGCGCGGATCCACGTACGAGGCGCGCGCCACGGTGGGGGTGTTGCCCAGGTACTCGGCGACCTCGCGCATCACGCGCACGATCGCCTTCTGCTTCTTCGTCCGCCCCTCCGCGCCGGCGGGCCTGGACACCGCCAGCCCCACGGCGGCCAGCACCGTGGCGTGCCAGGTGCGGAAGTCCTTGGCCGTGACCTCGTACCCGATGGTCTCGCGGAGGTAGTCGTTGATGTCCTCGCTCCTGATGTCGCTCCAGCCGCCCGCGTGCCGGTAGCGCAGCAGCTCGCCGTCCTCCCCGAGCGCCTTGAGCGCCCTGAGCACCCGGCACGCCCCGGGATCGGCCAGCTCGACCTCGCGGGCGATGTCGCCCTTGGCCGGGTAGGAGCAGACGACGACGCCGCGCGCGCAGGTGACGTGCTCCATCCTGAGCGTGGCCAGCCCGTAGGTGTCGTAGCTCTCGCCGCCGATGCGGAAGAAGCCGATGTCGAGCAGGCGGGCGGCGGCGGCCAGCACCCGCTGCCGGGTCAGGCCGCGGCCCTGGAGCTGGTCGTCCACGGCCTTCCTGAACGCGGGCAGCCGCTCGGCCACCTCCAGCACCCGGTCGAACTTCTCCCGGTCCTGCTGCTCGCGCCACACGTCGTGGTAGCGGTACTGCCTGCGCCCGGCCGCGTCCGTACCGACCGCCTGCAGGTGCCCGTCGGGCGAGGCGCAGATCCACACGTCGCTCCAGGCCGGGGGGATCGCCAGCGCCTTGATCCGCTCCACCGTGGCGGGGTCGCGCACCCGCCGGCCGTCCGGGGCCACATAGGAGAATCCCCGGCCACACCGCCGGCGTACGATCCCAGGCTCGTTCTGGTCGCTGGGCCGCAGGTCGGGACAGCCGGGGCGGGGTCGCGGGTCCACGTTCGGGTCAGGCTCGGGCACCGGGCCCGGCTACCCAGGACGTTACGCCGCAAACGGCACGGGCAGGTGAGCGGCATGTCTGAACACGGAGAGTGGCACGAGGAAAAGTCCCGCAGGGGCCACGCCATGGTGCCCGCCACCCCACGCGACGTGGTGCACATCAGGGTGGGCTCGTTCCTGCTGGTGTTCCTGTTCGCGTTCGCGGTGCTCGGGCTCATCGCGCGCGCCCCGGTCATGACGGGCATCGCCGTGGTGCTGGCGGTGCTCACAGTGATCGACATCACGCTGGCCGTACGCCGCCAGAAGCAGCGGAGCGACGGAGAGGCGGGCTGATCTCGACATGGCGCAGTTGAGCGGGCGAGTAGTGGTGGTGACGGGCGCGAGCGGCGGGGTCGGGCGCGCGGTCGTCCGCGAACTCGGACGGCAGGGGGCCAGGGTGGCCCTGATCGCCAGAGGCACGACCGGGCTGGGCGCGGCCGCGGTGGACGTGGGGGTCGAGGGCGGCAGCGGGCAGGTCTACGAGGCGGACGTCGCCGACTACGACGAGGTGCGCAAGGCCGCCGAGAGGATCGAGGCGGAGATGGGGCCGATCTCGGTGTGGATCAACACCGCCTTCTCCTCCGTCTTTGCGAAATTTTCGGACATCTCCCCTGAGGAGTTCAGCCGCACCACGGCCGTCACCTACCTGGGCTACGTCTGGGGCACCAAGGTGGCCCTCGACCTGATGCGGCCGCGCGGCACCGGCGCCATCGTCCAGACGGGCTCGGCGCTGTCCCAGCGCGGCATCCCGCTGCAGTCGGCCTACTGCGGCGCGAAACACGCGATCAAGGGCTTCTCGGAGTCGGTCCGCACGGAGCTGCTGGCGGACGGGAGCGACATCCAGGTCACGCTCGTCCAGCTGCCCGCCGTCAACACCCCCCAGTTCGAGTGGGTGCTGTCCAAGCTCCGCCGCCACCCCCAGCCGGTCCCCCCGATCTACCAGCCCGAGGTCGCGGCGCGGGCGATCGTGTACGCCGCCGCGCACCCGGAGCGCAAGGAGTACTGGGTGGGGATGAGCACCGCGGCCACCCTCCTCGCCCAGCGCATGGCTCCGGCCCTGGTGGACCGCTACCTGGCGCGGACGGGAGTCAACTCGCAGCAGACGGACGAGGAGCCCCCCAGCGGCGTGTCCAACCTCTGGGACCCGGCCGACGAGACGACGGACTACGGCGCCCACGGCACCTTCGACCAGCGCTCCCACGCGCACAGCCCTCAGGTCTGGCTCTCCCAGCACCGCCGCCCGGTCCTGCTCACGCTGGCCGCGGGCACGGCCGCCGCCGCCTGCGCCGCCCTCGGCCGGCGCCTCCGGCGCTGACCGTCCGCGACAGCATCTGACACGACAGGCCCCGACCTCACAGGGCCTGACACGACAGGCCCTGACCCCACAGGGCCTGACACGACAGGCCCTGACCCCACAGGGCCTGACACGACAGGCTCTGTCACCACAGCACCTGTCACCACAGGACTCGACAGGCGGGACCTGACGCGACAGGGCCTGACATACGGGACCAGACACCACGGGGCCGCCCGCGTCGAGCGGGCCGGTGCGGGTAGGCGGGCCGAAACTCTCCAGGAGGTCATGATGGCCGAAAACGATCTGCAGTATCTGGCGGAGCTGGCGGCGCAACTGCGCGTCGACTCCGTCCGCGCCGCCGCCGCGGCGGGCTCGGGACATCCCACGTCATCCATGTCCGCGGCCGACCTGATGGCCGTGCTGTTCGCGAGACACCTCCGCTACGACTTCGAGCAGCCGGACAACCCGGCCAACGACCACGTGATCCTTTCCAAGGGGCACGCCTCTCCCCTGCTGTACTCGCTCTACAAGGCGGCCGGTGTCATCGGTGACGAGGAGCTCCTGACGTCCAGGCGGCGCGGGAGCCGGCTCGAAGGGCACCCGACGCCGCGGCTGCCCTGGGTGGACGTGGCCACCGGGTCGCTCGGGCAGGGGCTGCCGGTGGGGGTCGGGGTGGCGATGGCCGGGCGGCTGGAACGGATGCCGTACCGGGTGTGGGTGCTCTGCGGCGACAGCGAGCTCGCCGAGGGGTCCATCTGGGAGGCCGCCGAGCACGCGGGCGGCGAGGGCCTGGCCAACCTGACCGCGATCGTGGACGTCAACAGGCTCGGGCAGAGAGGGCCGACCCGGCACGGGTGGGACACGGGCGCGTACGCGCGGCGCTTCTCGGCGTTCGGCTGGCACACGATCGAGATCGACGGGCACGACCCCGGGGAGATCGACTACGCGCTGCAGGACGCCGGCAAGACGCGCAGGCGCCCCACCGTCATCCTGGCCAAGACCCGCAAGGGCGAGGGCGTGCTGGAGGTCGAGAACCGCGAGGGCGCCCACGGCAAGCCGCTCAAGGACGCCGACCAGGCCGTCGACGAGCTGGGCGGGCCCCGGGACGTACGCGTCACCGTGCGCAAGCCGGACGAGACCGCCGAACCGTACCGCTTCGATTCCGGCCCGCTGGAGCCGCCCGCGTACGAGGTGGGCGAGCAGGTCGCGACGCGGACGGCGTACGGAGAGGCGCTGGCGGCGCTCGGCGCGGCCCGCGGCGACGTCGTGGCGCTGGACGGCGAGGTGGCCGACTCCACCAAGACCGAGGCGTTCGCGCAGCGCTTCCCCGAGCGGTTCTTCGAGATGTACATCGCCGAGCAGCAACTCGTCGCCGCCGCCGTCGGGATGCAGATCCGCGGGTGGACCCCCTACGCCGCCACGTTCGCGGCGTTCCTGACCAGGGCGCACGACTTCATCAGGATGGCCGGGGTCAGCCGGGCGTCGATCCGGCTCATCGGGTCGCACGCCGGGGTGTCGATCGGTGAGGACGGCCCGTCACAGATGGGGCTGGAGGACCTGGCCATGATGCGGGCCCTGTACGGCAGCACCGTGCTCTACCCGTGCGACGCCAACCAGACGGCCTCGCTGATCATCGAGATGGCCGGCGTCGAGGGCGTGTCCTACCTGCGTACCACGCGCGGGAGCACGCCGGTGATCTACCCGCCGGGCGAGCGGTTCCCCGTCGGCGGGTCGCGGGTGCTGCGGCAGTCGAGCGGCGACCGGGCCACGATCGTGGCCGCCGGGGTGACCGTGCACGAGGCGCTGGCGGCCGCCGGCGAGCTGGAGACGTCAGGAGTTCCCGTGGGGGTGATCGATCTGTACTCGGTCAAGCCGGTCGACTCGGCGGTGCTGGTGGAGGCGGCCACCACCACGGGCAACCTGATCACGGTGGAGGATCACCGGCTCGAAGGCGGGCTGGGTGACGCGGTGCTGGACGCCGTCAGCGAGCTCGGGCCGAGAGTGGTGAAGCTTGCCGTGACCGAGCTGCCGGGGTCCGCGAAGCCGGAGGAGCAGCTCGCCGACGCCGGCATCGACCGCCGCGCGATCGTGGAGGCCGTCAAGCGGCTGCTGTGAGCGGGGCCCGCGGCTGGCCGGCCTGCGGCTGATCGGGCTGCGGCTGATCGGGCTGCGGCTGATCGGGCTGCGGCTGATCGGGCTGCGGCTGATCGGGCTGCGGGCAACGGTAAGGCCGGCGGTCGAGGGGGGCGGCGCGGTGCCGCCTCGCTCTCCCGCCGGCCTCGTGACGAGCCGGCCGCCTCCGGTCTGCGCGCTGGTCAGCGAGCCTTCGCCGTGGCCTTCCTGTTGGCCTTCTTGATGGCCGACACCAGCTCCTGCTTGGTCATCTTCGAGCGGCCGCGCACGCCCAGCTTGGCGGCCACGCTCTGCAGGTGTTCCTTGCTGGCGTTGGCGTCGACGCCCTCGGCCGTCCTGCCGGACCGGTCCGTGGCGCCCTTGTCGGAAGGACCCTTCTTCGACTTCGGCTCCCAGTGGTCGCCGACCTTCTCGAAGGAGTGCTTCAGCGCCGCGAACGCCGTCATGTGGGCGCGCCGCCCCTCGCCGTACTCCTGCACTGCCGAGTCGTGCGCCTTGATCCACGTGTTCTGTGCCTTCTTCGGCGAGCGCCTGATGGTCGACGGCAGTTCTTCGACTGCTGGCATGTCGCTTACCTCCTACAGCGGTGGTTCGTCGTAGTGACGCCGTTCCTCGTACACGGTCGTCTTCCTGGTCTCGGGCTCTTCGTAGATCTCGTGACGGTGGACCGGCTCGTCGATGGGGCCGACCGCCCGGCGGGTGACGCTGATCCGGTAGATGCCGAACCCGAGTCCGACCAGGCCTCCGAGCATGAGGACCAGACCCACTACGTTGATGTCGAGGCCGGCGAGGTCGAACTCGACGGCCCAGGTGAGGATCGCACCGAGCATGATGAGGATGATGCTTCCGGCGATGGTCATCTGATTTACCTCCTTAACACGAAGGACCTCTATCCACATGTCGAAAAACAAACCAGTCGTGGTGATCGGGCTCATGGGATCGGGCAAGACGACGGCGGGCGTGCTGATCGCCGAGGCGCTGGGGCTGGAGTTCAGCGACAGCGATCCGTTCCTCAAGGCGAGGTACGGCGGCACCGCCGCGCAGATCGCCGCCCGCGAGGGCGCGGCCGCGCTGCACCTCTACGAGGCCGAACACGTGCTGCTCGAACTGGCCGGCCCGCCCAAGGTGATCGCGGCGGCGGCGAGCACGGTCGAGGACCCCGAGGTCCGGGCGGCCATGCGGGCCGCGTTCGTGGTCTGGGTCGACGCCCCCGACAAGGTGCTGGCCGAACGGATGCGTTCGAGCGATCACCGCCCCGATTTCGACCCGGCCGCCATGCGGGCCCGCCGCGAACGCTATTTCCGTGAGGTGGCGGACACGGTTTGCGACGTCGGTGAGCTCACCCCCGAGCAGGTGCGTGACGAGGTGGTGCGGGAAATGGGTTTGCCCGCCGGTGATCGCGACTGATAGCCAAAGGGGATGTTCGCCGAGAAACCCGTGCTGAAGGGCCCGCGCGTGACGCTGCGCCAGGTCGGTCCAGAGCACGCAGAAGGCCTTTACGAGCTGGTTCGCGACCCGGAGGTGCGACGGCTGACGGGCTCGCACGGCGAGTTCGACTTCGAGGGCGCCCGCCGATGGTGCGCGAGCCGGGCGCAGCACGCCGACCGGCTCGACCTGGCGATCATGACCGGCGACGGTTACGCGGGCGAGGTGGTCCTCAACGCGCTGGATCCCGCTAACCTGTCGTGCAACCTGCGCATCGCGCTGATCGGCCCACGGGCGTTCGGCAAGGGCTACGGCACGGAGGCCATCGAGCTGGTCCTCGGACACGCCTTCGGGACGACCCCGCTGCACCGGATCGAGCTGGAGGTCTACGCTTTCAACGACCGGGCACGACACGTCTACAAGAAGATCGGCTTCGTGGAGGAGGGCGTGAAACGTGACGCCTTGCTGTGGGACGGCGCATGGCACGACTGCATGATCATGGCGATGCTCCGCCCCGGGTGGCAGGCAAGATCCGGAAGCCTGGCATAATGATCTTGACGCATGGGTCCCCCGAGGCGCGCGGGGGACCTGTCGCGTCATTTCGGACAACCATTGGACGGTGTCGTGCATCTAAGCATCAGTGACGATGCGCTTGGTGCCGGGTGACCCCGAGAGGCTTGGCGGCTACTGGCTGGCCGCCAGGCTCGGCGCGGGCGGGCGCGGCGTCGTCTACGACGCCTACGACGACGACGGGCACAGGTTCGCCGTCACGGTGCCGCGCGGCGAGGCGGAGCCCGAGTCGCGGGGCGAGGCGGGGCGCCGGTTCGAGCGGGTGACCTGCCGCCACCTGGCCGAGGTGGTCGACGCGGGGGTCGACGGCGGAGTCCCCTATGTGGTGAGCGAGTTCGTCGACGGGCCCGACCTGCGGCAGGCGGTCGCCCTGCACGGGCCGTACGAAGGCGACGAGCTGCTCGCGCTGGCCGCCTCGCTGGGGGCCGCGCTGGACGCGCTGCACGAGGAGAAGCTGACACACCAGGGGATCAACCCGGAGAGCGTGCTCCTGGCCGCCGAAGGTCTCAAGGTGATCGAGCTCGGCCTGCCCGCCTGCCGGCCGGTCGGCGAGACGTACACGTACCTCGCTCCCGAGGTCCTGACCGGGGAGGAGGCGGGCGCGCCGGCCGACGTGTTCGCCTGGGGCGCGGTGGTGGTGTACGCGGCCACCGGGCGCGATCCGTTCTGCGGCGAGAGCCTGGGCGGCATCATGCACCGGCTGCTCACCTTCGACCCTGACCTGAGCGACCTGCCCGAGCCCCTGCGCGGTCTGGTCGGACGGGCTCTGGCCAAGGATCCCGCCGACCGGCCGGTGGCGGCCGAGCTGCTGGTGGGGGCCGGAGACGTGCTGCGGCCCCCGCAGGGCCACGCGCGCCCCCGCTCGCTCGGCGAGGTGGCCGAGGAGGTCTACCAGTCGCTCACGCCCCGCCAGCAGGAGGAGGTGCCCGGGCTGCTGCTGCGCCTGCTCGACGGGGACAACCCGCACGACGAGGGCGACGTGCTCGGCCCGCTCATGGACGCCGGCCTGCTGGTACGCCGGAGCGTGCGCGTGGCGCCGGTCGAGACGTCCATGGGCAAGCTCGTGGCCCTCAGCGACGACCGGGTGGCCCCGGCCAGCGCCGCGCTCTACCGCGCCTGGCCCAGGCTGCGCGGCTGGGCCGCGGACGAGCGCGAGAGCATGCACGTGCACCGCCGGATCCGGGTGGCCGCCCGGCAGTGGTCCGAGCACCACCGGGGCCGGAGCCGGCTCCTGCGCGGCGAGGCCCTCGACACGGCGCTCGGCTGGGCCGCGACCAAGCGCCGCCACCTACGGCTCAACCAGCTCGAACGCGACTTCATCAACGACAGCGTGGCCCTGTCCAAACAGCGCAGGAAGCTCCTCACCCCCTCCATGGCGACGCTCGGCGCACTGCTGGCCGCAGCGGTGACGATGTCCGTGGTGTCCGTGTACGGCCAGAACGACCTGCGCGGCCGGCTCCTCGACGCCGACGCGCGGGTGGTGGCCGCCAGGGCCGAGGCGATGCGGTCGAGCGACCCGCGCACGGCGATGCGGCTCAGCGTGGCCGCCTGGCGGTTGTCGCCCGTCTTCGAGGCGCGGGCGGCGCTGCAGGCCTCGCTCGTCCAGCCGGAGCTGGGCGTGTTCACCGACCCGGCCGCCGACCTGCGGGCTCGCTACCTGCTGCGCGGGGACGAGCTGATCCGGTGGGACACCGGCACGGTCACCGTCTGGGACGTGCCCCGGGGGCGGCGGCTCGCCTCGTACCGGCTTCCGGCGGGGAGCGTGGCGCTGAGCGACGACGGGCGCTACGCGGAGGGGGCAGGTGGGCGGCCCTTCGACGTGGCGACCGGCCGGCCGCCGTCCCCGACCGCCACGTTCACGATCACCAGGGCCGGCAGGACCCGGGTCTACCGGGGGTCGCAGGTGCTGTTCGACGTCGCCGACCGCACGGTGGCGCTCGCCCGGGACGGGTCCAGGGCGGCGTTCTCCCGGCTGGACGGGCGGGTCGAGCTGTGGGAGCTGGCGCCGAAGACCCGGACGGGGACGATCGAGGTCCAGCCGCTCACCGGCCCGGATGCCGCGGCGCCCGCCCTCGCGTTCAGTCCCGACGGGGCCACGCTGGCCGTGGCGGGGCGCGAGGGGGTCACGCTCGTCGCCGCCGGCCGCGCCGCCACCCGCGCGCAGCGCTCCCAACCCTCCGGCCCGCTGACCACCGCCACGGCCCCGCCCTCCAC
>NZ_SMKO01000095.1 GCF_004348685.1 Nonomuraea deserti | reverse complement strand
GGTGGGATGACGCCGGGCCCGGGTGTCCCTGGCGGGGGCACGGGCGGCGGCGCGTCCCAGAAGTCGTTCTCGCGCATGCTGCCTCCAACTATCGAGATATCGTAACGATATATCTAGATAGTTGGCATGGGCAAGGTATGTCCGGTAAGCCGGAGAAAGTTAGCGCGTGTTAACCGAGGCTTCGATCGCGGACCTCGCCATCGCGTGCAGCAGCGGCCGCATGTCCCGAGCGGGCAGCTCGCCGGCGCTGTGCGGCGTCGAGTTGAGCAGCCCGAAGACCGCGTGCGTCGCGGCGCGCAGGCGCGCGGCCGGGCAGGCGGGGTGGAGCTCGGCCAGCACGGTCACCCACTCCTCGACGTAGAGGCGCTGCAGCCGCCTGATCTGCCGCCGCGCCGGCTCGGGCACGTTGCCCAGCTCCCTGTCGTGCACGGTGATCAGGGCCGGTTGCTCGATCGCGAACGTGATCTGCACGTTGAGCAGCGCGTCCAGCGTCTCGGCAGGGCCGGGGGAGGAGGTGGCGACCGCGACGGCCGACTCGCGCAGCCGCGAGCTGACGTCGAGCAGCATCTCCGACAGCAGCGCGTCCTTGCCGCTGAAGTGCCGGTAGAGCGCGGGCCCCGAGATGCCGACCGCGCCACCGATGTCCTCGATCGAGACCCCGTGGAAGCCGCGGGCGGCGAACAGCCGGGCCGCCGCCTCCAGGATCTCCGCGCGCCGTTTGCCGCGATTACGGGTAGGTGGAGTGACGGTGCTCACGTCTCACATGCTAGACGATTACGTTAATGGTGACTAACATCCCAGCCATGGGAGGGGACTCATGAGCGAGTGGCCGGTGCTGAAATCGGCGGCCGAGCCCGGCGCGGAGGCGTACAAACGACATGCCGAGCACAACGAGCGGCTCGCCGCCGAGCTGCTCGAACGGCTCGCGGCGACCGCGCTGGGCGGTCCCGAGCGGTCGCGGCGGCGCCACGTCGAGCGAGGCAAGCTGCTGCCGCGCGACCGCGTCGACGGCCTGCTCGACCCCGGCTCCCGGTTCCTGGAGCTGTCGCCGCTGGCCGCGGGCGGTCTCTACGACGACCAGGCCCCCGCGGCGGGCATCATCACCGGCGTCGGCAGGGTCTCGGGGCGCGAGTGCGTGATCGTGGCCAACGACGCCACCGTCAAGGGCGGCACCTACTACCCGATCACCGTCAAGAAGCACCTGCGCGCGCAGGAGGTGGCGCTGCACAACCGCCTGCCCTGCGTCTACCTCGTCGACTCCGGCGGGGCGTTCCTGCCCAGGCAGGACGAGGTGTTCCCCGACCGCGAGCATTTCGGGCGCATCTTCTACAACCAGGCCACGATGTCCGCCCGCGGCATCCCGCAGATCGCCGCCGTGCTCGGCTCGTGCACCGCCGGCGGCGCCTACGTGCCCGCGATGAGCGACGAGGCGGTCATCGTCCGCGGCCAGGGCACGATCTTCCTGGGCGGCCCGCCGCTGGTGAAGGCCGCCACCGGCGAGGAGGTCACGGCCGAGGAGCTCGGCGGCGGCGACCTGCACTCGCGCGTCAGCGGCGTCACCGACCACCTCGCCGAGGACGACGCGCACGCGCTGGCCATCGTCCGCGACATCGTCTCCACGCTGGCGCCGCGCGCCGAGCGGCCGTGGACGACGATCCGGCCGGAGCCACCCCGGTACGACCCGCGCGACCTGTACGGCATCGTGCCCGCCGACACCCGCCAGCCCTACGACGTGCGCGAGGTGATCGCCAGGATCGTCGACGGGTCGCGATTCCTGGAGTTCAAGGCCGAGTACGGCTCGACGCTCGTCACCGGGTTCGCCCACCTCCACGGGCATCCGGTCGGGGTGGTGGCCAACAACGGCATCCTGTTCGGCGAGTCCGCCATGAAGGGCGCCCACTTCATCGAGCTGTGCGACCAGCGGCGGATCCCCCTGGTCTTCCTCCAGAACATCAGCGGCTTCATGGTCGGCAAGGCGTACGAGGCGGGCGGCATCGCCAAACACGGGGCCAAGATGGTCACGGCCGTCTCGTGCGCCCGGGTGCCCAAGTTCACCGTGGTGATCGGCGGGTCGTTCGGCGCGGGCAACTACGCCATGGCCGGGCGGGCGTACTCGCCCAGGTTCCTGTGGATGTGGCCGAACGCCCGCATCTCGGTCATGGGCGGCGAGCAGGCCGCGAACGTGCTCACCACCGTGGGCGACGCCGACCCCGACGCGATCAGGGCCCAGTACGAGCACCAGGGCAACCCGTACTACTCCACGGCCAGGCTCTGGGACGACGGCGTGATCGACCCGGTCGACACGCGCACGGTCCTGGGCCTGGCGCTGTCCGCGGCGGCCAACGCGCCGCTCGAGCCCGCCGGTTACGGCGTCTTCAGGATGTGAGCGAGGTGACGGAGACCGTGCGAAGCACCGGGCGGCAGGCGAGCCCCACGCGGGGGTTCACGAGCGTTCTGATCGCCAACAGGGGCGAGATCGCCGTGCGGATCGCCCGCACGCTGCGCGGGCTCGGCATCACGTCGGTGGCCGTGTACGCGCCGTCCGACGCGAGGGCCAAGCACGCCCTGGAAGCCGACATCGCCCTTGAGGTGCCGACATATTTGGATATTGAGGCCATTGTCGCGGCAGCTCGTGATTCAGGGGCGCAAGCCGTACATCCTGGTTATGGGTTTCTCGCGGAGAACGCCGCGTTCGCGCGGCGCTGCGCGGAGGCCGGGCTCGTGTTCGTCGGCCCGCCCGCCGACGCCGTCGACGCGATGGGCGACAAGATCCGGGCCAAGGCCACGGTCGCGGCCGCGGGCGTGCCCGTGGTGCCCGGCCGGGCCGAGCCCGCCTCCCTGGAGGACTGGAGCGACTTCCCCGCCCTGATCAAGCCGTCCGCGGGCGGCGGCGGCAAGGGCATGGTCCTCGTACGGTCGGCGGCCGAGCTGCCTGAGGCGATCGCGTCGGCCCGGCGTACGGCGCTGGCGGCCTTCGGCGACGGCACGCTGCTGATCGAGCGCTACGTCGAGAACCCGCGGCACATCGAGATCCAGATCATGGCCGACACCCACGGAAACGTCGTGCATCTGGGCGAGCGCGAGTGCAGCCTCCAGCGCAGGCACCAGAAGATCATCGAAGAGGCGCCCTCGCCCTTCGTCGGCCCCGAGATCCGCGCCCGCATGGGAGCGGCCGCGGCCGAGGCCGCGCGCGCGGTCGGCTACGTGGGGGCGGGCACGGTCGAGTTCATCGTGGACGGCACCACCGGGGCCTACCACTTCATGGAGATGAACACCCGCCTCCAGGTCGAGCACCCGGTGACCGAGCTGGTCACGGGGCTGGACCTAGTGGAGCTGCAACTGCGGGTGGCGGCGGGCGAGCTCCTGCCGTTCGGGCAGGGCGACGTGCGGCTCACCGGCCACGCCGTCGAGGCGCGCGTCTACGCCGAGGACCCGGCCCGCGGCTTCCTGCCCAGCGGCGGCCGCGTCCTGGCGCTCCGCGAACCCGGCGACCCGGCCCCCGGCGGGACCGCTACGGCGTCGCCACGCGGCGGGGCCGTCGTGCGGGTCGACTCGGGGCTGGTCGAAGGAGGGGCCGTGGGCACCGCGTTCGACCCGATGCTGTCCAAGGTCATCACCTGGGCCCCCGACCGCGCGACGGCGCTCGCCGCGCTCGACCGGGCGCTCGCCAGGACGGCCGTGCTCGGCGTGGTCACCAACATCCCGTTCCTGCGCGCACTCGCCGCCCACCCGGCCGTCACGGCCGGCGAACTGGACACCGGCCTGGTCGAGCGCGTGCTCCCCGAACTCGTCCCCGCCACGCGGGTGCCCGACGAGGTGCTCGCCGCGGCCGGGCTCGTCTTCCACGACATGCCCCAGGGCGACGACCCGTGGGACGTCACGGACGGGTGGCGGGCCGGCGAACCGGCGTGGACGACATGGCGGCTGGAGTCGCGGGACGGCGTGCACGCGGTCCAGGTCCGCGGGCTGCCCCGCGAATCGGCCGAAGTCCGGATCGACGGCGACGCGGTGCCGGCGCGCATCCGGATCGACGAGACGCCGGCCGGCGCCCCTCCCGGACTGTCCGGCGGCGCGCTGCTGCACGTCACCGTCGGCGGCCGTACCGAGCGCTATCTCTGCGCGCGCGACGCCGACACCCTCTGGCTCGGCAGGGACGGCGCGTCATGGGCGCTCACCCGGCACCTCATCGGCGACCCGGGAGACCGGCCGGGCGCCGCGGCGGCCGGCGACGGCGCGGTGCGCAGCCCCATGCCCGGCACCGTGCTGGTGGTCAAGGCCCAGCCCGGCGAGCGGGTCAGCGAGGGCCAGCCGCTGCTCATCGTGGAGGCCATGAAGATGGAGCACACGGTCACCGCCCCGCACGACGGCACCGTGGCCGAGCTGGCCGTGCAGGCGGGCCAGCCGGTCGACATGGACGCCGTGCTGGCCGTCGTCCGCCGTGACCCCGATGACGGTGAGCGAGCGACGGCGTCAGGGGCGGCCGAACCCGCCTCACGGAGTGAGGCCATGGACAGGGAGGGAGCGCCGTCGTCTGGAGGAGTGGCGGGAGCGCAGCGACCAGAGCGGGGGAAGGCGGCGGCATCAGGGGCGAGCGAACCCGCCTCACGGAGTGAGGCCATGGACAGGGAGGCGTGAGATGCCGTACCCGATGGAAGGTCTTCCGCACCAGGTCACGATCTACGAGGTCGGCCCGCGCGACGGGCTGCAGAACGAGTCCTCCGTCGTGCCCGTCGAGGTCAAGGCCGAGTTCATCCACCGTCTCGCCGACGCGGGGCACAAGGTGATCGAGGCGACCAGCTTCGTGCACCCGGACTGGGTGCCGCAGCTGGCCGACGCCGGAGAGCTGCTCGCCAGGCTGCACAGGAAGCCTGGAGTGCGCTATCCCGTCCTGGTCCCCAACCTGCGCGGCCTCGACCGGGCGCTCGAACTCCAGGCCGACGAGATCGCCATCTTCGCCAGCGCCACCGAGACGTTCGCCGCGAAAAACCTCAACCGCAGCCTGGAGAGCCAGTTCGACATGTTCGAACCGGTCGTGGCCCGAGCACTCGACAACGGGCTGAAGGTGCGCGCCTACGTGTCGATGTGCTTCGGCGACCCCTGGGAAGGGCCGACGCCGGTCAAGCAGGTGGTCGCGGTCGGAGAGCGGCTGCTCGGGCTCGGCTGCCACGAGCTGTCGCTCGGCGACACCATCGGCGTCGGCACGCCCGGCCACGTGACCGCCCTGATCGACGCCTTCCGCACGCCCGAGCGGCTCGCCGTGCACTTCCACGACACGTACGGGCAGGCGCTCAGCAACACCCTCGCCGCGCTCGAAGCCGGCGTGACCACCGTCGACGCCTCGACCGGAGGCATCGGCGGCTGCCCCTACGCCGAGTCCGCCACCGGCAACCTCGCCACCGAAGACCTCGTGTGGATGTTGCAGGGACTCGGCATCGAGACCGGGCTCGACCTGGGCAAGCTCGTGTCCACCAGCGTCTGGCTGGCGGAGCTGCTCGGCCGGCCCAGCCCATCCCGCGTCGTACAGGCGCTTTCGAAAGGGTGACCATGCTCAAGGACGAGTACGAAGAGCTCCGCAAGACCGTCGAGGCGTTCGCGCGCGACGTGGTCGCGCCGGTCATCGGCGACTACTACGAGCGCGAGGAGTTCCCGTACGACATCGTGCGGCAGATGGGCGCCATGGGGCTGTTCGGACTGCCGTTCCCTGAGGAGTACGCCGGCATGGGCGGCGACTACTTCGCGCTCTGCGTGACGCTGGAGGAGCTGGCCCGCGTCGACTCCAGCGTGGCCATCACCCTGGAGGCCGCGGTGTCGCTGGGCGCCATGCCGATCTTCAGGTTCGGCACCGAGGAGCAGCGCGAGACCTGGCTGCCCAGGCTGGCGGCCGGCGAGATGCTGGGAGCGTTCGGCCTGACCGAGCCCGGCGGCGGCACCGACGTGCCCGGCGGGATGCGCACCACGGCCGTGCTCGACGGCGACGAGTGGGTGATCAACGGGACGAAGGCGTTCATCACCAACGCCGGCACCGACATCACCGGCGTCGTCGGCGTGGCCGCGCTCACCGGCGAGCGGGAGATCTCCACGATCCTGGTGCCGAGCGGCACGCCCGGGTTCACGGTGTCGAAGAAATACTCCAAGGTCGGCTGGAACGCCTCCGACACGCGCGAGCTGTCGTTCACCGAGTGCCGCGTCCCCGCCGCCAACCTGCTCGGCGAGCGCGGCCGCGGCTACGCCCAGTTCCTGCAGACCCTCGACGAGGGCCGCATCGCCATCGCCGCGCTCAGCGTCGGGCTGGCGCAGGGGTGCGTCGACGAGTGCCTGAAGTACGTCAGGGACAGGAAGGCGTTCGGCCACCCGATCGGCCACTACCAGGCCATCCAGTTCAAGATCGCCGACATGGAGGTCCGCGCGCACACCGCCCGCCTGGCCTACCACCACGCCGCCGAGAAGATGCTGGCCGGTGAGCCGTTCAAGAAGGAGGCCGCGATCGCCAAGCTGGTCTCGTCCAACGCGGCCATGGACAACGCGCGCGACGCGACGCAGATCTTCGGCGGGTACGGGTTCATGAACGAGTTCCCCGTCGGGCGCTTCTACCGCGACGCCAAGATCCTGGAGATCGGCGAGGGCACCAGCGAGGTGCAGCGCATGCTCATCGCCCGCCAGCTGGGACTCGGCGACCTCTGAGGTTTGCGTCGGGAACATGCGACGATCTAGTGTCATCAGTCATGACGGCTGACGATCTTCTGATCAGAAGGGCGGAGAAGGCCGACGCGGACGCGGTGTTCGCGCTGGCGCGTGAGTTCGGCCTGACCTTCAGGCCCGAGCGCGAGGCCTTCGACTCCGCGCTGCCCGAGCTGCTGGCGAACGAGGACGCCCTGCTGCTCGCGGCCGTCGTGAACGGGCGGGTCCAGGGCTACCTGCTGGGGTTCGTGCACCTCACGCTGTTCGCCAACGGACCCGTGGCCTGGGTCGAGGAGGCCATGGTCGGGTCCGGTTCGCGCCGGCAGGGCGTCGGGCGGGCGCTGCTGGAGGAGTTCGAGAAGTGGGCCCGCTCGCGCGAGGCGGGCTACGTGGCGATGGCGACCCGCCGGGCGCCGGAGTTCTACCACGCGCTCGGCTACGAAGCGTCGGCCACCTTCTTCCGCAAGGTCCTGCGCTGAGCCAGGGCACCGGGAAATCCTGAGCGGCTTCCGCGAATTCCTGCGCCGATCCTGGCTCCCGCGGGGTGCCGAGCCGCTCAGGCGAGCTCCGCGTCTTCCGCGCGTATCCAGCGGCTATCCGGGTGTGGACCCTGCTGCGCGGTCCGGCCCGCGACGTCACCCGGGGGCGCGTTCTGTCGCCGCCGGATGGCATCCTTGGGGACGTGAGCATCCACGCCGTGAGCCCCTTGTTCGTCGGGCGTGCCCGTGAGCTCGCCGCCCTCGGCGAAGCGCTGGTCAGAGCGCGGGCCGGGGCGTCGGCCACGGTGCTCGTCGGCGGCGAGGCGGGCGTCGGCAAGACGCGGCTGATCAACGAGTTCACCGGCCGGGCCGGCGACGCCATGGTGCTCGTCGGCGGGTGCCTGGAGCTGGGCACGGAGGGCCTGCCGTTCGCGCCGTTCACCGCCGTGCTGCGCGGGCTCGTACGCGAGCTGGGCCGTGACGGGGTCGCGGCGCTCGTCCCCGGGGGCACCACGCGCGGGCTGGCGCGGCTGCTGCCGGAGTTCGGCGAGCCCGACAGAGACGGGCCGGAGGCCAGGGCACGCCTGTTCGAGCAGATGCTCGGCCTGCTCGAACGGCTGGCGGAGGAGCGTCCCGTGCTGCTGGTCGTGGAAGACGCGCACTGGGCCGACCGCTCCACCCGCGACCTGCTGTCGTTCCTCGTCCGCTACCAGCGCACCGCGGCCCGCCTGCTCATCGTCGTCTCCTACCGCGCCGACGAGCTGCACCGCACCCACCCGCTGCGCCCTCTCATCGCCGAGCTGGGCAGGATCGAGTGGGTGAGCCGGATCGAGCTGCGCAGGCTCACCCGCAAGGAGGCCGTCGAGCAGGCGGCCGGCATCCTCGACCGCGCGCCGTCCGCCGCCGACATGGATGTGATCTACGCGCGCAGCGAGGGAAACCCGCTGTTCGTCGAGGCGCTGCTGAGCGACGAGAGCGGCGGCCACGCGCTGCCCGAGTCGCTGCGCGACCTGCTGCTGGCCCGCGTCGAGCGGCTGCCCGACGAGACGCAGGAGCTGCTGCGGGTGGCCAGCGCCGGCGGGCAGCGCATCGAGCACGACCTGCTCAGCGCCGTCGCCGGGCTCGGCGAGAGCGCGCTCTCGGGCGCGCTGCGGCCGGCGGTGGCGGGCAACGTCCTGGTCGTCGACGGCGAGGGCTACTCCTTCCGGCACGCGCTCATCCGCGAGGCGCTCCACGACGACCTCCTCCCCGGCGAGCACACCCGCCTGCACACCCGCTACGCCGAGGCACTGGAGCGCGACCTGTCGATCCTGCCCGCCCCGCGCGGCGCGATCGAGCTGGCCCACCACTGGCACTCCGCACACGACTCCACGTGGGCGCTGGTCAGCGCCTGGCGCGCGGCCGCCGCGGCCCGCAAGTCCGCCGCCTACGACGAGCAGCTCAGGATGTTGTCCAGGGTGCTCGAGTTGTGGGACCAGGTGCCCGACGCGGCCGAGCGCATCGGCGCCGTCCGCGTCCGCGTGCTGCGGCAGACGGCCACGGTCGCCCACCTCGCCGGCGAATACGAGCGCAGCATCGCCCTGGCCGGCGTCGCCCTCGCCGAGCTCGACCACGACACCGACCCGATCGACTCGGCCCACGCGCTGCGCCAGCGCGGCCTGACCCGCTACGACCTGGGCCGCCCCGGCTACATCGACGATCTCCGCCAGGCGGCCGCGCTGGTCCCCTCGGAAGAGCCCAGCAAGGTGCGCGCCCAGGTCCTGGAGAGCCTCGCGCGCATGCTCCACCGGCCCGAGGACCTGCCGGAACGTCTGGCCACCGCCCAGCTCGCCAGGCAGATCGGCCACGACGTCGGCGACGCCAACGTCGAGGCCCACGCGCTGATCGACTACGCCTGGGCCCGCTGGGGCTACTCCGAGATCGAGGACCAGCTCGGGGCCTTCGGGGAGGCCCGCCGCATCGCCTCGGGCGGAGGGGCGTACAACGCGCTGATGCGCTGCGCGATCTCCGAGTCCGACGCGCTGGAGGGCGCGGGCCGGCACGAGCGGGCCGCGCAGGTCGCCCGCGAGGGCGTGGCCGAAGCCGGCCACTACGGCCTGGCCCGCACGTCCGGCACGTTCGTGTCGATCAACCTGGCCGAGCCGCTGGTGTCGCTCGGGCGGTGGGACGACGCGCTGCAAGTGATCGAGCACGCGCTCGATCTCTCGCCGCCCGCCCCCTACCGCGCCAGCCTGCAGGGGTTCGCCGCCGACATCGCGCTCGCGCGGGGCGACCACGACCGGGCCGAGACGCTGCTGGGCTCGGTGCGGAGGGTGCTGTCGCGCGGGGTCCACCGCGACCAGGCGCTGCTTCCGCATCTGCGCAGGGAGATAGGGCTGCTCGAGGCGCGCGGGCGGATCGAGGAGGCGGTGGAGACGGCGGGGCGGGCGCTGGAGGAGCGCGACCTGCTGGCCAGCCCGCGATACTCGTGGCCGGTGCTGGTGGCCTTCGCCCGGCTCTTCACCTCCGTCGCGCCGCCCGTTCCCGCGGGGGGTTCCGGTGCGCCGGCGCGGCCCGGTGCGCCGTTCCTGCCGCGGCTTCGTGCGCTGGCGCAGGAGCTCAAGGTCGAGGGTGCACTCCAGCAGGCGCACCGGCTCACGTTCACCGCGCTGATCGGGTCGCACATCCCGTCCGCTGAGACGATGCTCCCCGAGGAGCAGCGGGTCCCTGCCGGTACGGACGGGCCTGCGGCGGTGTCCAGGATGCCGCTCGGCAAGGGGACGGTGGTGAACGCGGTGGCGAAGTCGGACGCGGTGTCGGCGCTGGAGCCCGAGGCGGCGCTGGAGGGAGCCGCGACGCCGCCGGAGGTTGCCGCCGACCCGGCCGCCGGGCAGCTCAGAGCGTGGGACGCGGCGGTGAGGGCGTGGGCCGGGCTGCGGCAGCCGTACGTTGAGGCCTGGTGCCTGATGGGCGCGGCCCAGGCCGCGCTCGCGTGCGGCGACCGGCAGGAGGCTGCGGCGCGGCTGGCCCGATCGAGGGAGCTGGCCGAGCGGCTGGGTGCCAGGCCGCTGATGGAGCAGCTCGACGTCTTCGGCCGTAGATCCAGGCTCGCGGGGCTCGACACGGCGGGCGAAGGAAACCCGCTGGGGCTGACGGCTCGCGAGCTGGAAGTGCTCCAGGAGGTGACGAACGGCCGCAGCAACAGGGAGATCGCGCAGGCGCTGTTCATCTCGGTCAAGACGGTGAGCGTGCACGTGTCCAACATCCTGGCCAAGCTCGGCGTCGCCACCCGGGGCGAGGCCGCGGCCACGGCCCACCGCCTCCACCTCTTCGACATTCCCACGTGAGTCGTCCTGTCCGGCCTTGCCAGGCCGGATACACCGTCCCACCACGGGCTCGTCGCGGACTCGCATCGTTCCGCGTCACCGGCCGCCGCGACACCGGGTGCGCGAGCGGACGCACCGGCCGGTCGGCGGTTCCAGTCCACCGCCCGGGTCAGGGGCTCCACCCTGCAAACAGCGGCAACGGTCGGAGAAGGCCCGTCAGCGGTAGGGGAGGGCGCGCGTCACTCGTTGGCCCGAAGGCGCTTCGCTGGGCCCGGGGGCGTTTCACCGGCTGGTGCGAAGGCGTTTCGCTGGGACGGGGAGTCCTCGTCCCAGCGGTTGCTCGAGGGTGTTCGCGGGGCGGCGGGGCCCGTGTCACGGGTTCGGCGAGGGCGCACCACCGGTCGGTGAGGGGGCGTGCCACCGGTTGAGACGGCTGTTCTCCAGGGTGGCAGGCAGTGGTGTGGTCAGCCGGTCAGCTGGGCCTCGAGGCGGTAGCCGTCCACGGTGACGTACACCTGATCACCCGGCCGGGCGTTCAAGCGCATGAGCACCGGCTGCAGGGAGTCGAAGACCGGCTGGTGGCCCTGCCACACCAGCACGATGGCGTTGTCGCCGGGGCCCGTCACCGACAGCAGCGTGCCGGGGCGCATGCCGAGCTGGGCCGCGTACCCCTCAGGCACCGGCACCGGGCCGCCCCTGAGGTGTTCCGGCGTGACCTCGATGCGCTGCCAGCGGCGCGGGTCGGAGGACGGGCTCGGCAGCGGCGGGGGCGGTGTGGACGGGGCGCCTGCCAGGCCGCCGGGCAGCTTCCCTGAGCGGCTTCCCGACAGGGCCGACAACGTGGCCAGGGCGGCGGAAGGGTCGATCGAGCTCGCGTTCACCGTCGGGATGGGCTGGCCGCCCCGGTGGTGGCCGTTGGCGCCGGGCGTGCGGCGGGGAAGAGGCTGGGCGGGCGCCTGCGCCGCGGCCGGGTCGGGGACCGTCTCAGGAGGAAGGGCGTCGAGCCAGGCCTTGGCCGAGTGGGCGCGGATGCCCAGCTCGGCCATCAGCTCCACGACGTCGGCGTCGGGCGGGCTGGAGGCCAGGAGCTGCCGCGTACGGCTCTGAAGGCCCTGGATGTCGCCCACCACCAGCCAGCCGTCCTGGAGACGGCGGTCGGGCATGAGCGTCACCAGCACGCGCCAGAGCGGGGTGCGCAGCGACGGGACCGTCACCGGGTGGGCCGGGTCGGCGCCGATGAGCTGGTCCTCGGTGGCGGCCGCGCCCAGCCACTCGGTCAGCCGGAACATGTGGCCGGTGACGGGCGCGGACTCGGAGGAGCGCAGCCAGTGCAGGACACGTTCTTCCGCGGTGCGCTGGGCCTGCGAGAGCGCGTCCCTGTCGACCAGGAGCTTGTGGGCGAGCGTACGCAGGCTGACCGGGTCCTCGGCGAACAGCCGGTGCACGGCCACCGCCAGCTCCATCTTGTCCAGGCTGCGGAACAGGCTGTCGACGACCCGCACCATCGCGTGGTCGGTGTCGGAGGGCGCCGTGCCGGACGGTGCCGCGCTCGGAACAGGCGCAGCGTAGGCGGGCGCGCCTTTGGCACCCTCAGGACCGGGGACGGCGGGCATCGAGCCGGTGTGAGGGCCGGAACCGGGGACGGCGGGCATGGAGCCGGTGTGCGGGCCGGGACCGCGGACGGCGGGCATCGAGCCTGTTTGGGGGCCGGAGCCGGGCATGCCGGGGAGCGAGCCGGTGTCCTGGCGTCCGGGCGCAGCGCCTCCGGGACGCTGCGGATGGCGTTCGGACTGGCCGGGGGCCGGGCGCTGGGGCAGGCCCTCGCCCGCCAGGCCCTGGCGCGGGCCGCCGCCCGGCGGCTGGGCCGGGAGCGACCCCGTCTGGCGGCCGTCCGGTTGTGCGGGGAAGGAGCCGCTCTGCGGGTCGGCCGGGCGGTCGGACGGCTGAGCGGGGAAGGAACCGCTCTGCGGGCCTGCCCGGTGCTCGGACGGCTGAGCGGCGAAGGAGCCTGTCTGGCTCTGCCGGCCGCTCTCCGGTTGCGCGGGGAACGACCCCGTCTGGCGGCCTTCGGCGTGCGGGGCCGACGAACCCGGCTGGCGGCCTTCCGGCTGCGCGGGGAGCGGGCCGGTCTGGCGGCCTTCGGGCTGTGCGGGGAAGGAACCGCTCTGCGGGCCGGACCTGCGATCCGACGGCTGGGCGGCGAAGGTGCCCGTCTGCGGCTGGGAGAGGCCTTCGGCCGGGCTGGTGAACGGCCCTGTGGACGGCGGCGGCGCGCCGGCGTCGGGTTTGGAGGCGCTCTGGGCGACGAACATCCCGGTCTGAGGGGGCGCGGAGGGAACGGCGCCCTCCTGCGGACCGGGATGCGCGGCGGATGGCTGGGAGCCCGCGGGCGGGGAGCCGGCGGGTTGCGGCGCGCCGGACTGCGCGGCCGCTGGTTGCGGTGCTCCGGGCTGGGGGCCTGCGGGTTGCGGTGCTCCGGACTGCGCGGCCGCGGGTTGTGATGTTCCAGGTTGGGGGCCCGCGGGTTGTGATGCTCCAGGTTGAGGGCCAGCGGGCTGTGGTGTGCCGGGCTGGGCGGCGGCCTGGGGCTGAGGTACGCCCTCCGGCTGGGCCGGGAAGGAGCCGGTGCTCCTGGACGAGAGACCGGCGGCCGCGCCGACATGGAGCGGGCGGGTCACCTCCGGATGGTTCGCCCGCGCCGCGGGCACCGGCTCACGCTGGGCCGGGATGCGGCCGAGAATCTCGCGGAAGACCGAGCCGACCACCACTTCGGGCGTGGCCGACGGGGTGGTCAGGTCGCTGGGGGACAGGCGGCGCAGCCGCTGCCAGCCGCCGAGGCCGATGATCGCCGTCCGGGTGGCCTCGGGCCAGCCCGGCAGCGCCGGGTCGATGCGGTGCACCGTCAGCGCGGGCAGCAGGTCGCACAGCGGCAGGTGATCCCAGCGGGAGGTCGCCAGCCGGGCCAGCCGCTCGCAGATCCAGTCGAGGCCCGCCGTGCCGAGCGCCTTCGACAACGCCAGGGAGGACCACCACCCGGCGGGCAGGCGCGGGTCGCCGAGCGCCTCGGCCACCTGCTGCGGACGGCTCCAGCGCAGCGCAGGGACTAGGTCGCTCAGGCAGATCGATGACTCGACATCCATCGGCGGACCTTATCCTCCCCAGTGAGCCGCATGGTGCTGCCCGTAATGTTGTGGCTAATGGTGCAGCCTACGCGGCAAGCTATCAATCAGTGTGAATAGGGTAAAGACGGTTCAGATCCAAACCGTACCGTGGTCGGCCGCCCACGTGGGCCACACATTCGGCCCCCGCGCGGCAACCAGCCTCCAGAGCGGCCCCTTCCCCGGCCCCGTGTAAAGCCGCCGCGAGGAAGCCCGCGGCGAACGCGTCACCTGCCCCGGTCGAGTCGACGACCTCGGCGGGCACGCACGCCGCCGTCGCGACCACTGCACCGTCCACGGCGGCCAGCGCTCCCTCCGCTCCCAGCTTCACGACCGCTGTGCCGTACGTCTCACTCAAGAGTACGGCGGCACGCTCCGGCGTTGGGGCACCACTGAGAATCAGGGCCTCGTCAAGATTCGGGATGATCAGGCCGGCGGCGGCGGTTTCCTGGACGAACCGTTCGACGCCGAACTCGCGCAGGGGCCCCGTGGAGGCCGGGTCGACGCTGATCGCGACGTCTCTGGCCGCCGCCTCCGCCATGGCGCGCCTGGCCAGCCGCAGCCCGCCCTCGGCGAAGAGGATGTATCCCGACAGATGGAGCCGGCCGACGCCGTCGAGCAGGGCGGGGTCCCAGTCGGCGTCCGAGATCAGGCCGCCGGCGCCGCGGTTGGTGAGCATCGAGCGCTCACCGCTCTTGTCCACCATCGCGATCACGACCGCGGTCGGATGCTCGGGATCCACGGAGAAGTGCGGGCGTACGCCCGTCTTGAGGAGCTCGGTCGTGTGCCACTCGCTGCTGTCGTAACCCAGCTTGGCCAACAGCCGCACGTCGGCGCCCAGGCAGGCGGCCCAGGCGGCGGTGTTCGCGCCGGAGCCGCCGGGACGGAGCACGATGTCGGCGGCCGTGTCGGTGCCCGTCATGACCGGTGAACCATGCAACGCCACCATATCGGTGACGACGTCGCCGATGATCAGGAGAGCGTTGTCCGTCACGGTCTTGCCCACGCGAGGGCGATCTGGGCGGCGAGTGCGGTGTTGCCGCGCACGGCGGCCAGGTTCGCCTCCAGGGAGGCGCCGCCGGTGCCGTCCACGAGATAGCCGAGCAGGAACGGCGTGATGGCCTGCCCCTTGACGCCCTCGCGCTCGGCGGCGGCCAGCGCCGCGGCGAGCACGCGGTCGTGCAGCTCGGGATCGAGCTGGCGGTCCTCAGGCACGGGGTTGGCCACGATCAGCGCGCTCTCCTGGCCGCCGAGAGCGTCCTGGCCGCGCATGATGGCCGCGGCCTCGGCGGGCGACTCGATGCGCCAGTCGATCGGCTGGCCGGAGGAGTGCAGGTAGAAGCCGGGGAAGGTGTCCGTACGGTAGCCCGCCACCGTCACGCCCCTGGTCTCCAGGCGCTGGAGCGTCGCGGGCACGTCGAGGATCGACTTCACGCCGGCGCAGACGATCGTGATGCGCGTACGGGCGAGCGTGTCGAGGTCGGCGGACTCGTCCTGGTCCTCCGCCCAGCCCCGGTGCACGCCGCCCAGGCCGCCGGTGGCGAAGATCCGGATCCCGGCACGGGCGGCCAGGAACGACGTGGCCGACACGGTGGTCGCGCCGCTCGCCTTCAGCGCCGCCGCCACGGGCAGATCCCGCTGTCCCAGCTTGCGCAGGCCGGGCTCCGTCGCGACGCGCTCCAGCTCCGCCTCGTCCAGCCCGATGCGCGGCACGCCGTCGAGCACGGCGATCGTGGCCGGCACGGCGCCGGCGGCGCGCACGATCCCCTCCAGCTCGCGCGCCACCTCGAGGTTGCGCGGTTGCGGCAGCCCGTGGGAGATGATCGTGGACTCAAGCGCCACGACCGGCGCTCCGTCGGCCATGGCCTCGGCGACGGACGGCTGGAGAACGAGGTGGGTGGCGCTGCGCATGGTGAGTTTCGTGCTCCCTGAGTGATCCTGACCGGCATACCCTGAACGGGGTACTTTACGGTATTTGTTCCAAGCCGAGCACGGTACGGCGGCCATCCCAGAATCACACGAGGAACGCCGCCCCGGCCAGCGAGACGGCGGCGATGACGGCCGTGGCGATGCCTCCTAGCAGCAGGATCCGTCCACCCTTGACCAGTTTCCGTAGGTCGATGCCGGTGCCCAGGCCGAACAGGGCGGCCGCCATCAGCACGCCGGTGACCTGGGGGACCAGGTCGGTCACCGCCGCGGGCACCTGCCCGGTGCTGCGCAGGGCGACCATCGCCAGGAACGCCACCACGAACAGCGGCACGACCGGCGGGCGGGACGAGGTGCCCCTGGTGCGGCCGGAGAACAGGGCCACCATGGGGGCGAGCAGGAGCACGCGGCCCAGCTTGACCGTCACGGCGGTGGCCAGGACCCCCGAGGCGGCGCCGATGGCGGCCACCTGGGCGACCTCGTGCACGGCCGCCCCCGTCCACACCGCGAGCTGCGCGGGAGACAGGCCGATGAGCGCGGCCAGCAGGGGGATCGCCGCGATGGCGGCGGTGCCGTACAGGACGATGACGCCGAGCGCGCCGGCGGCGTCGTCATCGTCGGAGAGGTCCGTGCTTTCGTGCATGGCGGCGATCGCGGCGGCGCCGCAGATGGACACGCCGGTCGCGACGAGGAGCGACGCGCCAGGAGTGAGGCCGAGCCTGCGCCCGATCCGCGGCGTCACCGCGAACGTCACCCCGGTCGCCACCATCACGACGGCGAGCGTCTGCCAGCCGAGCGCGAGCACCTGAGGCAGCGCGATCTGCAGGCCGAGCAGGGCGACCGCGACCCGGAGCACCCGCTTGGAGACGAACGCGAGCCCCGGCTTCAACCGGTCGCCGATCCCGGCCACGTTGGCCAGCGCCGCGCCGGAGACCACCGCGATCACCGCGGGGCTGAGCGCAGGCAGGAAGCGGTTGACGGCCAGCGCGAACACCACCGCGAGCGCGGCCACGGCGACACCCGGCCAGGTCGCGGCGAGGAAGGGGCCGGTACGGCGGATCCGCGCCCCGGCGAGGCGGAGAGCTCGTGATCCCGGCGTGGTGGAGCGGCGAGTCCGCGACCCCGCTGTGGCGGTGTCGTGAGCTCCCGGCTGCGGCCCCGATGGGTGGCGGGCGGCGCCGGGCGAACTGTCGGTGAGGGACATGATCCCAGTGTTCTGAGCGGGTGACCCGGCCGGTAGGCGTGAGCTGACTGGGAGGCCATAGCCTGGGGCTATGAGTGCACTGCCCGATCTCGACTCCTTGAAGCTGCTGGTCGACGTCGGCGTGCTGGGCAGCCTCGGGCAGGCGGCCAAGGCCGCGGGCATCGCCCAGCCGTCGGCGAGCAAGCGCGTCGCCCATCTCGAACGCCGCCTGGGCCTGCCCCTGGTCGAGCGCACACCGCGCGGCTCCACGCTCACCGCCGAGGGGAGGATGGTGGCGGGCTGGGCCGCCCAGGTGCTCGCCGCCGCCGAGGAGCTGATGCGGGCCGTGCAGGCCGTACGGCACGGGGAGGCGGCGCACCTGCGGGTGGCGTCCAGCATGACCGTGGCCGAGTACCTCGTGCCCAGGTGGCTCGGTGAGCTGCAGAACCGGGAGCCGGACGTGCCGGTCGGGCTCGACGTGGTCAACTCCGCCGACGTCGCGGCGCGGGTGCTGGCCGAGGACGTGGAGCTGGGGTTCGTCGAGGGGCCGAGTGTGCCCGAAGGGCTGGACAGCCGGGTCGTGGGCACCGACAGGCTGGTCGTCGTGGTGGCGCCCGGCCATCCGTGGGCGCGGCGCCGCACCGCGCTTCGCGGCGCGGAGCTGGCCGCGACGCCGCTGGTGGTGCGGGAGCCGGGGTCGGGGACGCGGGAGACGCTGGACGTGGCGTTCAAGGGCCTGCACCAGGCCAGCCCGCGGCTGGAGCTGGGGTCGAACGCGGCGGTCAAGGGAGCCGCGCAGGCGGGAGCGGCGCCCGCGGTGCTCAGCGGGTACGCGGTGGAGGCCGACGTGGCGACCGGGCGGCTGGTGGAGGTGCCGCTGGCGGGGGTGAATCTGGTCAGGAGCCTGCGGGCGGTGTGGCGCCGCGGCCGTCCCCTCACCGGCCCCGCCGCGATCCTGCTCGCCATCGCCAGCCGACCGTGACCGTTCTGGGCGTTGACGGATGGTGTGGTTTGCGCCTTATGGTGCGTGGATGGGCGCTTATGACGTGATCGTGGCCGGCGGCGGGCACAACGGGCTGGTCGCCGCGGCGTACCTGGCCCGGGCGGGACGGCGGGTGCTCGTCCTGGAGCGGTACGACCACGTGGGCGGCCTGGCGATCTCCACCCGGGCCTTCCCCGGCGTGGACGTGCGACTGTCGCGCTACTCCTACCTCGTCAGCCTCCTGCCCCGCGAGATCGTCCGCGACCTGGGACTCGACCTGGAGCTGCGGCGCCGCCGCCACGCCTCCTACACGCCCAGGGGCGGCACCGGCCTGCTCGTCGACAACGAGGACGCGGCACGTACGGCGGCGTCGTTCCGCGACGTCACGGGAGGTGACGCCGACCACGAGGCCTGGCGGGACTTCTACGGCATGACCGCGCGGGTCGCCCGCGCCCTCGCTCCCACCCTGCTCGAACCCCTGCGCACACCGGCCGAGATCGAGCGGCTGGTCGGCGCGGAGGCGTGGCGGGACCTGTTCGCCAGGCCGATCGGCGAGACCGTGGACGAACGTTTCGCCGACGACACCGTGCGCGGCGTCGTGCTCACCGACGCGCTCATCGGGACGTTCGCCGACACCACCACCGACCTGTCGGCCAACCGGTGCTTCCTCTACCACGTGATCGGCGACGGCACCGGCGACTGGAACGTCCCCGTCGGCGGCATGGGCGCGGTCTCAGGGGCGCTGGAGGCGGCGGCCAGGCGGGCCGGCGCCGAGATCAGGACCGGCGCGGAGATCGTCGGGATCTCGCCGTCCGGCGAGGTCGCGTTCGTGGCGGAGGACGGCGAGCACACGGTGAACGGCGGGCACGTGCTGGTCAACCTGCCGCCCGCGGTGCTCGACCGGCTGATGGGCCGGCCGGTGCAGGCGCCCGAGGGGGCGCAGCTGAAGGTCAACATGGTGCTGTCGCGGCTGCCCCGGCTGAAGGACGCGAACGTGGATCCGCGGGCCGCCTTCAGCGGGACGTTCCACATCAACGAGGGACGCGACCAGCTCGCCAGGGCGTACGCCCGGGCGGCCCGAGGGGAGATCCCTGAGCTGCCGCCCGCCGAGGTCTACTGCCACTCCCTGACCGATCCGTCCATCCTCGGCCCCGAGCTCAGGGGCAGGGCCGAGACGATGACGCTGTTCGGGCTGCACATGCCCGCCCGACTTTTCCGGACAAAACCTGATCAATCCAGGAAGCAGGCGCTGGAGGCCACCTTCGCCTCCGTCAACGCCGTCCTGGCGGAACCCCTCGAGGACTGCCTGCTCAAGGCCCCCGACGGCACCCTGTGCGTCGAGGCCAAGACGCCCGTCGACCTCGAAAAGGACGCGGGGCTTCCCGGGGGCCACATCTTCCACACCGACCTGAGCTGGCCGTACGCCGAAGGGGGCGGCTGGGGCGTGGAGACCGAGCACGAGCGCGTTCTCGTGTGCGGCGCAAGCGCCCGCAGGGGCGGCGGTGTGAGCGGGATCGGCGGGCACAACGCCGCCATGGCCCTGCTCGGCCGCTGATCGCCGCTAACCGTCCTCGGAGACCAGCTTGGCGGCCACCTCCAGCGCCACCGCCACCCGCTCCTCCTCCGGCAGGTCCGTGTCGTCGAGGAATGGCACGTTGCCCATGATCACCGCGAGCACCGCGAGCCGGGCCTCGAACCGACGCACCGGGCCGGCCTCCGGGGGCGCCAGCAGGGACAGCATGCTGATCATGCCCTGCCGCATGCGCTCGCCGGCCGGCACCTCGCGCATCACCCCCTGGTTCACCTGCGCGAACTGGATCAACGGCCGCCACTGATCCGCCAGCAGTTCGGCGATCCGCCGCAGGATCTCCCTCTTCGACTCGGCGGTCATGGGCTGCTGCCTGGCCCAGGCCACCAGCTCGTCTATCGAGTCGACCAGCCGGTCGACGACGCCGGCGAGGATCGCCTCCTTGGTGCGGAAGTGGTAGTAGAGCGCGGGCCTGGTGATCTGCAGCCGCTCCGCGACCTCCTGGAGCGTGGTCTTGTCATATCCCCGCTCGGCGAACAGCTCCAGCGCCACCTGCTGGATCCGCTCTCTCGTGTCCGTCCGCCGTCCAGCCATCCCGCTCCCATCACTTGACCGCCGGCCGCTTCATTGCTTACTTTCGCGTAAGTAATGAATGATGCCGGACTCGTTGGGAGCAGACTATGGCCGAGAACTTCCCCATCCCGCGCACCTGCCCGTTCGCACCCCCACCCGCGTACGAGCGCATGCGCGAGCAGGCCCCGCTCGTCCGAACCAAGCTGCCCGGCGGTGACGTGTGGCTGGTCACGCGGCACGCCGAGGCCCGGCAGGTCCTCTCGGGCACGGGCATCAGCACCAACCCGGCCACCCCCGGCCACCCGAGCGGCGCGATGAGCGCCGAGCCCTCGACCTCCGAGCGGGACGCGTTCATGGAGGAGTTCGCCGTCGGCCACTTCATCGACCTGGACCCGCCCGAGCACGGCAGGTTCCGGCGGCTGCTCATCCCCGAGTTCACCGTCAGGCGGATGAGAGAGCTGCGGCCCGCCATCCAGCGGATCGCCGACGAGCTCATCGACGACATGATCGCCAAGGGGCCCGAGGCGGAGCTGGTGGAGGCGTTCGGGCTGGCACTGCCTTCGCTGGTCATCTGCCGGCTGCTCGGGGTCCCGTACGCCGACCGCGAGTTCTTCCAGTCACGGACCCGCGTCATGATCTCGTCCGCCGACGACCAGGAGACGCGTCACGCCGCGGCGATGGAGATCAGGGGTTTCCTCGACGCGCTGGTCACCAAGCGGGAGGCGGACCCGGCGGACGACCTGCTCGGCCGGCTGCTCGGCACCGAGGCGCTCAGCCACGACGAGATCGTGGGCGTGATGTTCCTGCTGCTCGTCGCCGGCCACGAGACCACCGCGAACATGATCCCGCTCGCCGCGCTCACGCTCATGCGCCACCCTGCCCAGCTCGCCGCGCTGCGCGCGGACCCCGGCCTGTGGCCCGTGGCCGTCGACGAACTGCTGCGCTACCTCTCAGTCGTGGACTGGGTGGCGTTCGACCGCGTGGCCACCGAGGACCAGGAGATCGGCGGGCAGTTCGTCAGGAAGGGCGAGGGCATCTTCGTGCTCGGAGCGTCCGCCAACCGGGACGAGCGGGCGTTCGAACGGCCGGACGAGTTCGACATCGGCCGCTCCGCCCGGCACCACGTGGCCTTCGGCTACGGGGTGCACCAGTGCCTCGGCCAGAACCTGGCCAGGGCGGAGCTGGAGATCGCGCTGCGCACGTTGTTCGAGCGGCTGCCCGGCCTGCGGGTCACGGTGGCGGATGATGACGTGCCCGTCAAGCACGAAAGCCCCATCTTCGGGCTCAAGGCGTTGCCCGTCGCGTGGTGATCCACGGAAAAGAACCGAGGGCGTTCATCACCTTTTCATGATGAACCTCTAGCGTTTGCAGCATGAGTGAGCCCGCACGGTTGCTGGTGGTGGACGACGAGCCCGCGTTGCGCGAGGCGCTCCAGTCGAGCCTCGAGTTCGAGGGCTACAAGGTCGTCACGGCCGGCGACGGGCACGCGGCGCTGGAGGCCCTGGCGAGCGACTCGTTCGACGGGGTGCTGCTCGACGTCATGATGCCGCGCCTCGACGGGCTGACCGCGTGCCGCCGGCTGCGGGCGTCCGGCAACCACATCCCCGTCCTCATGCTGACGGCCCGCGACGCGGTCGGCGACCGGGTCTCCGGGCTCGACGCGGGCGCCGACGACTACCTCGTCAAGCCGTTCGAGCTGGACGAGCTGCTGGCCAGGGTGCGCGCGCTGCTGCGGCGCGGCGCGCTCAGCGCCGGCACGGCCGAGACCGGCGACGCGCTCACGTACGACGACCTGCGCATGGACCCGGCGACCAGGGAGGTCACGCGCGGCGACCGCAGGCTCGACCTGACCAGGACCGAATACCTGCTGATGGAGCTGTTCCTCGCGCACCCGCGCCAGGTGCTGACCAGGGACCAGATTTTGAGCGAGGTGTGGGGATTCGACTTCGAGCCGACCTCCAACTCGCTCGACGTCTACGTGATGTACCTGCGGCGCAAGACCGAGGCCGGGGGAGAGTCGCGCGTGATCCACACGGTGCGCGGCGTGGGATACGTCCTGAGAGCGGCGCCGTGAGACGAGGGAGCCTGCGGTCCCGCCTCACCCTCCTCGTCACGGTGGCCGTGGCGCTGGCCATCACGGTGTGCGCGGGCATGTCGTGGTTCATCGTCCAGAACCAGCTGATCAAGCAGCTCGACCAGACCATCCAGGACCCGGAGGAGTCCGGCGACAGGGACTTCCTCCTCCACCACTGCACCCCTCAGGGCTCGTCCGACGAGTACGCCGGCATGGCGATGCTGCTGCGCGCCGACGGCACCACGTGCTCGCTCGGCGCGCCCATCGTGTGGACGGAGGAGGATCTGGCCCTGGCCGACGACCGCCGCAAACCGATCTGCCGTGACGGTGTGACCCGCGACGGCAAGCCGGTCCGCGTGGTGATCTCGAACTTCTCTCCCGGCGTCGCCGTCCTGGAGGCGGCGCCGCTCTACCACACCAGGCGGACCTTGCGGAACACCGCCCTGGCGCTGGCGGCCGTCGCGGCCGTGGGCGTGTTCGGCGCCGCCTGGGCGGGCCTGATCATCTCCCGCGCCGCGCTCCGCCCCGTCGGAGACCTCACGAAGGCGGTCGAGCACATCGCCCAGACCGAGGACCTCGGCACCCGTATCCCCGTCAAGGGCAACGACGAGATCGCCCGCCTGAGCTCGTCCTTCAACGCCATGACCGCGGCGCTGGCCGGCTCCCGCGAGCGCCAGCAGCAACTCGTCGCCGACGCCGGCCACGAGCTGCGCACCCCACTCACCACCCTGCGCACCAACATCGACCTGCTGCTGCGCAGCGAGCAGACCGGCCGCAGCCTCGACCCGGGGGCCAAGGAGCGCCTGCTGGTCAACGTGAAGGCGCAGTTCGCCGAGCTGTCCACGCTCGTCGGCGACCTGCTCCAGCTGGCAAAGGGCGACGCCGACCACGAGCCGCACGTCGAGCTGGCCTTCCACGAGGTGGTCACCGCCGCCGTCGAGCGCGCCCGGCTGCGCGGCGCCGAGGTCGTCACCGACCTGAGCCCGTGGTACGTCGTCGGCGCCGCCGCCTCCTTGGAACGTGCCGTACTCAACCTCATCGACAACGCCGCCAAGTTCAGCCCCGGAGGCCAGGTCGAGGTGAGCCTGCGCGGCGGCCGGCTGACCGTGCGCGACCACGGCCCAGGGCTGTCCGAGGAGGACCTTCCGCACGTGTTCGAGCGCTTCTGGCGCTCGTCCTCGGCGCGCGGCCTGCCCGGGTCGGGGCTGGGCCTGGCGATCGTGGCGCAGGCAGTCGCGGAGGCGGGAGGGTCGGTGCGCCTGGAGAACGCGCGTGGCGGCGGAGCGGTCGCCACCATGGATCTGCCGGGAACACCCGATCGCCGGACGGAACGGACAATGCCGCTTGACGTGCAAAGTGATGAATGGAGAAAAACGTCTGGCTAATTTATTCGGATAGGTCCGAATTTTGCCCTGAATGGCGCGCTGACCAGGGGAAATTTTTCTCGGTCACATTTCGTGGCCCGGCGCTCGGCAATGTATTCTCGTGGCAAAAGAACGGGACCGGAGATCCATTACATCCCCGGTCCCTGCCTCCAAAGGTAGGGGAGATCGAGTTGAGCTACAAGGACACTGCCGTCAAACTCGCTAACGAGTTGGCCACCGAGTTCGTCAACATTCGGGCGGATCGCATGGAATTGGGACAGCAGCTCACCGAGCGCGTCAACGGCGTGGGTTCCCGCGTCAAGATCGTCGACATGAAGGTCACCACTATCGACGCCAAGGTCGATGCCCTGGACTCCAGGGTCGGCACGGTGGAGACCAAGGTCGACGCTCTCGGCGGCAAGGTCGATGCCCTGGACTCCAGGGTGGGGACGGTGGAGACCAAGGTCGACGCTCTCGGCGGCAAGGTCGATGCTCTGGACGTGAGGGTGGGGACGGTGGAGACCAAGGTCGATGCCCTGGACGTGAGGGTGGGGACGGTGGAGACCAAGGTCGACGCTCTCGGCGGCAAGGTCGACGCTCTGGACGTGAGGGTGGGGACGGTGGAGACCAAGGTCGATGCCCTGGACGTGAGGGTTGGGACGGTGGAGACCAAGGTCGACGCTCTCGGCGGCAAGGTCGATGCCCTGGACGTGAGGGTGGGGACGGTGGAGACCAAGGTCGACGTCCTCGACGGCAAAGTCACCGAACTGGACTCGAAGGTGTCGGCGCTCGACGCCAAGGTCGACGCCAAGTTCGCGGAGACCGACCGCAGGCTCGACGGGCTGGAGACCAAGGTCGACGGGCTGCAGGGGACGCAGCTCGCGATGATGGACATGCTCGTCGCCATCCAGCGCAAGCTCGACGTGAACTAACTTCGAGCCCCTCCCGGAGGGCGGGTCCGCAGGCATGCGGCCCCGCCCTCCGCGTGTTCTCGGGGCACCCGGCCACCGGACGACCCGTCCGGACAGGCCGGGCATCAGGATCCGGCCACCGACTCCTTCAGCCGGTAGGACAGCAGGACGACACCGGACGTGTACGCCCTGCTCTCGACGAGGTCGAACCTCGACCGGGTGCCCTCCCGGAACAGCAGGCCGTCGCCGCCGGCCCTGCCCACGAAGAACGGGTGGACCCAGAGCCGGAGCTCGTCGAGCAGGCCGTGCTCCATCAGGGTGTGGGAGAGCCTGCCGAACCCGTACTGCACGATGTCGCCGCCCGGTCCGTCCTTGAGCCGGGCTGCCTCGGCGGCCACGTCGCCGCCGATGACGGTGGTGTTCTCCCAGTCCGCCTTGTCCATGGTGGTCGAGACGACGTACTTCGACACGGCGTTGATCCTGTCGGTGTACGGGTCGCCGGACCGTCCCTGCCACACCGAGGCGAAGCTGTGGTAGGTGTGCCGGCCGAGCAGCACGCCGTCACAGCCGAGCAGCAGATCCGTCTGCGCGTTCGCATCGCCGCCGGCGTCCAGCGACGGCCAGTCCTGCGGGTCCTTGATGACGCCGTCGATCGTCACGAACGTGGAGTTGATGATGCGTCGCATGGGTTTCTCCGTTCTCGGATTCGGGTGGGACCAGCCTGCGCCCGCGCCCGTGTCGCGGACATCCGTGCCATCACGGAGACACCTCGGAGACACCTCGGAGACACCGGGAAGCCGGCACCGATGCCGGGATGGGTCACACTGGCGTGGTGAACTTCGAGCGGCCGGCCGGGATCTCCCGACGTGAGGCGGAGGTCCTCGCGGCGCTCGGCGCTCGGCTGTCCAAC
Source organism: Nonomuraea deserti (assembly GCF_004348685.1). Lineage (GTDB taxonomy): Bacteria > Actinomycetota > Actinomycetes > Streptosporangiales > Streptosporangiaceae > Nonomuraea > Nonomuraea deserti. The sequence goes on along the minus strand of NZ_SMKO01000095.1, from coordinate 10,055 downwards.
GCCCAGATCGCCGGGCGGCTGCACATCTCCGTACGCACGGTCGAAAGCCACATCTCATCACTGCTGCGCAAATACGGCGTCGCGGACAGGTGGGCCCTCGCCGACGTGGCCGGGCGGCGCGAAACCCCGCCGCCCGGCCACCTGGCCGGCCCGCCGTCGCCGCGTACGGCGTTCTTCGGCCGCGCCGCCGAGAAGGACCTCGCCCTCAGCCTGCTCCGGGAGGCCAGGGTGGTGACCCTGCTGGGCACGGGCGGGATCGGCAAGACCCGCCTGGCGGCCGTGGTGGCGGAGTCGGCCGCGTCCTCGTTCCCGCTGGGCGGCGCGTTCGTCGATCTGGTGCCGGTGCGCGAGGGCTTCGTCGCGGAGGCGGTGGCGTCGGCCCTCGGCGTGACGGAACGGCCCGGGCAGGCGCTGGAGGACGCCGTCGCGCGGCATCTCGGCCGCGGGCGGTCGTTGCTCGTCCTCGACAACTGCGAGCACCTCGTGGACGCCGTCGCCGCCTTCATCGAACGGCTGCTGTCCGGCTGCGCCACCGTGACCGTCCTGACGACCAGCCGCGAGCGGATCGGCGTGCCGGGCGAGCGGACCGTCCCCGTCCCGCCGCTGCCGCTGAACTCCGACGCCGAACGGCTCTTCCTCGACCGGGCCGCCGCGGCCGACCCCGGGTTCGCCGCCGCCCGGTCCGACGTCACCGACCTGTGCGGCCGGCTGGACGGGATGCCGCTGGCCATCGAGCTGGCCGCGGCGCGCAGCGCGTCACTGGGCGTGGCGGGGCTGCTGTCCGCCCTGGACGACGTGCTGGGGCTGCTGGCCGGCGGCCGCGGGGCCGTGGAACGGCACCGCTCACTGCGCGCGGTGCTGGCCTGGAGCCACGACCTGCTCGCCCGTGACGAGCGGGAGTTGTTCCGCCGCCTCGCGGTCTTCGCCGGCGGATTCGACCTGGCGGCGGTCGCCGCCGTCGCACCGGACGCCCGCCATCCCGCCGACCTGCTCGGGCGGCTGGTCGACAAGAGCCTCGTCGCGGGTCCCGCGGCAGGCCGGTGGCGGCTGCCGGAGACCATCCGCGCCTTCGCCGCCGAGCGGCTGGAGACGAGCGCCGACGGCGACGCCGTCCGCCGCCGGTACCTGGAGTGGGCCGCGGCGACGGGCGCCGGTCTGGAGCTCGGGCTGGACGGTGACTGGCGGGGCGAGTTCGACGCCGTCGCCGACGACCTGCGGGCGGCCCTCGCCGGCGCACCGCCCGGCCGCGCGCCCGTACCGCACGGGCTGGCCCGGTCGCTCGCCCACCTCACCTACGCCCGGAGGTTCCTGCGCGAGGTGCCCGGCCACTACGAGGAGGCGGCGCGGCGGGCGCCCACACCCGGCGAGGCCGCCCTCGACCTCCGGAACGCCGCGGACGCCGCGCACGCCCTCATCGACACGGGCCGCGCGTTCGACCTGCTTCTCGCCTCGGCGGAACGGGCCCGCGCGGCCGGAGACGGCAACGCCGAGGCGGTCGCGCTCGCGTTCGCCGTCGCGACCGCCGCCCGGCACCCGTCCGGATTCGAGACGGAGGTCCCGTACTCCCGCCTGCGGGAGCTCCTCGATCTCGCCTCGTCCGCCGGTGACCACCGTGATCCCGTCGTCGCCGCCCATCTCGCCGCCGCCCGCGTATGGAACGCCCGCGAGGAGAAGGTGACCCCGGAGCCGTCCATGATCGACGACGCGGTCGCCGCCGCCCGCGCGACCGGCGACCCCGTGCTGATCTGCGGGGCGCTCGACGCGTCCGGGATCGCCGCCCTCACCGCCGGACGGTTCCGCGACGCGCACCGGGTCGCCGCCGAGCGGGTCGGCCTGCTGCCGGCGATGCCGCGCGACGTCCCGTACCCGGCGCCGGAGATCACCGACACGTTCCACATGGCGGCGTCCTGCGCCGTCGCGGCCGGGGATCTGCCCGCCGCGCTCTCCACGGCCAGGCTCGCCGCCGCCGACGACCTGATCGGGGACCGGTCGCCGGTCGCGGTGAGCACCCTCATCCCGCCGCTGGTCCTCACCGGCGACCTCGGCGAGGCGCTGAGCCACGCGCCCACCCTGTGGGACGTCTGCGAGGAGGCGGGCAGCCCTCTCGCCTGGATGTCTCCGGCGGTGGCGGCCCTCGCCCTGGCGCACGGGCTGCTGGGGGAGGAGGCCGGCTTCAGGGTGTGGCGGATCCGCGCGGAGCGGGTCGCCGGCGGCGCCCGGTCCCGCTACCTCGCCTCCTTCGCCGCTTTCGTCGACGCCCGGACCGCACTGCGATCGGGCAGGGCCGACGCCGCACTGGTGGAGAGGGCCTTCGCGGACTTCGCGCCACAGGACTGGTACCGGACGTACGCCCGCGCAGCCGGCGCCGAACTCGCCGTCGCCGCCGGACTTCCCGACGCGGCCGGACTGCTCGCCTCCGCGTTGTCCGACGCCGCCGCGGAGAACGGCTGGGCCGCCGCCTGCCTCACCCGTGCCGCCGGCCGCCTCCACGACGACGTGGGCGAGCTGTCCGCCGCGGTCGAAGCCTGGGAACGCATCGGCGCCCGCTACGAGCGGGCCTGCACCCTCCTTCTCATCCCCGCCCGCGAGGAGGAGGCCCGCAAAGAACTCGCCGCCCTGCGCGCACCCTGCCCGGTCACAGGTACGCGTTTCCGGGCTCCCTGATCTTCCGCGGCGAACGGACACTCCGGACCCGGGATCGGGTTCCGGTCTTGACAACGATGTCAGGGGCATCCTTGATGGTGCTATGGGCGCACCACTGATCGCCGCCCGCGGGATCGTGAAGAGCTACGGCCACGTGGAGGCGCTGCGTGGCGCGGACTTCGCGGTGCGACCGGGCGAGGTGGTCGCGCTGATCGGCGACAACGGCGCGGGAAAGTCCACCCTGGCGAAGATCCTTTCAGGTGTCGAACGGCCCGACACGGGCATGATCGAGATCGACGGCCGGCCGGTGGCGTTCGGATCGGTCGAGGAGGCCAGAGGCGCCGGCGTCGAGACCGTGTACCAGGACCTCGCGCTCTGCGCGGAGCTCAGCCCGTCCGCCAACTACTTCCTCGGCAGGGAACGGCTCAAGCCGGGGCTGCTCGGAATGCTGGGCGTGCTGGACAACGCCGCCATGCGGCGCGAGACGCGGGAGGCGTGCGAGCGGCTGGGCGTGCGGCTGAAGTCGGAGACGGCGCCGGTCTCGACCTTGTCGGGCGGGCAGCGGCAGGGGGTCGCGGTGGCCAGGGCGGTGGGATGGGCACGGCGGGCGGTGTTCATGGACGAGCCGACCGCGGCGCTCGGCGTGGTGCAGACGCGGCGGGTGCTCGACCTGATCAGGAGCGTACGCGACTCCGGTGTGGCGGTCGTGCTCATCAGCCACAACATGCAGGACGTCATGGCGGTGTCGGACCGCGTGGAGGTCCTGCGGCTGGGCCGCAGGGTGGCCAGGTTCGACACCGCGCGCGTCTCGATGGAGGAGCTGGTCGGCGCCATGACGGGCGCACTCGAACAGGACGATCCCGACGGGCGGGCGGAAGGCGGGCCCGGGCGGGACGCGGCGGGCGCGGACGAAAGGGCAGCCGGGCCCGGACGGGACGCCGCTGTGGACGAAGCGGGTGACGGGCCCGGGCGGGACGCCGCGGGTGCGGACGAACAGGAAGACGGCCGATGAAGCACCTCCGGCTCGGAGCCCCGCAGGTCGTGTGGATCGGCCTGGTGCTGGCGGGGCTGGTGGTGGCGTTCTCGGTGCTCGCGCCGCGCACGTTCCCCACCTCGTTCAACCTGCTCAACCTGGTCAGCGACGCGGCCATCCTGCTGCTGCTCGCCACCGGCATGACGTACGTGATCATCACGGCGGGCATCGACCTGTCGGTGGGCGGGGTGCTCGTGTTCTCGGCCGTGTCCGCGGCCAAGGTCATGGAGGCCACCGGGTCGCTCGCGCTCGGCGCCCTGGCCGCCCTCGTGGCCGGGCTGGCCTGGGGGGTGCTGAACGGCGTGCTGATCGCCATGGGGCGCATCCCCGCGCTCATCGTGACGCTCGGCACCCTCGGCATGTCACTCGGCGCGGCGCTGCTGCTCACCGGCGGCGTCGACCTGCGCGCCCCCACCGAGCTCAACCTCGGGCTCGGCCTGGCCCGCTGGCTGGGCGTGCCGGTGATCGTGTGGATCTGCGCCGCCATCACCGCGGCCCTGGCCCTCATGCTTGCCCGCACCCGGTTCGGCCGCCACACGTACGCGATCGGCTCCAACGCCGAGGCCTCCCGGCGTGGCGGCGTCGCCGTGCGCGCGCACCTGGTCAAGGTGTACGGCCTCGCGGGGCTGCTGGCGGGCCTGGCCGGCTGCCTGTCGCTGGCCAAGTACGGCATCACCGGCGTGTCCGCGCACTCCACCGACAACCTCCAGGCCATCGCGGCCGTGGTGATCGGCGGGACGTCCCTGTTCGGCGGGGTCGGTACGGTGGCCGGCACGGTCATCGGCGTCTTCATCCCCGTCGTGCTGCAGAACGGCTTCCAGATTCTCGGCGTGCGGCCGTTCTGGCAGCAGGTGGTGGTGGGCGCGGTGCTCGTCGCCGCCGTCTACGTCGACCAGTGGAGGCGCAGGGCCCGCGACCATTAGGAGGAGGCACCATGCGTAAGATCACGGCAACCCTCGCGGCGATGATGATGATCGCCGCCTGCGGCGGACAGGGGAGTGACGCGGGCGGCGACGACCAGACCCGGGTCACGCTCGTGCAGGGCCTGGCCGGCGAGGAGTTCTACGAGACGATGGCCTGCGGCGCGAAGGCCAAGGCCCAGGAGCTGGGCGTGGCGCTCGACGTGCAGGGGCCGCAGAAGTTCGACCCGACGCTCCAGACGCCGATCGTCAACTCCGTGACCGCGAGCGCGCCGGACGCCATGCTGATCGCGCCGACCGACGTCAAGGCGATGATCGCGCCGCTGACCCAGGCCAAGCAGCAGGGCATCAAGATCATCCTGGTGGACACGGTGGTCGAGGACGAGAGCATCGGCCTGTCCAGGATCAGCACCGACAACGTCAAGGGCGGCGCGGCGGCGGCCGAGGCGCTGTCGGAGCAGATCGGCGGCAAGGGCAAGGTGCTGGTCATCTCCACCGACCCCGGCGTCAGCACCGTGGACGCGCGCATCAAGGGCTTCGAGCAGGAGATCAAGGCGAACCATCCGGACGTCACCTATCTCGGCGTGCAGTACTCGCACAACGACGTCGGCGAGGCGTCCAGGATCGTCAACGCGGCGCTGGCGAAGGATCCCGACCTGGCCGGGGTGTTCGCGGCCAACCTCAACTCGGCCACCGGAGCGGGCTCGGCCCTGCGGCAGGCGGGCAAGCTGGGCAAGGTCAAGATGGTGGGGTTCGACGCGGGGCCCGCGCAGGTCAAGCAGCTCAAGGACGGCGTCGTGCAGGCCCTGATCGCGCAGCTGCCCGGCGACATCGGCGCCAAGGGTGTCGAGCAGGCGGTCGCCGCGGTCAAGGGGCAGCAGGTCACGGCGTCGATCCCGACGGACGCCACGATCGTCACGGAGGAGAACGTCGACCAGCCGGAGGTGCAGAAGATCCTCTACCGGGCGGGGTGCTGACCTGGACCGGCAGGGCGGCGACGAGGCCCGGGCGGGGTGCTGACCTAGGCCGGTAGGGCGGCGGGGAGGTCGGGACCGGCAGGGCGACGAGGCCCGGGCCGGGTGGTGACCTAGGCCGGCAGGGCGGCGAGGAGGAAGGCGAGTCGGGCGGCGGCGGACTCGACGTCTTCCGAGGTGCCCAGGCGGTAGCCCCATGAGGTGATGAAGGCGCCCTCGTCGGAGCAGGTCACGGTCTCCGTGAGGGTGGCGGAGAAACGGTTGCGGACCGACACGTAGGCAGGGTCGCTGGACAGGGCGAGGCTTTGGACCGACAGGTCCGCGTGACGACCCGCGTGCCACGCGAACCGCTCGAGGCAGAGCGCGGTATCAAGCATCATGCGTCACCTCCGCAACGTCTCGCGACAGAATTGCACGATCTTGGGTCCGGAGGCAAGCAATTGCTGCGGTTAATGTGCGCTTTGTTGCCGGTAATCGTGAAGAATCCTGATGATGACCTCCCGCCCGGACTCCTCGAACTCGGCCACCTTCGCGAAGTCGTCGAACGCCCGGACGTAGAAGGCGATGTCGTCGGGGTCGCGCAGGATGAGGTCCTTCGTCATGGTGGCCACGCCGACCATGGAGTCGTTGTAGATCCAGAACCCGTTGACCGGGTTGGACGGGAACTCGGCGTCGAAGGGGATCACGCCGAACTCCACGTTGGGCAGCGTGCTGACGGCCAGCAGGCGGTCGAGCTGGCCGCGCATCACCTCGGGCGGCGCCAGGAGGGTGCGGAGCGTGGACTCCGAGACCACGAACCGGAACGTCCGCGTGCGGTCGTAGAGGATCTCCTGGCGCTGCATGCGCACCCGGACCGCCGCGTCGATCTGGTCGGCGGCGCTGTAGAGGCGCTTGACCTTGCGGAACACGTGCCTGGCGTATTCGGAGGTCTGCAGCAGGCCCACGATGATGCCGGGCTCGAACACCCGGAACAGCTTGGTGCGCGCCTCCAGATCGCGGACGTCCTCCTGGAGGGCGGCCAGCCCGCTGCGGTGGCGCTGCTTCCAGTCGTCGTGCCGTTCGAGCAGCGCGATCGCCTGCCGGATCAGCTCGTCGGTCGTGTCGGGCGAGGCGCGTACGGCCTGCGCCCACACGACCACGTCGTCCTCGGTGGCGGTCTGCCTGGCGTTCTCCAGGCGCGAGACCTTGGACGGCTGCCAGCGCAGCTGCTCGGCCAGCTCCTTGCCGGACAGCCGGGCTGCCTCGCGCAGCTGGCGTAATTGGCTGCCGAGGTCGATGCGCGCCTGCTGAAAGGACGTCACGCCGCAAGAGGCTAGCCCTGCTTGCGTCGATCATGCCAGTGGGGTGCGCAATTGTGATCAACCGGTAGCCGTGGGTGTTCCTCCGCAGGTGGGGAAAGCGGTTGCCGAGCCGTCGGTCAGGACCCGGCGGGCGATTTCGGTGATGAGCTCGCGGGGCACCTCGACGGCGCCCTCGCCGTCGAGCACGTCGCGGAGGTCCGCGAGCGCCTCCGCGTCGGTGACCTGGAGGCCTTGGACGACGATGGTGCCGCGGTCGGTCTCGTACAGGGTGGGACAGGCGCCCGCCTCTGAGGTGGACCCGAGGAACCGCATACGCATGACGATCCTTCCCCGATAACAGATGCAATTGCGCGCAATTGTATGGCTCGGGGATCTATATGTGATCGTTTCTCCGGAAATCGTGATATGTGGTCAGTTGAGCGCGCCGTCCATGAACTCCTGCGCCCGCTCGAACAGGCCGAGCGTCGTCGCGTGCAGCAGGTCGCCGATGTCCTGGGGCGCCTTGCCGGCGAACGCACGCGCGTGCGTGCCCTCCAGCACGATGCCGAGCTTGAAGCAGGCCATGACCGCGTACCAGTCGACGGCCGACATGTCGCGCTCGGACAGCGCCGCGTAGTAGGCGATGATCTCCTGCGGCGCGGGCAGCCCCGGCACGTGGTCGTTGCCCGCCGGCCACATCGCCAGCAGCCAGCCGAGGTCGACGAGCGGGTCGCCGATCGTGCACATCTCCCAGTCGACGATGGCGGCCACCCGCGGGCTGTCGGAGGCGAACATCAGGTTGGCGAAGTGGTAGTCGCCGTGCATGACGCCCGGCGTGAACGTGCGGGGGAGGTTGCGGGTCAGCCAGCCGGCCGTCTCCGACAGCCCGGGGATGGCTGGCCCCGGGTAGCCGTCGAGCTCGCCGTACGAGTCGAGCTCCTTGAGCCAGCGCGGCACCTGCCGCTCCAGGAACCCCTCCGGGCGGCCGAACCCCGGCAGCACGTCAGGGTCGACCCGCCCCAGCTCGGCCAGCGCGGCGGCGGCCTCCAGCCCCATGCGGTGCCTGATCGCCGCGTCGGAGGCGTGCGGCTCCGGCAGCCCGGTCGAGGGGTTGAACCCGTCGACCGGCTCCATGAGGTAGAACACCGGCTCCCGCGCGGTCTGCGCGGCCACCAGCGTGGGCGCGGGCACCGGGGTGTCGTGCAGCGCCGCGAGCACCCGGGCCTCGCGGCGGAGCACCTCGTTGCTCTTGCGGCGGGCGTGCAGCGGAGGCCTGCGCAGGATGTACGGGCGGCCGCCGCGCTCGAGGCGCACCATGACGTTCTGTGTGCCGCCGAGGACCGGCGTCACCCCCGCGATCGGGCCGGGCGGCAGCCCCTGGTCGTCCATCCACGCGCCGAGCTCGTCGAGGTCGATGGCGCTGACGTCGATGTGGGTGGAGGTCATGTGCCGCCCTTCGGCCAGAATGATGTTCTGGTGGAACCCTATTCAGGCCCCGGGAACCGGGTCAACCGAGCGCCTGCATGAAGGGGAGGAACTGGCGTGACCGGTCTCCGGGCAGGTCGTCGCCGCGCACCATGAGCGCGACCTCCCACGGCTCGCCGATGCCGTGCTCGCCCGCCCACCGGATCACGGACTCGTGGGCGAGGTCGAAGTCCATCCGCACCTCGCCGCCCGCATCGAGCGCCAGGTCGCCGATCAGGGCGCGCGCGGTCTCCTCGTCGCCGGCCACGACCGGGCCGATCACGGTGTTGTCGTCGTTGCGCCAGCACTGGCCGAAACCGCCGGCCGCCACCCTGACCCGCTCGCCGAACGTGAACATCCGCCGCAGCGCCGCCGACCTGTCCATGCCGAACACCTCGGCGTCGAGCGCGAGGATGGCGTCGAGGTCGGCTTCGGTGGCGGGACGGGTCAGGCCCGACGGCTCGCCCGCGAAGACGCCCGTGTGCTTGGCCACCCGGCCGACCGCCCGGAAACCGAGCTGCTCATAGAGCGGCCGGCCCTGCCCGGTGGAGTGGAGGAAGACGGTGCGGTCGCCGGCCTGGTCGAGCACGTGCCGCATGAGCGCGCGGCCGAGGCCCTGCCTGGAGTAGCGGGACGCGGTGAGCACCATGCTGATCACGGCGTGCCCGTCGCCGTAGCAGGTCAGAACGTTGCACGCGGCCAGGCCGTCGCCGTCGGGGGCGTCGATGCCGTACGGCTCGCCGATGTCGAACAGCAGACGCCACTTGTGCTCCTCGGGCGGCCAGTTGCGGTCTTTGGCCAGGCGGACACAGTCGTCGAGGTCGTGGATGGTGAGACGGCGCATGAGACCTCATCCTTCTGCATCGGCGGGCATGATCTCAAAAGGTTTCTGCAGCAGGATGAAGGAATGGAGTGCGTTGTAGCGGTCGATGTCGGCGGCACCACCATGAAAGGCGGACTTGTCACCCGCGACGGGACATGTCTGCATTTCGAGCGGCGGCCTACGCCCCGCGCCGAAGGCCCTGAGCACGTGATCGCGGCCGTCTCCGCCTTCGTCACCGACCTCGCCCGGCCCCGGCCCGGAACACGCCCGCTGGCGGTGGGGCTGGTGGTGCCCGGACTCGTCACGGCGGAACGGGCCGTCTTCTCGGCCGCGTTCGGGTGGCGGGACGTGCCCGCGTCGTCCTTCACGGACGTGGACCTGCCGGTGGCGCTCGGGCACGACGTCCGCGCGGCCGGGGAGGCGGAGCTGGCCTACGGAGCGGGCGGGGACGACGTCCTCTACCTGCCGATCGGCACGGGCATCGCGGGCGCGGTCGTCCTGTCCGGGTCGTTGTACGGGGGCGCCGCCGGATGGGCCGGGCAGATCGGGCACATCCCGGTGCGGCCCGGCGGTGCGGCCTGCGGGTGCGGGCAGCGGGGCTGCCTGGCGGCGTACGCGTCGGGCGGTGCGGTCGCGGCCCGGTACGGCGCCGGCGGGGCCGAGGAGGTGGTGCGGCGAGCGTCGGAGGGAGACGCGGCGGCCGGGCGGGTGTGGGACGCGGCCGTGGAGGCGCTCGCCCTGGCGCTGGCCACGTACACGCGGCTGCTGGATCCGGCGGCCGTCGTCATCGGCGGCGGGGTCTCACACGCGGGCGACGCCCTGATCGTCCCCCTCCGAGCCCGCCTGGCAACCCTCCTGTCCCACCCGCCGTCCTCGTCGCGGAAGCCGTCCCCGCCGCCCCAGGGGACGTCCCTGCCG